>VHCO01000164.1 GCA_016871715.1 Verrucomicrobiota bacterium
TCAAGCATCGCAAGCCGGCGGCAGACACCAGGTATTGCCATTCTGCCAACATGGTGTCACCATGTCCGCATGAAAACCTTGACGATGAAACTGCCCGACGGGTTGCTCGGTTGGCTGGAAGCCGAGGCCAAACGCGCCCGGCAGCCGAAATCCGCCCTCGTGCGCCAGATCCTCCAGCAACACCAGCAGCGCCAGCGCCGGTCGGCTCTCGACCTGGCGGCGGACTTGTGCGGGTGTGTGCAGAGCGGTTTGCGCGACCTGGCACGGAACAAGAAACATCTGAAAGGATTCGGCCGATGACCGCTTGGCTGTTAGACACCGGACCGCTGGTCGCGTTCTTCGACCGCAGCGACGCCGACCACCGGTGGGCAAAGGAGCAATGGGGACAGGCTCCCGTGCCGATGCTCACGTGCGAGGCGGTCCTGTCCGAAGCCGCGTACCTGCTGCAGGAACATGCCGGCCTCCCGGGCAACAGAATCCTGGCCTTGTTTGAACGAAAGGTGATCGTCGCGCCGTTTCACCTCGAGGACCATGCTGGCCCGGTCGCCCGGCTGATGGAGAAATACGATGACCAGGAAATGCAACTGGCGGATGCCTGCTTGGTCCGCATGTCCGAGCTGCACCGCGACTGCTGCGTGTTCACGCTCGACCGGCAGGAGTTCCAGGTTTACCGGCGCTTCGAGCGCCAGGTGATCCCGATGGTAGCTCCCGATTGAAGACCGTCATCCTGGGTCACGGCTCACCATGCGACAGTTGGGAGGAAGGGTTCGTCGCACAGGTGAGAATTGCCGCGCTGAAGCTCCCGCCGGCGAGGACGTTCCCGGAAGACTCGGTGCCAACGCACAAAATGGCGCCGTCGGTCTGAATCGCCTACTCGAAGCCGGCATCGAGCGACCCATGGGGGGTGAAGGCGTCCAGCCTGCCGGTACGATTTACGCCCACTCTCATCGTTTGGTTTCCCGTTCGCTCTTCTTGTACTCCGCCTTTTCGATCCACGCGGGGTTGATCTTCACTCCCCAGCCGGGGCCATCGGGGATGTTGACTTTGCCGTCGCTGACGACGAGCGCCGGGCTGTAGAGCCGTTCGCCGGCGTTGGCGTCCTCCTCGATGCTGAACTCCACTACCGGCCCCGCGTTCGGAATGGCCGCCATGAAATGCAGCGAGAAGAGCGTGACGAGCGAGAGATGCGAGGAGTGCGGCACGACGAGCTTGCCGGCCTTCTGTCCCATCTTCGCCACGCGCCAGGCGCGCGTGAAGCCGCCGATGTAGCACAGGTCAGGCTGCAGGATGTCCACCGCGTTCATCCGAATCATGCGGCGCCACTGCGCGAGGTCGTTGTCCTGCTCGCCGCCGGCCACGTTCATCCCAAGCGCCGCCGCCACTTCCGCGGTCCACTCGAGTTCCCAATACGGACACGGCTCCTCGAACCAGAAATAGTTGTGGTCCTCCATGCGCCGGCCGACTTCGATGGCCCGGGGCGGCGTGTAACAACTGTTGCCATCGGCCAGCAGGCGGATGCCCTCACCCACAGCCTTGCGGACGGCGGGGACGATCTTCTCCGTGCGGCCCGGCGCGGCGTCGCGGTCGTGGCCGGTGGGCACGCCCAGGCGCACCTTGAACGCTCGGAAGCCGCGCTCGTCCCGCAGCTTGGCCAGGCGCGCGGCCTCGTCCTCGGGCGCGATGTCGCGTCTCATGCTGGAGCCATAGACCGGAAAGGGATCGGGCTTGCCGCCGACCAAGGCGCAGACCGGCTTGCCCTTGATCTTGCCGTAAAGGTCCCAGATGGCGGTGTCCACGCCGGCCAGCGCGCGGCAGACGTAGGACCACGGATACTTCATGTTGGCGTCGATGACCCGGTCCACGAGCGCGTCGATCCGCGCCGGGTCGCTGCCGAGGACGTGCCGTGCCACCTGCCGATGCAACACCGTGGCTGTAATGTCCGGCTCGAAGGTCGAGAGTTGGCCCCAGCCCTCGCGCCCGTCCTGAGTCGTGAGGCGGATGAAGCCGTATTGGCCTTGGGTCCACGACTCGACCTTCGTGATGGTCAAGCCCGGCTCGATGATCTCGAACTCGCTGTAGTCTTCGGTGCGTCCGAGGTAGGGATAGGCCTGGGTTGCGGCGGCAGCGGCGCCTGCGGCGCTGGTGCCAACGCCGGCGGGCAGGCTCGAGATGGCGGCCAGGCTAGCCGTGTGTTTCAAGAATTCGCGTCGCGGGACTTTCATGGTTGTGGTTGGGGCTGACGGTATTTGCGCGGCATTGAACGCTTCTCCGGGCGTCGAGCGCTAGAAAAAAGTGGCCTCACGGAATTCCGGGAAAGCCATTGGCCGGATCGGCGGTTCATACGCTTTCACCAAACTCCGGCTGATGTCACGCTTCTTGAGAGGAAGCCTCACGAAGACTTCGGAGTGCGCCTTTGAACGAGCCAGAAGGGCCCGCCGAGTTGAACGACAAAGGCGGGCGACAAAGCTGAACGACAAAGGTGGGCGACAAAGGCGAGCGACAAAGGTGAACGACAAAGGTAGGGCGGCCTGTCCTCAGGCCGCCGCCGGGGCGGTGCGGAGACCGCGCCGACTTTCGGGGTAACCCTTCAAACGCTTCGTGCACCGGCCCCCCCCAGCGCCACTCGAGGCGCCCGACGACCGACCGCCTGCGGGATCGAGGGCAAGGCCGGCACGGTGAGCTTCGCCGATGGTCACGCCGACCTCAGGCGAAGGGATCGAGCACCCTCACCCCCGCCTTTTCGAAATCGGAGACGTTGCGCGTAGCGACGGTCAGATCATGCGCCAAGGCGCTGGCGGCGATCATGGCATCTAGCACCGGCATGGCCAGCTCGCTCAGAATGTTGGCATCCACCAGGTAGATCATCCGAGTTTTGGCACCGAGATGTTATTGGTCGTCTCCGTGCGTGCGGTTGTGCGGAACCAACCCTTGACTGGGCAGTCGAGCAGGAGCCGTACGAGGCCCTGGTTCCGCCGACGTGGCCGGCGCTTCAGGCGGTACTCCCCTTGATCGATCCGCTCGACGTCAAAATGCTCCCCCGGTCGGATATCGTCCTGCCGGCGGATTTCGACCGGGAGCACGATCTGGCCTTTGCTGGAGACCGTCGTTGTCATGGCCGGTAAGATGGTGTCTTACTTCCGACGAGTCAAGCTGCCCGAGGCGGTCCACCTCTGTGCCGGGATCGCCTTCGCGGGGAAGCGACGGTTCCGTCGGAAGGGCAGTCCTCGGTTCCGTCTTGGGCTGTCTCCGGTTTTCGGACTTCTTCGCGTTACCTCCGCCCCGGTTTGCTGTGGCACTCCAATGATGGGCGTGAATGCGACCTGGCTCCAAATCAGCGGCGCCGAACACATGACCCTTTGTGACGAGGCGTGGCCCGCCGAGGCTCAACTCCCGGTCACACGGACGGCGGCTCGCAGCGCCTTCATGTAGCCGATGCTGTAGGCCCAGCCCACCCGCGGACCGCCGACCATGCCCGGCACGTGGTCGGCGATCGCCACGCCGCGGAAGTCCACCTCGTGTAGCGTGCGCATGGTCGTGTACCGGATCCCGGCCTGGGCCAGGTTGCGGAGGTACTGCTTGTACTCGGCGATCTTCTGGTCGCGTCCTGGGAGGTTGAGGGTCACCTCGGGCATGTTATGGACATTGCTGTTGCCGATGTTCCAAACCTGGAGGCCGGCGGCCTCGACGCGCGCCTTAAGGCGCACGAAGTTCTCGATCGTGGCCTAGTCGCCCCCGCTCGGAAGGCTGACGTACTCGACGCCAAGTTGCTGGGTGAATTGCAGGTCTTCGTCCGTGGCTGCTCCGGAGATCTGGAGGGAGAGCTTGATGCCCGGCGGCAGCGGCTCGAGCCGGACGGTCGCACGCGCCGCGAGCGGGCGCGACATCGCGCCTGCCGCCAGGGCGCTAGCCGCCGCTTTGAGGAAATTACGCCTCGGGATGGGTTGGACCAGGGCTCCACGAGTGCTGTTCATAGCGGAACCCTGGCCGGGGTTGAAATCGCGCTCAAGCGGTTTCTTGGCTCGTGCGAGTCGTTTCGTTTGGGGGCAGCGGGCGGTTACCCCGAAGGTCGGTAAGGCTCGGTGTCCCGACCGCGCCGGCGGGCGCACGGGCAGAGGGACAGGGGGAGCAACCGGGTGCGGCGTTGGCGATCCTTTTCCGGTGTGGCATTTGGACTCCTGAGGCGACGACTCGTGGGCTCATGACCTCGCTCCGTCTGATGGTTTGCCTACCGGGAGGCGGGCTTTGCCGGGAGTTGGTCCCCAAGGGGACGTACCTCCTCGAGTACGCCACATGCCACGCCGACCTCCGCGCCCGAACCGATCCCAAGGTCCGCCAGTTCATCCGCGACCGCGGCATGATCCTGACGACCTCGAAAGAGCTCAAGGAACGGCGCCAAAAGGCCGCACCCCTGTAGTTTCTGCCGGCTCGGTTGTCGGGCAAGTCCTCTGGACGGTCGCCGGCTGGAAAACCGGCGATACAGGTCCATGGTCCCCAGGCGCATCCACCCGCCAGCGGCTACTGATTTCGTGCGTGCAATAGGCGGCCCGTGCGCTAGAGTCCGATCATGGCCTCTGATGACCATGGGCGGGCGGATGTCGGGGCCGGAGCTGCAGCGTTCGCCACCACGCATTGGAGCGTGGTGTTAGCGGCCGAGGAAGCGCACGCTCCGCAAGCGGCCGCCGCCCTCGAGCAGCTATGTCGCACCTACTGGTATCCGCTCTACGCCTACGTGCGGCGCCAGGGGCACAGTCCAGCAGACGCCCAGGATCTGACCCAGGACTTCTTCGCGCACCTCCTAGCCAGAGATTTCCCGCGCGGCGCAACGCCAGAGAGAGGCAAGTTCCGTTCCTTTCTCCTCGCCGCCCTCCGCCACTTCCTGGTGGACCGACACCGGCACGATGCCGCGGCCAAGCGCGGTGGCAGCCAGCGCACCGTCTCCCTGGACGACAGCCGAGCCGAGGAGCGTTTTCGTTTGGAGCCGCAGCATGAGTTGACTCCGGAAAAGCTCTACGAGCGGGAATGGGCAAGGACGTTGCTGGAACGTGCCCAGGCGCGCCTCCGGGAAGAGTACGTCGCCGCGGGCAAGTCGGAGCTCTTTGAACGGTTGAGAGCTTTTCCCCTGGCTGAGAGGAGCTCCTGCACGTTCGAGCAGGCCGCGAGGGAGCTGGACCTAACGGGGAGCGCGCTGAAATCGGCCGCGCATCGACTGCGCGCCCGTTACCGTCAACTCGTTCGGGAAGAAGTGGTGCACACAGTGGCCGACCCGACCGAGCTGAACGAAGAAGCCCGGCACTTGATCGCGGTGATTGGTGGTTGAGCTGTGAACCTCTGAACCCTGAACCTCTGAACCCCGAACCCCGCCATTGCGTATTAGAGAGTAGAGACCGAACGATCGCTGTGTATGCCGCTCGTCCGAACCTGCTCTGACTGCGGCCAGCCGCTTCCCGAAGGCACTTCCGAGGCGCTCTGCCCTGTGTGCGCGCTCCGCTGCGTCGCCGATGGCGGCGTCGAGCTCGAGCCCCCGGCGGCACCTGGTATCCAGCATCCAGCCTCCGGCCTCCGGGATCGATCTCGCCCTCCGCCCCTCGCCCCTGGCCCCTCCGCCCTCTCCCGCTCCTTCGGCGACTATGAATTGCTCGAGGAAATCGCGCGGGGCGGGATGGGGGTCGTTTACCGAGCGCGACAGAAGGGTCTGAACCGCATCGTCGCGCTGAAGATGATCGTGGGGGGGCCGCTGGCCTCGCCCGCGGCGATCCAGCGGTTCCAGGTCGAGGCTCAAACTGCCGCCGGTCTCCAGCATCCGAACATCGTCGCCATCCACGAGGTCGGTGAGCACGAGGGCCTGCCGTTCTTCTCGATGGACTATGTGGCAGGCCGCAACCTGGCGGAACTGTTGCGCGAAGGCCCGCTCCCGCCCTGGCAAGCCGCCGGCTACGCCAAGACCATCGCTGAGGCCATCGCGTATGCGCATCAACGGGGCATCCTGCATCGCGATCTCAAGCCGTCGAACGTGCTGATCGACCAGTCCAATCAACCCCGGATCACGGACTTCGGGCTGGCGAAACGGCTGGTGGCGGCAGAGAGCGTGGAGCAGGGAACAGGGCATCCTGAGGTCGACTCGCGGCTCGCTGCTTCCAGCTCCGAGCTGACCGTGACCGGCCAAGTCCTGGGCTCGCCCAGTTTCATGGCGCCCGAACAAGCGCAAGGCCGGCACCAGGACGCTGGGCCGGCGAGCGACGTGTACTCCCTTGGCGCCTTGCTCTATCACTTGCTGACCGGGCGCCCCCCTTTCCAGGCCGCGACGCTGACGGAGGTGCTGCGGCAAGTGGCCACCACCGAGCCCATCACGCCGCGCTTGCTCAATCCGAGCCTCCCCCGCGATTTGGAGACGGTCTGTCTCAAGTGCCTGGAGAAAGAGCCGGCCAAGCGCTACTCCACCGCGCGTGCGCTGGCCGAGGAACTGGGGAGATACTTGAATGGCCGGCCGGTGTTGGCTCGACCGATTGGCCCGACCGGCAAGGCCGGGCGTTGGTGCCGGCGCAATCCGCGCCTGGCGTTGGCCACGGGTGTGGCCCTGCTCAGTCTGGCGGTCGGCTTCACCGGCGTTTTCTGGCAGTGGCGCCGGGCCAAAGCGGGCGAAGAGCTGGCCTTGCGCTACGCCTATGCGGCCGAAATCAGAGAGGCCCAGCGGGCGCTCGAAGATAACGATCTGCGGCGCGCGAAGGAATTACTCGATCGCTACCGGCCTGGCCGAGAATCTGCAATCCGCAATCCGCAATCCGCAAACGATTTGCGCGGCTGGGAATGGCGCTATCTCTGGGCTCAGTGTCAAAGCGACGAACGGTTCTCCCTTTGCGAGTACACAAACTTGCTGGACGCGCTGGCGCTGTCGCCGGACGGCAAGCTGCTGGCGGTTCGCCTCGAGCCGGGGCAAATCGACCTGTGGAACCTAGCGAGCCAGCAGAAGGTGGGCGGCATCACCGCCCGCTGCTGGTTTCGATCGCTGGCCTTCTCTCCCACCGGGAACCGCTTGGCCTGGGGCGGGCAAGGTGAACCCAACGGGGCCGCCACGGTGACCCTGTGGGATGTTGATGCCCGCCAGGTCGTCGCCACGCTCCTCCAGCCGGCCGAAGCGACCGGGTTGGCCTTCTCGCCCGACGGAAAGCTGCTGGCGACGTTCAATGCCGACCCGACCTTCGGTGTCACGAACGCCACTGTCAACGTGTGGGAGGTCGATTCCGGCAGACTCCTCCGTGAGTTCCAGGCGGCGAGGATGCAGCATGGCTCGGCGATCGTTCGCTTCGCGCCAGACGGCAATCGCATCGCCGTTGGGGAGGCGACAGGTTGGATCCGGCTCCTGGACTGGCGCACGGGCAGCGAGCAAACGATCCCGCCCCCGGCAGAAACCATTGGTGTCTTGGCCCTGGCTCTCTCACCCGATGGCCGATTGCTGGCGGCGAGTCACCAGTCTTCTGACTTCGGCATCTGGCTTTGGGATACGACGACGCTTGCGCCGGCGGGCAAACTCGAGGGACAGCGACGGCCCATATTGGACCTGGTCTTTATGCCCGGCAGCGAGCGGCTCATTTCCGCCAGCGAGGACCAAACGATCCGGACTTGGAACGTAGGGGAGAAGACCGAGATCCATCGGCTTCAGGGGCACCAGGGGCCAGTTCACTGCCTCGCTCTCTCCCCCGATGGAACGACGCTCATCAGCGCGGGTCAAGACAGCGCCATCCGCGTCTGGGATCCGCTGGCGCCGCCCCGGGAGCGCGGTCATTTAGTCCTGCCGACCACGGCTGGCCCCTGGGGCGGGGCTTTCACTCGCGATGGCCGGTATCTCATCACGGCTTCGAAGGATGACCCGGTGACTGCTTGGAATGTGGTCGCCGGCAAGAAAGCGGAATCCTTCCCGGCCCTGGGCACGAACAACCTGAGCATGGCCCTCTCACCCGACGGACGATGGCTGGTTGTCGGAGACTGGGCTGGCGCGATCAAGATCTGGGATTGCCAGGCTCGGCGACTCGCCACGAATTTCTTCACGCATGCCGACTTCCTCACGCATGCCGATGTCTTGCCGATCTACCTTCTGATTTTCAGGACACCTGCGAAGGACCTCTTCTCAGTCGCCACGAAGTTGGGTTTGCTGAAGCCCAGGGTGCAGCGTTGGCAGGTGCCGTCCTGGCGCAAAGTACCCGTCGGTCCCACGGACTTCCAGCGGGCAACGTGGGACGATGAGTCGCCCGATGGCCGGCTGCAGGCCGTCACCCACTGGGACGGGACTGTCGAGGTATGGGACTTCGTTTCCGGCCGGCACGTGGTCACGCTGGCCGCGCACTCGTCGGTGTCGGATACGGCGGCTTTCTCGCCCGACGGCAGACTCCTGGCCACGGGCGGTCGGGACGGGTTGGTCAAGTTTTGGGAAGTCGGTTCCTGGCACCTATGGGATACGATCCGGGCCCACATGAACAGGGTTTCTTCGTTGGGGTTCTCCGCCGACGGCACACGCTTGGTTACCGGGACCGGAAGCACCGACGAAGTGCTGGGACTCTGGGACATGCGTACCCGCACGCGGTTGCTGAAACTGGGGAGTCGTGGCGCGGCCACCTACGTCGCCCGTTTCTCGCCGGATGGCAACTCGCTCGTGGCCATCAGTTGGTTCGGCCAAGTGGACCTTTGGCGCGCGCCTTCGTTTGCAGAGATCGAGCAGATGGAGAAAGAGCCGAAGACCCGCTGAAGCTCCGCCGAAGCACAGGAATGCCAAGCCACTTCTTTCGTCCAGGGCAAGACGGGATACGGACGCCAAAGCCGTTCCCAATCCCGGCGGGCACTGGCCGTTTGGCCACAGGCAAGCTCGCCAACCACAGTGAACGTGATGAACAACATCTCCTCGGCATGACTGAACCAGCTTTTCAAACGCCCGAGCCCGGACGCCTGGAGCACCGGGCTGTGAGCCTGCCGATTGCTCGCACCTTTTCCCCCGCACTTTCGTAGTAAAGGAGTGTGAAGGCGTTCGTTCGACCCGCATTGGCGCGGGCAGGCGGGCGGAGGCGGCCGGCGAGACACGTGCTCCGATGGCTGGCCAACCCGCTCGGTACGAAGGCCCACACCCGGAAAACCACGAACGAAACCTCGATCAAACCATACTGACCATGAAAACGAATGCTCATCGTCACTCGATCCACTCGAGACTGGATATATCCTCCGACGCGGCGCTCGTGCGGCTCGTCGCACCTCTTGTCCTCGGAGCACTCGCGCTCAGTGGCCCAGTGAAAGGCGAAGTGGTCTCGGATTTCAGCACGGCGACGTGGGAGTGGGTAGCCGGTAGTAGCCCGCCCGTCACCTTCGCGGCGGCAGACGGTCAACTCAAGATTGGCGCCCAGTTCAAGCAGCCGACGAACCCCAACGCTGCCGGGAATACTTATGCTAATATGGGCTGGACAAACGAGTTGCGTCTTGTCCTGGGCCAGACCCTGGAAGTGCGCGTGGACCTGATCAGTGTTAGCCAAGCCGACGTTTTTGCGTTTCTCGGCTGGAGCTCGAATTGGAATCCAGGGGAAGCTTACGTCCTCATGGCCAACCCGGATGAGCTTGGACTGATGAAGGCTCACCAAGGGCCCAACAGCTTCTCATTTCCCTTCTGGGAGACCATGCCGACAATCGAAGGCCCGGTGACATTGGCTCTCCGGCTGACCCCGACGGGCGAGCGAGGCAGCAGTCTGCTGATCACGACCACGGTCTTGGACCGAGGGACAGGCGCCGTGCTGCATCACCGGCGTTACCTCGATACCCCGCAAGTGGACGCCGTCGTGCCGAGCCCAGGGCCGCACGGAATCCGCAGTCGTGTGCCCGAACCGGGCAGGGCCTACACCGGTGGGGGCTTCGTACCCTGGGTCGGCATCTGGCACGTCACCGATGGCCAACAGCCGCCGGTGGAATTGGTCTTGGACAACCTCGAGTATGCCTACCTGCCCACGCTGGCGATCGAGAATGCCGTACTACTGACCTGGCCGACGACGTCGGAGCAATTCGAGGTCTGGGGAGCTCTGAAGGTCGCTGGCACCTGGGAGAAGCTGACCGAGCCCGTCTTCGAGGTCAACGGGATGCGCCAAATGACCGTGCCGGTTTCATTGGCCGACACGATGAAGATCTTCCAGCTCCAGCAGGTCAGGGCGCCTTAGCGCCGAGCCTGCCGAGCCTTGGTTGTTCCCGCTACCTCCGCCCGCATTCCCTGTGGCATCTTGCTGATGGCCGTTCTGGTAGCCCTGCGATTCATCGGGTCTTAGATGGCCGAGGACCTGGCCAGCCACGGGTACGTGGTGGTGGCACCCGACCATCCCGACTGACGGGTTTCCCAGTTCCCGGATGGACGCTACCTCAGAGGCAACTGGGCCGGCGACAATGCTGGCCGGTTCAAAGACCTCGAGTTTCTGCTTAGCGAACTGGCTCAGCTCGACGCCCAAAAAAGGCTTTTTTTGGGGGACGACCGATCGGGATCGCGTGGCGATCAACGGCGTTTCCTACGGCGCCATGAGTGCGGAGATGTGTCGCCGCGATGACCGGCTGAGGTGTGCTGCGCTGCTGGATGCGACGAATTTCCAGTTGCCCAGCGCCGGTTCGCCCAAGCCGTTTCTGGCCACCAACACAACGGGCTCGGCATTCCTAGCCGAGAGCCAATCCTTCTTCAACAAGGCGAGCGTGAATGCGACCGGGCTCCAAATCAGCGGCGGCGCGCAGAGGACTGCGCGCCCTACCGCCGACTCCTGGTGCGGCCCATCTTGGTGACTGACAAGTGAGGATACCCGGCAAGATCGGGCGGCCACGCTCACGCTCACCGACGGAACCCGGGTCATCCGCGATCCTAGGTCACTGGCTGCTCACGGGCGGATCTACCGGGCGGAGTATCTGTCGGCACCGACTCTCGGACCTACGACCCTCATTGTCCCCCTGCTAGCCTCCCCTTCGCCACGTTCCCTTTGTCGCTCATCTTTGTTGTCCACCTCTGTCGCCCATCTTTGTCGCCCACCTTTGTCGCCCACCTTTGTCGTCCGCCTTTGTCGTCCGCCTTTGTCGCTCGCCTTTGTCGACGACCTTTGTCGCTTCTCGCGACAAGTCGCATGGGGCGGGTCGCTGGTTCAAGTTCGGGCCGCGGCGGGCAGTGAACGAACGGCCACCCGGGCCGAGCACGGCGCGGACTTGCACGCCGGAGCTACCGGACCGGATTGCGAGGGCAAGCTCCGTGAGACCCTCGACGCGCGGCGCACGGGCACCTCTTACGGAACCCAGCGCAAGGCCTATACCAGTCCGGGACCCGATGCCTGTACCCCCCCCCCCACCGCGGCAGGTCCGTCAGAGCCGTCCGGTGGCGCCGAGCAACGCGTACTGCGCCTTGTCGAACTCGGCCACAGCCTCGAGGTAGTCCAGACGCGCCCGGGTGAGATCCTGCTCGGCCTGGATGTTCTCGAGCACCATGCCAACGGCGAATTCCTTCCGCTCGCGCGCGAGCCGGAGTCCCTCGCCGGCAGCGACGAGGGCGCGACGAGCGGTGACGAGTTGGTCCGCCTGAGATTGCCAGCGGGTGAAGGCCTCGACGACCTGCCGCCTCACCGCGTCGCGTACCCGTTCGGCGTCGATTGCAGCGAGCTTCCAGCGCGCTTCGGCGGCGCGCCTCCTCCCCGCATCGAACAACCCGCCCGGCCCGATGCGCCAGCTCAGGCCCACCGAATAGTCCTGCTGCTCCCCGAAGCGGTCGGGCACGCCAGCAGGCCCGCCACCCAGCCCACCGAAGAACGCGGACGCGCCAACGGTGGGAATCAACGGGCCATACACCGCCCCCTTTCGCGCCTCGCGCGCCGAGGCGGCGAGTGCCAGGCTTTGCAGGACCTCCGGCCGCGCCGCGAGCGTCTGCTGGATCAGGACACCGAGCGCCGCGTTGGTATCGACGAGCGCAAGGGGGACCAGTTCCGTCTCCTGAGGGGCGAGGTCCCTGGCCGGATCCAGGTCGAGCACCTCCGCCAGACGGGCGGCAGCCAACCGTTGCTGCTCCTCCGCGGTCCGCAGCGCGAGCCGGTTGCGCTCGGTCTGGACTTGAACGCGAACCCGGTCGCCTCGGAACGCAAGGCCGGCCTCGACCGCGCGGTCAAGCTGCGCCTCGTAATCCGCCGAAATCCGCACCGCTTCGCGGGCGACGCCGACCGCAGCGGCGGTCTGGGCGAGGTCCAAGTAGCCGAGCGCCGCGGCCAGCGTGGCGGCCTGCCGCTGCGACTCCAAACCGTGCCCGGCGGCTTGGACCCGTTGCCTCGCGGCGCGCGTCTTGTAGATGGCATCGCCCAGCTCGACTTGCGTAGCCAGCGTGCCGCCCGGCGCATAGGAGTCCTTATGGACTGAGAGGATATTGCCGGAAGTATCCTGGACGAGGTTGTCGTGGCGCCGGTAGCCGATGCCTGGGGCGATCCACGGGAAGAACTGAGCGAGCGCGCCGAGGTGTGCGGCCTGAGCTTCGGCCAGGCTTTCACGGGCGCGCTGCACCTCGAGGTTCTGGGCGCCCGCCAATCGGAGCGCGGTGGGCAGGTCCATGGGCAGCGGCGGGTCCAGGTCTTCCGCGAACGCAGGCACGGCCAGGACGATCGCCAGGGCGAGGATCCGCGTTACACCAAGCCGATAAACCGGACGAAGCCCGAACTCCAAGAGGCAAGGGGAGTCGCGTCGGCCACAGATGCCGCCGGCCATAAAGCGCCAGGGCAGGAGCCCAGGGCCGAGTGTCGAACCGGCGGAACCCTTGGCCTTCGGAGCGCGGATTGCCTTCGGCTTGCCGGTTTCGGCTTGGTGATTTCTCATCTCTCCTCCGTCACCTTGATCGCCTGCCCGTCCGCCAACATGGTCTTTCCCACCAGGACCACTTCCTCCTGCCCCGTGAGGCCGCTGAGGATCTCCGCGTTGACTCCATCGTTGAAGCCCTGCTTGACGGCCGTCTTCTTCGCCTGGCCGCCCGCTGCCACAAAGACGAACGCGTTGGCCTTTTCCAGCACGAGCGCAGCCGCCGGGACCAGCAGCGCGTCGGCGTGTTTCTCCACCCCCACCTTCACGCTGGCGTACATGCCTGGACGCAACAAACGCCCCGGGTTCGCCAAGTCGGCCTCGACGAGCATCGTGCGCGTCGCCTCGTCCAGAGCGTAGCTGATGCGGCTGAGTTGGCCGGTGAAGGTCTTGCCCGGCAGCCCGTCGACGGAGAGCTTGATCGGCTGACCAACATTGGCCAAGGCAGCCTCCGCCTCGGGCAAGGCGACTTGTGCCCGCACCACGTCGAAGTCCATCACGGTCAAGATGGCGGCGGTCTGTGCCGCGCTGCCGGCGGTGGCCGCCGGGATGAACGCGCCCGGGTCCACAAAGCGCGCCGTGACCACGCCGTGGAACGGCGCCGCGATCCGGCTGTACCCCAGCAATAGCTCGGCGCGCTCGACCTCGGCCTGGGCCGTCCCCACGCAGGCGCGGGCGACCGCCAGTCGCGCCTCCGCGTTGTCCACGGCCTGGGGCACCACCAAATCGGGCGCTTGCTCGCGCGCCTTGGTGAGGCGGCTGGCTTCGAGTGCGGCGACCTTGGCCTCCGCCTCGGCGCGCGCCCATTCGGCTCGGCCCTTCGCGAGGTCGGCCTGCAACTCCGGCACCTCGATCTCGCCCAGCACTTGGCCGGCTTTGACCGTCTCCCCTTTGTCCACCCGCAGCGCCTTCAGGTAACCGGGCACCTTGGCGTACAGCGTGGCCTGCTGGTTGGCCTTGATCGTCCCAGGCAGCGTGACAAAGCGGTGAATCTCGCCCCGCCAAGGACGCGCGACGCGGACCTCGACGGGTCCGGGTGCGCCCGCGGCGAAGGCGAGGCTGGCAAGCAGGACCAAGGCGATGCCGAGACAGCCCAAGGCCGAGCGCCGAACGCCGCAAGCCAGATGGGGGCGACGCGGTACGAGGTTGGTTACGGTTCTCATGACGCGGTGGTCTCCTTCAGATGGCCAGGTCTTCCGTCGAAGTAACTGCTCTCCGGATCCTCCGGATCCAGCGAGACCGAGCGCACTCGCCGACTCGCCAGAATCGCAAACCCGCTCGGCAGCACGAACAACGTCGCCACCGTCGCCATCGCCGAACCGCCCACCACAGCGCGCCCCAACGGCGCCGTCTGGTCGCCGCCTTCGCCCAACCCTAGCGCCAGGGGCATCATGCCGGCGATCATCGCGCAACTGGTCATCAGAATCGGCCGCAACCGGCTGCACGCGCCTTCCACAGCGGCAGCGGCGGGGTCGCCCCGCGCCGGTGAGGCGTCCGCACTCCGCGCTTTCTCGGCGAAGGTCACGAGCAGAATGGCGTTCGCCACGGCCACCCCCACGGCCATGATGGCGCCCATGGCGGACTGGATATTCAAGGTCGTGCCGGTGAGCTCCAGCGCGAGCACCACGCCCACCAGCACGGCCGGCACGGTCGAAAGGACCGCGAGCGCGAGGCGCACGGACTGGAAGTTCGCCAGGAGCATTAGGAAGATCGCCACGACCGCAAGGAGGAGGCCGATGCGGAAGCCGCCGATGAGCTGGTTGTAGGGTATGACCTGGCCGCGCACGGAGACCTTCGTCTTCGCGTCGGGCGGCGGGCCGACATCGGCAAGCGCCTGGTTGACCCCACGCGTGGCAGCCCCGAGGTCGGCACCGTGGATGTTGGCGGTGACACTGACCACGCGATCCATGTTGTACCGCTCGTAAGTGCCCACCGCGGTGCCGGGGGTGACGTTGGCCACGTTGCGCAGCAGCACCGTCTGCCCGCCCTCGGCGGTGACCGGGACATTCTTGAGATCTTCGATCGTCTGCGTCTTCGTCTCCGGAATCTGCACCTGCAGGTTGTAGCTGATGCCGCTCTTGGGATCGGCCCAGTAGTTGGCCACCGTGAAGCGGCTCGAAGTGGTGGCGGCTACGAGCGAGCGCGTCACGTCCTCGACCTTCACCCCGAGCACCCCGGCGCGCTCGCGGTGGATGTCTACGCCCACCGTCGGGAAGTCCAGCGTCTGCGCAATCTGCACGTCGCGCAGGAAGGGGATCTCCCGCAGCCGCGCCAGGATCTTCTCCGCGTGGCCCTTGCTGACGTTGAGGTCGGCGCCGCTCACGGCCACCTCGATGGGCGTGGGCGAGCCGAAGCTCATCACGCGCGTGACGATGTCCTGCGGCTCGAACGAGAGGCGAACGTCGGGCAGCTCCCGCACGAGCACGCCGCGCAGGTGTTCCTTGAAATCCTCGACGCGCCAGCCGGCCTCGCGCTTGAGCTGCACAGCCAGCCACCCTTCCTCAGGTCCCCCGTTCCAGAGATGGACCAGATTGACCGGGTAGCTCGAGTTGTGGACGCCCACCAAGCCAATGGTCATCGCCACCCGGTCCTCGCCGCCGGCCTCGCGCGCGATGGTGGCGAGAATCTGCTGCGCCATGTGCTCGGTCAGACCCACCCGCGTGCCGCTGGGCGCGCGGAAACGCAGCGCGAACTGGCCGGTGTCGGTCTTGGGGAAAATCTCCGTGCCGAGCCGCACCCCGATGAACCACAGCCCCACGCCGGCCGCCATGAGATAAACCGCCACCAGCGGCCAGCGTGCCGCGACCGCTGGCCGCAGCGCGGCCGCGTAGGCGGACTGCAGCTTGGCGATGAAACTCGGGTCGTGAATGGCGAACGCGACCGCCTCCGCTGCAGTCGCCGGCCCCTCGCCGATGCTGGGAGTGCCTGACGGCCCCAGTGCGCTCCGCAAGGGCGCACGCCGCAACCCGCGGGGCGAGTGCATTCCACTCTCTGATCCGCGCAGGAACCACACGCTCAGGATGGGCACCAGCGTCGAAGACAGCACGAACGACGCGACCATCGCGAAGCCGACCGCCAGCGCCAGCGGGACGAATAGCGCTTTGGCCGCGCCTTCCATGAAGAAGGCCGGAACGAAGACGGCGAGGATGCAGAGCATCGCCAGCAACCGCGGCAGGGCCGTCTCGCGCGTGCCCTCGAGCGCCGCACGGGCGAGCGACTCGCCGCGGGCGAGGTGCGCATGGATGTTCTCGACCGTCACCGTGGCTTCATCCACGAGGATGCCCACGGCCAGCGCCATCCCGCCGAGCGTCATGAGGTGGATGTTCTGCCCGCTGACCCAGAGCGCAAACGCCGCCGCCAGCAGCGCAAGCGGGATGTTGATGACCACAATGAACGCGCTGCGCCAGTCGCGCAAAAACAGCAGCACCATGAGCCCGGTGAGCATCGCTCCCAATCCCCCTTCCTTGAGCAGGTCACGAATCGAACGGCGCACTACCGGCGACTGGTCGAATTCGTAGCTCACCTTGAGCCCCTCCGGCAGCAGTTTCTGAAACTCGGGGATGTTCTTCTTCACCAAAGCCACCACCTCGAGCGTCGAGGCGTCGCCCCGCTTGGTCACGGGTAGGTAGACCGTGCGCCGGCCGTTGGCCAGCGCGTACGAGGTGACGACGTCTGCGCCGTCGGAAACGGTGGCCACGTCGCGCACGAAAACCGTGCCGGCGGCGGCGCGCTTGAGCGGCACGGCCTCGAGCTCCTTCACGTGCGAAACGATGGCGTTCATCGGCACGATGGGATACTTGTCGCCGAGGTTCATGTTGCCCGAGGGGCTGACCACGTTGCCCTTGGCCAGCGCTTGCACGATGTCGTCCGGCGACAGGCCGTAGGCGCGCATCCGGTCCGGATTCACGTCCACGATGACGCCGCGCGAGCTGCCGCCGAAGGGCGGCGGGGCGGAGACACCCGGCAGCGTGGCGAAGGCAGGCCGGACGCGGTTGAGCGCCTGGTCCTGCATCTGGCTGAGCGTGATGTCCGGGTCCTCGGTCGAGAAGACCAGGTAACCTACCGCGACGCTGCCCGCGTCGAAGCGCATGATGAACGGCGCAACTGTCCCGGGCGGCATGAAGGCGCGCGAGCGGTTCACCTGCGCGACCGTCTCGGACATCGCCTGCGAGATGTCCGTCCCCGGATGGAACTGCAACTTCATGATCGAAGCGCCCTGGATGGACTTGCTCTCCACATGCTCGATGCCCGTGATGTAGAGGAAGTGATACTCGTAGCGGTAAGTGAGGTAGCCCTCCATCTGCGCCGGATCCATGCCGCCATACGGCTGCGCGACGTAGATAGTAGGAATCCCCAGCGGCGGAAACACGTCGCGGGTCATGCGCTGGAGCGCAATCCCTGCGCCGAGCGCCACCGCCAGGACCAGGACGAGAACCGTCAAGGGCCTACGGAGGCTGAGTTGCAGGAGATTCATGCGCGGGCGAAGGCGGCACCCAGAGCCTCGGTCACCTCGGTGACCGCAACTCTGGGATCCTGAAAAACGGCCCCACGACCGGCCCCCAGTCAAACCAAGTTTTGGTGATGGAGAACATCAGCAGCACGCACGATTATTCTCCACGACAGCCAACAGCAGTCAACTCCACAGGTGGGAGCTCCCACCCCGAGGGGCGCATCTCACTTTGCTGGAGGAGAGGAGGGAGAACGTGACGGGAGGGGTTTAGTTGTTGGCGAAAGAGGAGGTTGAGGGTTGTCCGGCGGGCACTGGGCCAGGAGAAAGGGCCGCGTCAACAGGGGTTGGTTCGGATCGGCGAAAAGTAATTGCTGCAGGCGTGGTTCGATGGCATAGGCATACACCTCCTTGGGTTGACCGTGATACCTGAACTCTCTATGCGCCTTAGCATTACCCCGCGTCCAGCCGATGGGAAGCCAGTTGGCTGCCCGGTAGGCCGCGCCACCAAAGCGCTGCCGATCCACAAACGTTGCCGCACCCAAGTCAGACCTCGGTTCTCGAAGGTCTGGCTGTAGGCCCAGTCTACGATCCCGACCGACGTAGGGAAATCGTGTAGGATCCCGCCCCGGTCGGATGCTCGCGCCATTGCGCTGACCCGGGGATGAAGTGGTCGACGTGCGCGGATCGATGATAGCACGCTCGAGTTGTCTTGGAGCGGCATTGGCACTAACGCGGTCTATTCGATCGAGAGCGCCGAATCGCCCACCAGCGCGGAGTGGACCCCGGTCGTGAGTGGGCTCCCCGACGCGAAGACCCACCAATGGGCCATTCCCCTGCCGGAGCGCCCTATGCGCTTCTATCGGGTCCGACATCGGGTGGAGGATAGTTGTTGAAAAGCCCGAGCACGACGTCTTCATCCAAACGATCGACCAGGCCCGGCCCACGGTTTGGAACTGGTATCGGCCGAAGCCCAGCCGTTCTTGAGGCCCAGCACCAAGGCAAACGCCACCACCGCAAACCGCGGACGGGCACTTGGCGAAGATGCTCTTGATCGTTTGCATGAGCCGGCGGTACGGACCGACGGCTGATACCTCCACTCGCATTCATCTGCGTCGCCGCGCCCAGTAAAGCGCCAGGCCACCCAAGACCAGCAAAACCCACGTGGCCGGTTCAGGCACCGGGCCAAAACCGTAAATGTCGAACGTATACCCTTCACCTCGAGGGAAGGTGAACTTGAGCTCGACCTCCTGCCCGGCAAAGGGCGACACATCGATCGCCCGATCGATCCAGCCGGACTCATGATACCGCCACAGGTGGACGTCTTGACGAACGCCCTCGACAAAGACCTGGATGTCTTCTCCGTCGAAGGGAGGAACGGTGAAGAGCCACGGGTATTGGTAGAACCGTAAGACCACTGCCTCAAGCGGCACCGTGCCCACCTGCGAGAGCGAGAAGGCCT
>VHCO01000165.1 GCA_016871715.1 Verrucomicrobiota bacterium
GCACCCCCGGCTGATCCTCGACCAACACGCTCCGGAACCGTTCCGCCCACAACGTCCCAAACCGCTGATGCCGTATGTTGTACCACTTGCTGAACCGCTGCTTGAACTCCTTCATGAACTCCGACACATCCCCCATCCGCGCCAGCATCCGTTTCCGAATGTCCGCGTCCACCCGACCATGCTCGTGCAACCCCTTCTCGGCCTCATAGAGCAGGCCGGCCTCTCGGGGCTTGGCCTTCCCATAGAGGGCCTTCATGCGCTCGACCAACTCCTCGTCGGTCGGGTTCTGCTCGGCCGGAACGCGGACCAGGACATGGAAGTGATTGGACATGATGCAATAGGTGATGACTTCGAGGCCGCAGAAGGTGGCCAAGCGCCGGAGGAGCCTGACCAAGGTTTCTTTGCCGAGGTCATCCAGGAGGTGTTGCGCGCCGACAATGCGTGAGACGCAGTGGTACACAGCGGGTCGGTCTTTGATCTTGATGCGGGTCTTTGTCATAGAGCTGTGAGGTTATCGTTGAGGAGTGGAGCTGTCAACTTCAATAAGTCATGAATATTAAGTTGGGCATCGCTACTCTGGAGGCAAGGCAATGGAGGCAATGGGGCGGGTGATGCCGTCAACCACCTGGCCAATGCGGCGGCTCATTTCTGCAAAGAAAGTCAGACAGGTTCGATCCCGGACGCTTGCCTGTTCGACGCGCACAGGCCCGGGCCTCGGCTTGCAGGGCCCGTCGCAGGATGCTCAACACCCTGTCTCTCGCCGCCACCGGGTGGCGGACCCGGCAGCGGTCCTCCCGTGCTCACATCCAGTGGAAAATAGTGTGGCGGGATTAAGGTACTTGACACCACTCCGCTGCGCCACAGTGGGAGCCGGAGCGGAGATCTTGGCCTGGCGAGCCGGGCCCGCAACGCTCAACCCCGTTCACCGCTCCTCCTCTTACTCGATGCGGTAGAGGTGGGACAGGGTGCGGATGAGCAGGCTATCGTGGACCAAGGCTGGAGTCGCCATGCACATCTCGCCCAAGGAGTTGACGCGCTCGAGATGGAAGGTGTCGCCTGCGGTGCAGACGTAAGTGTCGCCGTCCTCGCTCAAGCAGAAGACGCGGCCACGGTAAGCCCAGGGTGACGCGGTGAACCCGGCAGCCCCATCAGGCTTGAGGCGTTGTTTGTCGTATAGCTCGCGTCCGGTGTGCGCGTCGCGGGCGCTGAGAAAGCCGAAGTCCCAGAGGACGTAGAACCGACCCTGGTAGACGAGGGTCGAGGGGTTGTACGGGGCCGCGTTGGGCTCGAGCCAAGCGATGAACTGGCTGGCGCGTTGGTCGCCCGGCAAGGTTAAGTCGCCGGTGCCACCCGGTTTGATGGCGTAGACGGGTTTGTTGGGCTGGAGCCGGTCGCCGACATAGCCGGCCGCCAGGTACAGAAGGCCATCGGCGGCGAAAGGGGTTGGGATCGTGATGCTCGAGAGGCCGCGGAGTTCCCAGAGCAGGCGCCCTTCGAGGTCGTAGCTGCGGACCCTCTTGCGGCCTGGGGTGACTAGTTCCGTACGTTGTTCGTGGCTCCAAATGAAGGGGGTAGCGAAGTTGCTGGGTTCATCGCGGGGCACACGCCAAACCTCGCGCCCGGTGCGCGTGTCGTAGGCCGCAGCGAAGGACTCCTCCTCGTTA
Organism: Verrucomicrobiota bacterium; assembly: GCA_016871715.1. Taxonomy (GTDB): domain Bacteria; phylum Verrucomicrobiota; class Verrucomicrobiia; order Limisphaerales; family J093; genus VHCO01. The sequence continues at coordinate 1,665 of VHCO01000165.1, forward strand.
TCGTTCACCACGTAGACGCGGTCGCCCTCGAGCACGGGCGAGGCGGACGTGCCCCAGCCATGGGCCATTTTGCGCGGCGTGAACGGCTGCGACCAGAGGATGTCCCCGGCAGTACTGAGGCAATACAAGCCGAGGTGGCCGAAGTACGCATAGACGCGCTCGCCATCTGTGACGGGCGTCTCGGATGCGTAGCTATTCTTGACGTGGATAGGTGTCGACGGTGGAGCGGCATGCACCTCTTTCGTCCACAAGGTCTTGCCGCTTGCCCAATCCAGGCACAGGACTTGCCACCGATGCCGGTGCGGCGAGGGTTCGGGTCGATCCCCGCCGAAGTAGAGGCCCTTTTTCGGCGGTTCGGTTTCGCCCTCGCTGACGACCGTGGTGAGGAAGACGCGAGATCCCCAGACGATGGGCGAAGACCAGCCACGGCCGGGGATCGAGATGCGCCAGGCGACGTGGGTCTCGGGGCCCCAAACCAGGGGCAAGCGTGGGGAGTGGCCGATGCCACGGGCCTCGGGGCCGCGGAATTGGGGCCAGGTGTCCTGGGCAACGGTGGCGATGGCGAGCAACGGGACACCAGCGAGGCGGAGGGCCCAGGCGCCTTTGGGTTTCTTGGGCACGAACGGCAAAGCAGAGTGGTCGAGCATATTGCACACCTGTTACCGGAACTCGGGGTGGCTTGGCAAGGTTTGTCAAAGGCGAACGCGCCGCGGAACGACGCGGGACCAGACGGAACGAGACGGCTTGCGCGGGGGCGTTGGCTTGACTTATCCTGCCGGCCCGGACGCGCACTTGACGCGAGATTGGAGTCGGAGAGTGATGGGTGCCTGGTGGCCCCCGCGGTCTTCAAAACCGTTGTCTCGGCACACCGTGCCGGGAGGAGTGTTCAATTCGCTCCCTCTCCGCCATCTCCGCCAATCCGACCCAATTCGACGTTGACGGTCGGGGGAGCACCGTTACCATCGCTCGCTCATTGATCGGCGCACGATAAGTCGAACCTGAAAACAGAAAGCGAACAATTATGCCTGTGAAAGTTGCAATCAACGGTTTTGGCCGGATCGGCCGCCTGGTCTACCGCGCCATGGTCGAACAAGGTCTGGTGGGCCAACAGGTCCAGGTGGTCGCCGTCGGCGATATTGTCCCGGCGGATAACCTGGGCTATCTGCTCAAATACGACTCGATCCAAGGCCGCTTCCAAGGAACGGTCGACTCGCGGAAATCAGCTCCGGACAAGCCGGAAGACGATGTGCTGGTGGTCAACGGTCAAGCCATGCAGGTCGTCAGCGCCAAAGACCCGGCGCAACTGCCCTGGAAAGCCATGGGCGTCGACGTGGTGATCGAGGCGACGGGCCTATTCTCCGACGTCGACAAGGCCAAAGGCCACCTCACCGCTGGCGCCAAGAAGGTTCTCATCACCGCGCCGGCCAAGGGGGATTGTCCGACGTTGGTCATGGGTGTGAACCAGGACAAGTATGACCCGGCCAAACACCACATCGTCTCGAACGCCTCCTGCACCACCAACTGCCTCGCGCCGATCGTCTATGTGTTGCTCAAGGAAGGCTTCGGCGTCGAGGAAGGGCTCATGACCACCGTCCATTCCTATACCGCCACTCAGAAGACCGTCGACGGCCCCAGCAAGAAGGACTGGAAGGGCGGTCGCACCGCGGCGCTCAACCTGATTCCCTCGACCACGGGCGCAGCCAAGGCCGTGGGCCTGGTGCTGCCGGAGGTCAAAGGGAAGCTCACCGGCATGGCGTTCCGGGTGCCGACCCCGACGGTTTCGGTGGTGGACCTGACTGTGCGCACGGTCAAGGAAACCAGCTACACGGAGATCAGTGCGGCCATGAAGAAGGCCAGCGAGACCTACCTCAAGGGAATCCTCGAGTACACGGAGGACCAGGTCGTGAGCAGCGACTTCATCCATTGCGCTGCCTCGTCCATCTATGACCAAGGCTCGGGCATCGAACTCAACAAGCGCTTCTTCAAGCTGGTGAGCTGGTACGACAACGAGTGGGGCTATAGCTGCCGCGTGTCCGAACTGCTCAAGTTCATGATCGACAAGGGCCTCTAAGCTCCCGTCAGTCCCCGCGACTCGCGGGCGATACCAGGGCGATACGATGCCTTCGTGACGGCGATCCAGGTGCGGATCGCCGTCACCTCCGCTCGAAGGTTAGGCCGGAGAGAACCCGCTCGACCACCAGGCTCGCAGCGATGCAGCCGGGATAGCGCTCCGGGGCGGTAGAGCCGCTCCAGACTGCCGAAGAGTTGTTCGTGGTCGGTCATGGCCGGCGCACGTCGTAGCAGAACAGGTTCTCGTGGTAGCGGAGGTAAAGTCGGCCCGCCACAATGACCGGATGGGTCCAGACATCATTCTTGTGTTCGGCCACCAGTCGGAATCGACCGGCGTAGTCGAGGCCGTCTTCCTTGGGCTCGAGCAACGCCATCTCGCCCTCCTGACTCAGACCGTAGAGCCGGCCGTCGGCGTACAAGACGGACCCCATGGCCAGGTCTTTGAGTTGGTGCCGGATGTGCCCCGTCCGAGTGTCGAGGCCCACCCAGCCTTTGGAGCGACGATAGAACGATCCGTACAGCGTTTGTCCGACTCGCACCAACCCGCCGTGACAGGTGTCCAAGTCCGTTACCCAGCGCGTCTCGACCCGTAGATCCGTCCCTTCCTGAATGAGCCGGAACAGTTTGCCTCCATCCGTGTCCGGCGCCGTCACGAAAACGGAGTCGCCCACCAAGACCGGCGTGGCAGCGATCACCGAATGACGCGTCGGTAGCGGGCGGGTCCATAGGAGCTTGCCGGTGTCGGCATCGACACCGAAGGCGTGCCGCAACGAGCAACTCACCAAGTGCCGCCGCCCCCCGAGCCTGAACAGGATCGGGGACGTGTAGCTGGCGTTATCGGCCTTGCCGCGCGGATCGGCCACGCGCTCGTGGAGAGGATCGGCGGTGGGACCCAGTAGGAGCGGTTCGCTCGCCCAAACGGTTGCGCCCGTCTCTTTGTCCAGTGCGGCCATCAGCGCGCGGGTTCCTCCCGGCGTGACCAGGACCCGCGGCCCGTCAATGAGCAGATTCTCGCTCAGGCCCCATGTGATATTCTCCCCGCCAAACCGCTCGAGGACATTCACGCTCCAGAGCTCCGCTCCGCTGGCAGCCTCGAGGCAGACCACTCGCCCGTGCGCGTTCGCATGGTACAAGCGCCCTTGACTGTAGGTGCAACTCGAACGCGCGCCGGGGTAGGGGTTCTTCCAGGCGCGTCCGTTCGTTGTTTGCCACAGACGCACGCCCGCAGGGTTCAGCGCGAAGATCTGCAGGGCTTCACCGAGGTCGCCCGTGAGGTAGATCCGGCCCCCGACAACGATCGGCGCCGAGTAACCGCGGCCCAATCCGGACGCCTGCCATAACCGTTGCGGTCCTGCTGCCGGCCACCGGTCGAGCAGACCCGTCTCGTCGCAAATGGCATCACGCCGCGGGCCGCGCCATTGCGGCCAACCCGGCTCGGGCGATGGGGTCAACGTCGCTCCCTCCGCCCCGTCCAATCCAGCGCTCCGGTCAGCGGCGTGCACAGGTAACGTCCACACCTCGAGCCAACAGGGGACCGAACCTATCGCCAGAGCCACAACCGAGCGTAAACACAAACGCAGTCGCATACGCACGGGAAGTTAGACTCCGCTGGACCGAATGGCGAGCCGGACGATGGTGCGCGTGGAGCCCCGGTCCCAAAGCCAGCAGGGATATGACAAGGGCCGGGGCGGTCGTTTGCCTGGGAGGCCACCCACCCGGGGGCCAGGACAAACGCTGGGGGACCCTGGTGGGCTGCAGCATGCCATTGGTGCCGGCGAAGGGACTTGAACCCCTACACCCTCACGGGTACCAGATTTTGAGTCTAGCGCGTCTGCCGATTCCGCCACGCCGGCTACCATGCCTTGCGATCTTCCACCCATTCTATTCTCGCCCTTGCCGCTTACCGACGCCGCGGCGGCGCCGGATCCAGGTGGGCCTGAGCGAGTGGGCGTACCGCAGGACCGCAAGTCTCATACACCACCAACCCCAGGGACGGCAAGTCTGGATGTTCATCGTTTCCCTCGATCAACCCATGCCGCCTCCCGGGCGGCCATGCGCTCGGACTCGCCGTGATTTACCTGCTCGACAGGTGCTTAGGGATCTCCTTCTACGCGCGGCGAGAAGTTGCGGCGTCCCCATCTCGGCGTTGCTTTCCTTGCGCCCAGCCCGTTAACCTGGAGTCACACATGAAACCTTGCGTGAAGCCCTCGGGGTCGGTCTGCCTCCTTGCCGGCCTTGCTTTGATCTCGTGCCGCCCCGCCCAGACTGCCGAAACCTGGGCTGACTTGCTCGCCCGCCCACTCGACTCGAGCCAACCCTACGCCTGGAAACACTTCGCGGAGGATCCGCAGGTCCAGCTTGCGGAGGTGTGGCAACTTCGGGACGGGGTTCTGGTCTGCCGCGGCACACCCCGAGGCTATCTCTACCTGGATCACAACTTCACGGACTTCACGCTCCGCTTCGAGTGGCGGTGGCCTGCGGACAAGAAACCAGGCAACGCCGGCGTATTGATGCGGATCAGCGGTCCGGACCGAGTTTGGCCGCGGAGCCTCGAGGCTCAGCTCAATGCCGGCCAGGCGGGTGATTTCTGGGGGTTAGTCGGTTATGGCCTGGACGGTCCGCCCGACCGAAAGCGCACGGTCGAGCATTCCCAGTTCGGCCCCTTGACCCACGTGAAACGGGCTGCCGATGTCGAAAAACCCGCCGGGGCATGGAACCAATACGAAATCGCCGCCTCGGGCTCGACGGTGGTCTTGCGGGTCAACGGCCAGGAGGTCAACCGCGCGACTGGGTGCGACCTCGTCGCCGGTCGCATCTGCCTGACGGCCGAAGGTGACGAAATCCACTTCCGCAACGTGCGGTTGCTGGAGCGCGAAACCGTGGCCGCGCGCGTGATCACGTACCCCGCGCCGGCCGGCGAACCGTTGTCTCCCGAGTACGAAGTATGGGCCGAGGGCCAGAAGGTTGACGTGTACACCGCCCGCGTGTTGGACCCGCCCTTTGCCGGCAAACAATGGGACTACGGCGGGCCGTATGCATTCGCCAACTTCGACGTGGCCGGCCCTGTTCAGGTGCGCGTGACGGCGAAGCGTTCCTTGCGCCAGGCGGTCGTGCGTCCCGCCTCGGCCGTGTTGGCCATCACGCACGAGAGCGACCACGCCCTGGTCCTGTCGTTGGGGGGGCCGCGCAAGTTCAGTCTCGAACCGGAAGGTCGGAAAGGGCCGTTGCTGCTGTTTGCCAATCCGCTCGAGGAGGATCGACCTCGGGCGGATGCGCCGGGCGTCGTCTATTTCGGCCCGGGCATCCACCAGGCCGACCGCATCGTGCTGACCAACCGCCAAACCCTCTACCTGGCGGGCGGCGCGGTGGTCAAAGGCGGCGTTCTGGCCCAAGGCGAGAACATCCGCATCGCCGGGCGCGGTATCCTGGACGGCTCGGACTGGGAATGGCGCCAAGGGCCCACGCCGCACGTGATCTCGATTCGCGGGACGAACGTCGTGGTCGAGGGCATCACGATCCGCGGGGCATCGCATTGGACGGTCGTGCCGCGGCACAGCCGGAACGTGACCGTGCGCGGGATCAAGTTGTGTGGCTCGCGGGTGCAGAACGACGACGGCATCAACCCGTGCAACTCGCAAGACCTGCTCATTACCGATTGCTTCATTCGGAGCGACGACGACTGCGTGGCGCTGAAGGGCTTGGATTTCAGCGGGGCGGAGAGCAACGTCGAACGGATCACCGTCGAGAATTCGGTGTTGTGGTGCGACCGGGCGCGCATCTTCCTGCTGGGCCACGAGAGCCGCGCGGCCTACATGCGCCAGATCACCCTGCGCAACCTCGACATCATCCATTTCACCATGACGCCCTTCCTGTTCGAGCCGGGCGAAGACATGCGGCTCGATGAGGTCACGATCGAGGATGTGCGGTTGCACGGCGAAGGGCAACGGGAGTTCATCCGGCTCAAGCCGGTCGTCAACCAGTACATGCGCAAAAAGGTGCCCGGCTTCATTCGCAACATCCGGTTCAAGAACGTGACCGTCGACGGAGCGCCTGGCGCGTACCTGGTGCAAATCGAGGGTGCCGATCCGGACCACGACGTGCGCGAAGTGAGCTTCGAAAACGTGGTCGTCAATGGCCAAGTCCTGGCCGAAGGCCAAGACCGGTTGCGCATTGGGCGCCACGTCCAGAAGGTGAGCTTTCCATGAACGGGCCGACCACTTTTCGTTCGGCGGCTCAGAGCCCGAGGACTTGAACGACACGGACCTGCTGTGGGGGTACGGTGACGGACCAACCCGTGTCCGCCGGTTCGAGGGCTTGGTGCGTCAGCAGCTCGTAGGCTGTCAAGCGTTCGCCTACGCGCGGCAGGTCCGTGACGTTTAGTGTGGCCGCGCGTGTGCGCGCGGTGTCGTTGAACAGCGTGAAGTAGGCCGTGCCCGCCACATCGGGACCGAAGCGCTCGACCCACAGCTCTGGATCGTCGCATAGGGCGCCGGTGACGGGCTGCCAGCCGGCCTGGGCGACCCGCTTGATCACGGGGATGTACTGGCGAAATAGGGCGCGGTCGCGGTTGTACCACTTGGGGTTTTGCCAGTAAGGATTCTCGGCGGCGTTATGGCTGAACATGCTCGGCCACATGCCGTAGAAGAGCGCCCGCTGAAAATACCGCTCGACCAACTCCGGGGTGAAGGCGTCGTAGTCGGTGTTCTGCAACAGCAGGTAGGGCTTCCGACCTGCCATCGTCCGCCACAAACTCATGGTGGCATCGCTGGGCGGTTGGTACCGGCCACCGCGCAGCCAGTCCGTTTCCGTGCCGAGAACGTCCAGCCAGGGGCAGAGGAAACTAAACCGGTACGGCACCCCGTTGGCAAAGGTGAGCCGACCCAGTGCGTGGATCTCGTCGCTGATCCAGCGCGTGAACTCGAACACAGCCAGGCCCTTGAACAACGAGGGTTGCTGCGTCTCGCGACGGAACGTCAAGGGTACGGTGCTGTAGCGGAAATGCTCTCGGCGGAAATTGAGTTCGGCGGTCACGTAGCCCTCGAGCGAATCCAGGTATTCCCCGTCGAGCACCCCGCGCGCCCCCGGGCCATAGAGGCGAGCCTTGAGCGCACCGTGCCAGTGCACCGTTGCGGCGTTGAGGGGAACTACCTTCGCCTTTGTCGAGGGCAGAGCGCCGAGGTGGGGATTGGGGTTTAGACTCCAAACCGCACCGTTGCACCAGGGTTCGTTGCGAAAGAGCAAGGCCGGCTGGCCGGTCTCGTCGAACATGGCCGCCGCCTGGCTCACCTGGGCCATCTGGCGGTGCCGCTCGTTGGTGCTCTGCGCCCATTCGTCGCGTACGCGCACTGCCTCGGCTGGTGTCCGCGCCCCCTCTGGCTGCATGGGCATCCACCAGGTCATTGGCTCAGTGTAGCGAAAGCTCAGCACCTCGTGGTCGTCGTCCCAGGTCACATTGTTGTTCCCCTCGTGATACTTGAAACCGAAATCGCGCCAGTTCTCGACTGTGCTCACATCGGTGAAGGGCATCCACAACCCTTGGTCTGGCGAGCGCACGACGAAGTACTCCGGGAAAATCTCGGTCAGCTTCTGAAACGCGGACCGGAAACCCCAAGCCGGCGTAAAACGATAGAGCACAAACCGAAACGCCGCCGCGCTCGGGAAACGCGCCGTGTCGGGCACCAGCCCAAAATCGTAGGCGATGAACAACTGCCGCGTGCCGGCGTGGTACGTCAGCCGGTACTGGGCGGGTTGTCCCATATCCAGCGCCAGCGCCAAGCCGACCCGCTGGTTCCACACCGCCGCCAACGGATAAAGCGATAGCGTGCCCGTGGCGCCGCCGGCGACCGTGACCAGGTTCGCAAATTCCCCAGAGTCTCCAATGACCCGACTGCGCCGGATATCATCCCCCCAATGCCAACCGGCTGCCTCGAGGGGCAGGGCAAACACTAACGTCACCGCGCGGTCACGGCCGGTTGTGTCGGTCAGCCGGCCCTCGACCGCGACATGATTGGATCGGGCCAAAAAGTCGGTTTCGAGCTGCAGACCTAGGGGATGGCACCGACCCTGGTCGAACCCATGGAAGTCCGAGTTCGCAGCGGCGTCGCGGGCTAGGAAACCCGTGAGCGCGGCACCGGCGAGGTCTTCTCCAGCAACGCTCCAGGACGTCACCCGCTGGTCGCGGATGGCCAGGGCAAGCCCGTCTTGCGTGGTCAGGCGTTTGGTGCGTCCGCGCAACGCGCGACCGGCCGTTGGCTGCGGGTGCACCGGGACACCCTGGAAGAGCACCGCGCCCTCCGGAGCCGTAACCTCCTCGAGTTGCACGTCATCGAACCACACGGTGCCGGCATGGCCGCGGAACAGGCAATGGACCGTCACGGTCTTGACCGGTTTCTCGGGCAGGATGATCAGCTCGCGCGACTCCCAGTCATGCGTGCCGCAACGGAAGTTGGCCGTGCGCCCCCAGAGCGGTGTGCCGTCCTGGTAGAGGATGTCCACATACAACGAGTAGCCGCTGTCGGGTGCGCCAGTTACGTCTGCCGCCCGGCTCGATCCGCGCACCACCAGTGGCGCGGGATTCGTCCGGTTGAGCGTGACGGTTTGGCTGGCGCCCACCCAACCCTGGCCGGTCGAGTGGCTGGCGACCAGTGCCCGTGAACCGCTTCGCCCCTCGCCGTCAACGGCCTGGCAGCCCTCGGGAGCCGGATGCCAGTGGATCGGTTGGTTCGACGGGCCCCGCTCGAAGTCGCCGTTCTGCAGGAGGTTGGCGCTGGGTGACTGAGACCGAACCACGCGCAGGCCACTGTCGCCCACGCTGGCGTAGGTCAGGCAAAGCCAGCCGATTAGGAATCTCGGTACCGCTTTCACTTTCATAGGAGCATAGGAGCATCGCGTCCGGCTGCATTCTGACGTACTCAGGGCTGGGATGGCCAGCCTGCTGACCGGGAAGACGGGCTTAAGCTTAGTCTCACAGGATAATAGTAGTTGACACAGATGGCTACGGTCACTTGGAGGTGAGCGCCGGGGAGAACCGCCGTCCGGTCTGTCGCCCGTCGCCCGCGCCAACGGCGGGCGAGGAGCCCTGCCGTGGCGGTGCCGCGGCGAATTTCTGAGTTCCCTTGCGCGGGCCGTGCGCTACGCTCCCGGCACCATGAAAGTGACTAGTTCGTTTCGCACGACCTTCAAGATCATCACGCTGGCGGCAAGTGTCGCCAGTTTCGGGCTCACCTCGTCCATTCACGGCGAGGAGGCACCGGCCGAGTTTACCAAACCCACGATCGATATTGGCCTGGTGGTCAAGGATGCCGAACGCGCGGCTGCGTTTCTGACCAACGCCATCGGTTTCAAAGAAGTCGGCAGCTTCGCTGTCACACGGGAATTGGGGCGCAAGGTAGGCCTGATCGACGGGCACGCGGTCGAGGTGCGCGTGTTCGCGCTCGGGGAGGGCGATGGCGCCACCCACCTCAAGCTGCTCTCGTTCCCCCAAGCGCCCGGCCAGCAACCGGACCAGCGCTCCATCCATTCGGCGCTGGGCTTCCGCTATTTGACCCTGTTCGTTGAGGATATCGATCGGGCGCTGGCCCGGCTCGAACAAGCGCGGGTGCCGTTGCTGGGGGAGAGCCCAGTCGATCTGGGCGGAGGCACGTTCCTGGTGACGGTGAAGGACCCGGATGGCAACTTCTACGAGTTGATCGGGCGGCGTCGCTAAAATCTTTTGACAGCGGTAGCGGTTGGCCTAGCCTGCACTGAAACCTGACAGCATATGAGATTTGGCATCAACACCTTCCTCTTTACCTTTCCGTTCACCAACCAGAGCACCCGGTGGTTCAAGACCTTCAAAGGATGGGGCTTCGACACCGTCGAGATTGCGATCGACGACCCGGCGAACCTCGACCCCGCACAGATTAAGTTTGCCCTGGACAAGGCGGGCCTGGTCTGCGGTTCGGTCTGCGGCTGTTTCGGGCCGGACCGCGATCTGCGCGGCACCCCGGAAGCGCAGCAGAACGCCGCGGCCTACATCATGAAGTGCCTGGACCAGATGGTGGTGCTCGACTGCCCCTCGTTCATTGGACCAGTGTACTCGGCGGTCGGCAGAGCGGATGCGGTGGAACCGGGCGATTACAAGCAGCAATGGGCGACGGTGGTGGGGAATCTCAAGCCGATCTGCGCCTATGCGGCCGCGCGGGGCAGGCAGATCTGTGTCGAGCCGCTCAACCGGTTCGAGACCGACTTCATCAACACCGCCGACCAAGCCCTCAAGCTGGTCAAGGACGTCGGCAGCCCCGCCCTCAAGGTTCACCTCGATACCTTCCACATGAACATCGAGGAGAAATGTCAGGGAGCTGCCATCAAGAAGGTCGGGAAACTGCTCGGGCACATCCACGCCTGCGGCAGCGACCGCGGTACGCCGGGCAACGACCACATCAACTGGGACCACATCGCCGAGGCGCTGAAGAAGGTAAAATACCAAGGTGACGTGGTCATCGAGTCGTTCACTAAAGACGTCAAGATCATCGCCAAGGCAGCCGCCATTTGGCGTAAGATCGAGCCCAGCCGCGAGGAAATCGCCACTAAAGGTCTCAAGTTCCTCAAGAAGACCTTAGGATGAACCCGAAATCTCTTTTGCCAGGCCCTATGAACTCTACCCACCAGACAATGACACCCTCGCTGCTCACCGGCGTGTTGGCGCTCAGCGCCGCCGTCGTCGGCCTGCAGGCCGCCGCCGAGCCCGACTTTAAACCCATCTTCAATGGCCAAGACCTGACCGGTTGGGATGGTAACCCGAAATTCTGGTCGGTCCAAGACGGGGCCATCACGGGTCGGACGACCCCCGACAACCCCACCAAAGGCAACACCTTCATCTTTTGGCGCCAAGGGTTGCTCGACGACTTCGAGTTGCGCCTGCGGTTCAAGATCGTGGGCGGCAACTCTGGCATCCAGTATCGCAGCAAGGACTTCGGGGACTGGGTTGCCGGGGGATACCAAGCCGACTTCGAAGCCGGGGAACGCTACTCCGGGATCTTGTATGAGGAGCGGATGACGCGTGGGATCATGGCCGAGCGCGGCCAGAAGGTCGTGTGGGGCCCCGACGGCAAGAAGCAGGTCGTTGGGACGGTTGGCGATTCCAAAGCCATCCAGGCGGCCATCAAGAAGGAGGACTGGAACGACTACACCATCGTCGCCCAGGGCGCCCACCTGGTGCACCAGATCAACGGCCTGGTGGCGGTCGAGGTGACCGACAACGACCCCAAGAAGCAGATCCGACAAGGAGTGCTCGCCCTCCAACTCCACGCCGGTCCGCCCATGACCGTGCAGTTTAAAGACATCCGGCTCAAGCGTCTCAAACTGGGCGACCGCAAGAAGGTTGTCCTGACCGCGGGTACGCCGAGCCATGGCCCCGGTGAACACGAGCATAACGCCGGCATTCAACTCCTCGATAAATGCTTGCAGGACCACCCGGGGGTGCTCCCCACCTTCTACCTCAACGGCTGGCCCAAAGACCCCACGGCCTACGACAACGCGGATGCCATCCTGATCTACTGCGACGGCGGCGGCGGCCATCCCTTTATCCAGAGCGACCACCTCAAGATCATCGGCGAGAAGGTCAAACAAGGCGCGGGCGTCGGTTGCCTGCACTACGCGGTGGAAGTGCCCAAGGACCGCGGCGGCTCGGAGTTCCTCGAGTGGATCGGGGGCTACTTCGAGACCCATTGGTCCGTCAACCCGCACTGGTTCGCAGAGTTCAAGGAACTGCCTGTCCATCCCGTCACCCGCGGGGTCAAACCCTTCGGCATGCAGGATGAATGGTACTACCACATGCGTTTCCAGGAAAATCTCCAAGGGGTGGCTCCCATCCTGACCGCCATGCCCCCAGCCAGCACCCTCACCCGGCGCGACGGTCCCCACAGCGGCAACCCGGCCGTGCGCAAAGCCGTCCTCGAAGACCAGCAACCCCAACACGTGATGTGGTGCTTCGAGCGGCCGGACGGTGGGCGCGGCTTCGGGTTCACCGGCGGCCACTTCCACAAGAACTGGGGCCACGACGATTTCCGGAAAGTGGTGCTCAACGCCATCGTGTGGATGGCGCGCGCGGAGGTGCCGGTCGAAGGGGTCGTGTCCGCCGTGACGCCCGAAGATCTCCAGCAGAACCTCGATCCCAAACGGCGTTAGCCTTGCCCCCGACGAGCTCAAGTCCGACCTGGAACCGAAGGGCAAGTAGGCCGTCCGCAAGGTCTCCTTGCCTCCTGTCGCGCCGGCGGAAGCCTAAACCGCATGGGTCTGGCTTCCTCCCGGGCCCATGGAAGCAGTCGGCGACCATCGCAAGGCGTCGAGCCGTCCGCTCAACTCCGGCCAGGTGCGCACCAGCGTGGCCCCAATCCCCGCGATCGACGCCCGGTATGCCTCGGCCGCTCGGCCCCCGACCAAGATCTCAATCTCGGGGGTCAACCCCCGCCGTAGCTCCGCCAACTCGCTGGGCAGCCGCGGGTCGTCGGTCGGATACACCAGGCTCAGGGCCACCGCGCGGACGCCCGGTTGCCGCGCTGCGCCGCTAATCTCTGCCGGAGGTAAACCTGCACCCAGGTAAACCACCCGCCAGCCTTGCGCCGCCGCGGCTGCGGCCGCCATGATCGCCCCCAGTTCGTGCAGTTGTCCCGACGGCGTCGCCACCACCAGCGTCGGAGCCCCATCCGCCACGGCAAACGGCCGCGCCATCCGCCCCACAAAGGTCCGAATGGTGGCGCTGGCAAAATGCTCTTGGGCCGCCGTGATCTCTCCCGCCTGCCACTCGGCACCCAATCGCTCGGCGAGCGGCCCCAACAACTTCTGCAGCAGGCCCTGGGTGCCCCAAGCGATGCTCGCCCGCCGCAGCACCTCCTCGAGCTCCTGCGCGTCCAAAGCCCGGATGGCCGCTAGGGCCGCTTCGAGTAACCGCGGCAACCGCATCGCCTCTGCCGCATTGGCCAGCTTGCCGTTTCCCGTTCCACCGCGTCCCGCAGCGTGCGACAGATCGACCAACTTGCGCAACTCTTCCACCGTCAGCCGGGCCACGTGCCCAATGCTGTGCCCCGCCTCGGTTGCCAATCGCAGCAAACCCAACCGCTCGACCTCGTCTTCCGAGTAGAGGCGCCGGTTGGTCTCCGTCCGCATCGGATGCACCGCCCCGTAGCGCTTTTCCCAGATCCGGATCAGATGCGGGCTGATGCCGGTCCGGCGCGACACCACGCGGATCGATTGATTGGGTCCTGACATATCTAAAATTATTTCAAAGAATAGCCACGAAGCTGGACCGGCGCAAACCAAGCTTCATTCAAGGGCGCAAATCCTTACGAACCAACCGCTAACGCCAGGTCGATCCCCCGTGTATTCCACTTTAAGAAATCATAAACAATCTGTTGACAAAATCTGAAATATCAACAGAATGTGAACACGTCTTTGAACACTCATAGTGTTTTTGTAGTCTGCTAATTCCAAAATGAAGATCAAAGTGCCTGCCAACGCCAAAAAACGAGCGCGAGTGCCTCGGAAGCGAACGCCTGCCCGTGCGGTGGCACCTCCGCCGACCCGCGTGGCTGCGACCCGCCGCAACGGCTCCGGTGCCCCGACCCCGACGGCCAAAGAAGCCCCCGTCGAGCGCGACCATATCAGTTATGACGGCGATTTCGCGCTGCAACTTTATATGCGGGAAGTGGGCGAGGTTGCCTTGCTGACCGTGGCTGAGGAGAACGCGCTGGCAGCCCGGATCAAGCGCGGAGACGAGCAGGCGCGGGAGCACATGATTCGCGCCAACTTACGCTTGGTCGTCAAGATCGCTCGTGAGTACGAGGGCCTCGGTTTGCACCTGCTGGACTTGATCAACGAAGGCAATATGGGGCTCATGAAGGCCGTCGAGCGCTTTGACCCCGCCAAGGGAGGCAAGGTTTCGACCTACGCCTCGTGGTGGATCAAGCAGTCCATTCGTCGAGCACTTGCCAATCAATCCAAGACGATCCGCCTCCCCATTCACGCGGTGGATAAGCTGAGCAAGGCCTCGCGGTTGGCGGTGGCCATGCGGGAAGCACTGGGCCGGGAGCCGTTACCGGAGGAGCTCGCCGAGGCCATGGGCATGCGGGCGCAGCGCTTCAATGAAATGCGCGCCGCGGCGATTCGCCCGGCGTCGCTCGACGCGCCGCTTGGGGACGAAGACAGCAGCTCGCTCTCCGAAGTGGTGGGCGACGACAACGCGCGCACGCCCTACGAGCAACTCGAGGAAAAGACGCTTCTGGGCATGCTCGGCGACTTGGTGGCCAAGCTCAATCCGCGCGAACGCGCCATCCTCCAACACCGGTTCGGGTTGGACGGGGGCGGCGAACGGACGCTCGAGGAGATCGGCGAGAGCTTTGGCGTCACGCGCGAGCGCATTCGCCAGCTCCAGAACCTCGCCCTCGAGAAACTCCGGCGCATGATCGAAGATCGCGAAGCGGTGGCGGTGGCGGCCTGAGTGGCGGCCTGAGTGTCTGCGCCTCCATAGCCACATCAGCACCCGCGCCGAGCCCAAAGCCGCGCCAGTTCACGACTCAGCCGCTAACGGCTCCAGTCACCGCGTTGAGCGCGCTGCCGCTGCTGGCACAAACCTTCACCGGCGAAGGCAATTGGAAATCCGCGGCCAACTGGGACACCGGCATTCCTCCGGACAACGCGACCGCCATCATCAATGGTATCTGCGAGATCACCGGGGATATCGGCACTGCCAACACCGACAATCCCGGCCGAATTATCGTGGGCCAGGGAACGGCCGGGACGTTGCGGGTGCTGGGAGGCACGCTGAGCGGGGCGCACGGGGGCAGCTCGGGGATCGAGGTGGGCGTCGGCGCGGGCGGTGTTGGAGAGGTCTACATCGCAGCGGGCGCGGCGCTGCGCAGCCGGCGGCCATCTCCGCGGGCGCATCGAGTACCCTAGCCTGGTCGGATGGAGCGGCACCGCGGGCGGGGATGCTGCTTCCGGCGTTGTCGCGGGCCAAACTCGAGGCCAAAGAGGTCCATTGCCTCTCGAACCTCAAGCAGTGGGCCATGTACTTCCAGATGTACACCATGGACCACAACGACCGGTTCATGTTTCCGGATCGCGGTGTCTGGGTCGAGCCGCTGCGGCGCTATTACCAGGGGGGTGGCGAGCAGATCCGCGTTTGTCCACGCGCCACCCGCTCCTTGAGCGAAGGGGCCCGCGGCGCTCTGGCGGCCTGGGATGTGGTGAACGAACACACGACTGTGCCCGAGGTCTACCGGGGCAGCTACGCCATCAACAACTGGGCCTATGACATCCCGCCGGGCATGACCAGTCTCTGGGGTCTGCGCTGGCATCGCGAATTCAACGTCCACGCTCCACGCCCGCGTTGGCCCACCTGGATGGACGGGATGCCGGGCGGCTGACGAACAGATTCTCCCGCCACTCCCAGTCGTTCGAGTCCTCTAAGCATTCGAGTCCATTGGCCCCGCGCGCATTTTGTAGGAGCCAAGGAGGGTCGCTTCGCCTACGCTCAGAAGGTCGACCGTCGAGGTCACGGTCGGCAACGCATGGCCACAGCCACCCTGCTAATCCAACGCGAACCGCCATCCGGCCTGACGCCGGAGGGCGCGCGGGAGCCGACCGGGGCACCCTGGGCGGACACCGGGCCCGCGGAGCGCCGGGGCGATGTCTGCGCACATTGCGGGGCGTCGTGCGGCGCGGATCTGCAGGAAGCGGGGGCGCTGGTCTTTTGCTGCGCGGGTTGCCGCACGGTCTACCAGATCCTGCAGGAGGCGGGCCTAGGCAGGTTTTACGAGTTGGCGGAGCGCCCTGGTCCGCGGATGGCCAGCCCGTCTGAGGCGGGGCCGGCCAACCGGTTTTGCTACCTGGACGAACCGGAAGTGCGGACGCAGTTGATCGAGTTCGAAGACGCGGGTTCGGCGCGGGTGACCTTAAGCGTTCCGGCCATTCACTGTATTGCGTGTGTCTGGCTGCTCGAGAACCTGTTCCGGCTGCGGCCGGGGATCGGGCGTTCCGTGGTGAACCTCCCCCGGCGAGAGGTGAGCGTGACGTTCCGGCCCGACCAAGTGCGGCTGAGCGACGTGGCGGGTTTGCTCGCCGCGATCGGTTACGAACCGTCGTTACATTTGGCGGTGGGGCAAGGGGTGGAAGGGCGGTACCGCGGTCGTCGCACGCTCTGGGTTCAGTTGGGCGTTGCCGGATTCGCCTTTGGCAACACGATGCTCTTCAGTATGCCGGGCTATCTGGGCCTGGACGCAGCGACGGGGCCCGGGTTGAAACCGGCGCTGGGTTGGGCGTCCCTGGTGCTGGCGCTCCCCGTGTTGGTGTACAGCGCCCGGGACTATTGGCGCTCGGCGTGGCTGGGTTGGCGGCAGCGGATGGTCACGATCGACTTGCCCATCGCGCTCGGGCTAGCCGCCTTGTTTGGACAGAGTGCGTGGGAAGTCTTCTCGGGCCGCGGCGAAGGCTATCTGGATTCTCTCACAGGCCTGGTGTTTTTCCTGCTGTGCGGTCGGCTCTTTCAACAACGGACTTATGACCGTTGGGTGTTCGATCGCGATTACCGCTCGTTCTTTCCGTTAGCCGTGCGCCGACGCGAGCCGGAGGGCGAGGCGGTGGTTCCCTTGGCGCGGGTGGCGGTGGGGGATTTGTTGCTGGTGCGGCACGGCGAGTTGATTCCGGCCGATGCCCGCCTGCGGGAGAGGGGCGCGAGTCGAAGGATGAGCGTTCCAGTGAATGCGAATGGCAAGTAAACTGCTAATTCTGCCTCTTCACCTGATTCCGTCCGCGCGGGGTCAGAAGGTGGAGGCGCAACCGGTGGATCG
>VHCO01000166.1 GCA_016871715.1 Verrucomicrobiota bacterium
CCCAACCAAAGTCAAAGTCTCGACCCAGCAACTGGATGAACTTGACGCCCTGAAGTCTCCGGTCCTACCACAGTGGAACTATACACTTCTTCCGAGAGAGAATCGGAATTAATTTTTGCACATGTGCTTAGGGCGCCGTCGGGCACGGTATTGTCGAGCATCTCGAGTTCAAGCGTGGCAACGGACTCGCCGGCGGGAAAGTCCAAGGTGCCGCTGGCTAGCACGTAGTCCACGCTCGGCCTGGCCGTGCCGTAGGCTGCAAACAGCACCTCGCCCCCGGGCAACGGGAGGATGTAGGTGATGTGCCCGCTCACCTTCGCCACACGCCAAGTGGGGTCCGAAGTGCCATCGGGGAGCAAGCGGACAAGGGCTGCAGTGGGGCCGGGTGGCGGCTGGCAAGGCCATGCGGCGGCACCACCCGACCGTCACACCCTACTACTGGGAAAAAGGCCTGAAAAAGTTGCGGCGTGATCGCTGCGATCAGCCCCGCCCCTGTGCCGCGTAGCGCGCGCCTCAGAAGCCCCCGCGGCGTGGCTGACGGCAACCGCAGTTGACCGTCATGGCTATGGACCGGTGAGGCGGTAGGGTGAGGCGGTAGGGCGTGCGGTCCTCTGCGCGCCGAGGTAAACGTCTAGACCGCGTTCGAAAAGTGCCCCTTTGGGTAGGGCGAGGCTCCTGTCACCAATCACCATTGACGTCCCCGAGCTGCGCCGCCGGGAAGAAAGGACCCCGCGGCCCGAAGGGGTCAAGGGCCGGCTAGATGCGTCTAGTGACGGTAGGCTTGCGAGTGTGTCAACTATAATAACCCTGGCCGATAATGTTATATGCCGTACCCACCCGAACGGTTTACCCGCCCTCAGCTCTAGCATTTGCCAGGAAGCCGACTGCATCCCCCTCCCAGCGGCGGTAAGGGTAAGGGTAGGGTGCACAGTCCTCTCCGCGTCCTGCGCGCCGCAGAATACCCTGAACACCAGGGACATGGAAAACCCAGGTGCTCAGAGGTCTCCGCACCGTGCCACCTTGACCTGTCAGTCCTGACTCGCCGGGGCGACCTCCAGCACCCGGGCGCCGGGCCCGGACGACCGGCGTCCGAGGATGCCGATAACGCCGCAGGCCATTAGGCCCGCCACGGAGAAGGCCACCCCCCACCGGAAGCGCCGGTCGGAGTACCGCAGGTCGACCATGGCGCGCCCGGCAGGAACCTCGAGTGCCTGGAAGGCGTGGTTGGCGCGATAGAGGGGCACCGGCCGGCCATTGACGGTGGCCTGCCAGCAGGGGTAATACGACTGCGCTACCACCACCCACGCGGGTTCGGCTGCGTCGACGGTAAAACGCAGTCGATGCGCTTCGGCGTGAAGGTCTAAAACGGCTGCCGACGCGCCCGCGCCGGTTGTGACGTGCGCGCGCACTTCTTCGGGAAGGCAGACTGCTTGACGAGCCTCGAACTCGGCCTCGGCCAAGAGAGCCAGCGACGTGCGCGCGTCCACGAACATCGCCGCCTGGCCAGCGGTGACCAGGGGTAGGGCGCCCGCCCGCGCCACCCACTCGACCGGGTTATCGGGCGCGCTCATGTAGGTGGCACCAAGGAAATCCAGCAGGGCAGGATGTTGGGTCGCCGGCGAGGCGTAGAGGAGGGCTTGAACTTGGGCTTGCTCACGGATCTGGAGCGTGGCCGAGCCGTTGATCTTCGGCACCGCTTCGAGGAGGTTCAAGTGCGACCAGAGCGCCAGTCTTTTGCCGAGCAGGTCTTGCTCGAAATCGGCCACTCGGCTATGCAGCAGGGCCTGCTCGGCTGCGGGTGTAATGAACACCCGCCCCGCTCCCACTCGAGGTGGATCAGGCAGTTCGAGCATCCCTGGCTCGAGGAGGCGTGCGGGCACGGTCGGGTTCTGTCGCGGGGTATGGGTCAGGCCGTCGGCCCAGAACAACACGAGGGCTCCAAGGCTGACCCAGGCAGTGAGCCGTCCCCGACCCGCCCGCGCCGCCCAACACAGGCCGATCAGGACGCCCATCCCAAAGACCACGCGCGCGGTCAGGTTCAGCCCCATGCGCCCCGGTTGATCCAGCGGCAGCGGGTGCAGCCCGGCCCACGCCGCCGCTCCGGCCCCCAGCACGACGACAG
The DNA here is from genome assembly GCA_016871715.1 of Verrucomicrobiota bacterium. Taxonomy (GTDB): domain Bacteria; phylum Verrucomicrobiota; class Verrucomicrobiia; order Limisphaerales; family J093; genus VHCO01. Next base: position 2,123 of record VHCO01000166.1, read on the forward strand.
CCAACGAACTCAGCCACAACGTCACGGTATCCTGTCGCCGGGCCGCCACCGCAGGCGGAGAGAACAGGCGCGCAACAGCGAACGCGCCGAGTAACGGGACGATGAAGGATACCAGCAAGACCCACTTGACGGGATAGCGTGCCAACCCGGCGGCGGGCAGCACGGCCTTCAGTCCGCGGTACAGCGGGCTAGCTTCGCCGACCGCAAGCGCCAGTGCCAAGACCGCCAGTGCCCCGAGCAGCCAGACGCGCGGCGCCCGCACCCGCCCGAGGGCGAAGCCGGCCAGTGCGACCATCGACAGCCCCAGGTAGATCGAGGAAAAGAACTCCTGACCATGCTGAAAGAACACGCCTTGAGTGGTCTCGAAGCAGTGGAGCAGCGGCACCCAGAGGTTGGCCCAGGCCCAAGTCGGCAGGGCCCACTTCGCGGTGGCGAAGGAGGCATCTCGCTGGGAGCGAGCGAGCAACTCGAGGAAGGGCAGCCATTGTGCCGCGGTAAGGCAGAGCGCCAGCCCGAAGGCACCGGCCCAACGGCATAGGGTCCGCAGCGGCGGCGGCGACGCCGGCGGTCCGGTCGCGTTGGCGGCGGGGGATTCGTTCTCTGGCCGGGGCGGTTGCACTGCGGGAGGGTTTGGGGCAGGGCGGCGTTCCTGGAGGAGTGCGCCCAGGCCCAACGCACCGGCGACCAGCCAGGTCATCAAGGTCAGCTCGGGCACGCCGGCCAGCAGTTGCAGGGCGCCGGCGAGTGCGGCCAGCGCGACCGCACGACCGCCGTTGCGTCCGGCTCGCTCGAGCCAGAGCACGACCCACGGCATCCAGCCCAACGCGACGCAGTAATTGGGCCACAGCAGACACGAGAGGGTCACGCCGTTGAACACAAAGGCCACACCCGCCAACCCGGCGGCTAGAGGGTGGCCTGTCCAACGGCGAGCCAACGAGTACATCCCGAAGCCGGCCAGCCAAAGGTGGACCAGGCAAAAGACGTTCAGCGACCAAGGCAAAGGCAGCAACAAGTAGATCAGTGTCCCTGGATAGAGGGTCATCGTCCCCCACTGCGCCAGGAACGGCACGCCGCAGTTGCTCAGGGGATTCCACAACGGCAATTCGCCGCGCCAGAAGGCCTCGCGATGGTGGTAGATCGTTGGGTAAGCCAACACGCCGAAATCGCGATAGAAGAACGAGCGGCCCCCGCTCCACACCTCTGGAAACGCCAAGCCCAGGAGCACGGCGAGCAGCACGGCGAACCGGACCGGGGTCAGGCCGCGCGGCACCTCCTCAGGGGGGGCGCCCCACGGTTGGGGCGTGCTCGTTGGCTCGGATCCGCCTGCGGTCGAGCGCCCAGCCGTTGGATCCGCCTGTGAGGTGCTCATTGCTCATGGGCTGCCGGCCCTGCGATCGTCCGGTGGTGGGGGTGGAGGGGAGCTGGACACAGATTGCGAGGCCGGGAAACTCACGGCGCGCGGTGGGGCGACGGGGTGACCTGGAGGGGCCGCAGGCGCCGGCGCAAGTACCAGGCGACTCCGAACAGGTCGCACAGGCCGCGTCCGAGCCGGTTCCAGACGCCGTACTTGGAGGCACCGGCCAGTCGCGGCCGATGGCTGACGGGCACCTCGCGCGTTCGGTAGCCGCTCGCCGCGACCAGGATGGGGAGGAAGCGGTGCCAGCCATCGAACGGAAAGACGCCTGCGACCGCGCCGCGCTGAAACACCCGCAAGGCGCAACCGGTGTCTTGGAAGTCGTAGCCGAGGGCTGTCCGGCGCGCCCAGCGTGCCACGCGCGAGGAGATGCGACGCAGTCGGGTGTCCTGGCGTTGAATCCGCCGGCCACAGACGAAGTCAGTGTCCGCGAGTAACGCCAGCAACCGGGGCAGGTCGGCGGGATCGTTTTGTCGGTCGCCATCCAAGGTGGCGAGCAGCGGGGCGGTCGTGTGCTGCAATCCGGTCCAGACGGCGGCGCTTTGTCCGGCGTTTTGTGCATGGCGCAGGCCGCGCACGCGGGGGTCGGCCCGCTGCGCCTCGCCGATGCGTTCCCAGGTTGTGTCGGTGCTGCCGTCATCGACGAACACCAGCTCCCAGGTGCGCGCTTCGTTTTGCAAGGCCGCCGCGACCTCTTGGGCGAGCGGCAGGATGTTGTCCTGCTCGTTGAAAACGGGGACGAGGATGGCGAGGTCAGGCGACACGGCAGGCAAGAACGCGGCGATCCGCCCAGGGGCGCTCGGCGGGCTTGGGCGGCCGGCTGCGCGCGCCGCCGGGGCGGGTCCGGGTCAGCGCCGGAAGAGCCCCGGGGGAGGTGCGCCGCCCATGCGGGCCATCATCTTTTGGAATTTGCCCATTTTTTTCATCATCTGCTGCATCTGCCCAAAGCGCTGGAGCATGCTATTGAGTTCGGAGACTTTCACGCCGCTGCCGTTGGCAATGCGGAGGCGGCGTCGGGCATTGAGGATTTGTGGGGTGCGGCGCTCTTGCGGCGTCATGGCGCAGATCATGGCTTCCATGTGGCGGAACTCCTTTTCGCTCTTGCTGAGGTCTGCGCTCTTGAGCATCTCGCCGCCGCCGGGCAACAGGCCCACCAGGTTCTCGAGGGGGCCGAGGCTACGCATTTGGCGGAGCTGACCCAGGAAGTCCTCGAGGGTGAACTGCCCTTTGCGCATCTTCTCCTCGAGCTTTTGGGCTGTGTCCAAGTCCACGGCTTCCGCCGCCTTTTCGACCAGGCTGACGACGTCGCCCATGCCCAGGATGCGCTGGGCCATGCGTTCGGGGTGGAACGGCTCGAACTCCTCGAGTTTCTCGCCTACACCCACGTATTTGATGGGCTTGCCGACCACGGCCTTGAAGCTGAGGGCGGCGCCGCCGCGGGCGTCGCCGTCCAGCTTGGTGAGGACGGCGCCGGTGATGCCTAAGGCGCGATCGAAGTGGGTGGCCACGTTGACCGCTTCCTGGCCGGTGGCTGCGTCGAGCACGAGGAGTATTTCCTGGGCCTTGACCACGTCGCGCAAGCGCACCAACTCCTGCACCAGGGGTTCGTCGATCTGGAGTCGGCCGGCGGTGTCGAAGATGAGGACATTCCGTTGCTGGGCGGCGGCGAGCTCGAGGGCGGCGCGCGCGATGCGCAGGACATCCTTCTCTTCCTGGCGCACGAACACGGGCAGCTCGAGTTTGGCGCCCAGCGTGGCGAGTTGGTCCATGGCGGCCGGTCGGTAGACGTCGGCCGCGACCAGCAGCGGGGCGCGCCCTTGTTTGTGCAAGAGGCGGGCGAGTTTTCCGCTCGAGGTGGTCTTGCCGGAGCCGTGTAACCCGACCATGAGAATGCAGGTTGGGTTGTGCGCCAAGGCCAGGCCGGCGTGTTCCGCCCCCAGCAAGTCGACCAACTCGTCGTGGATGACCTTGATCATCTGTTGGCCTGGTTGGATGGTCTGGACGACTTGTTGACCGAGCGCCTTGGCTTTGACTCGATCGATGAAGTCGCGCGCCACCTTGAAGTTGACATCCGCCTCGAGCAGCGCCAGACGCACCTCGCGCAGGGAGTCGGCCACGTTCGCCTCGGAAAGGTGGCCCAGGCCGCGCAAGTTGCGGAAGACGTTCTGGAGCTTGCCGCTCAGCGAATCGAACATGAGCGCAAACTAGGGGATGCACCCTGGGTTGACAAGCGCTGGGGTGTTTGGCTTAATCCGCCCTCCGCGTCAAGCGGCCTGGGCGGTAGGATACCCAAGTGGCCAACGGGGGCAGACTGTAAATCTGCTGGCTTACGCCTTCGCTGGTTCGAATCCAGCTCCTACCACCAAAAAGAATTGGTTCGGGTGATGAGAGTCAAAAGGTCGAGGCCTGCCTTTCTCTACCCGCCAACTCGCCATCGAATACCCGAACCACGCCTTTTATCGGCAGTTCCCCCGAGACCTTTAGCTGCGAAACGCACTTTGTCCCTTTTCCCTCCTCGCGATCGCCGAGCGTCTACCGGCAGGGCGCGCAGTCCGCTGCGCGCCGCACGATGACCGTTCCTTTAGGCTGTACTGGACTGCGCGCCCTGCCGGCGACCTGGAGTGCCTCTGGGCGACTCGGGAGGGGCGTGGCCGCCTGCGACATCGAGGACTGACTCGGTCAGGCCGTTGGGCGCGGCATGCAGGCGTGACGCTGGGGGTGATGGGTGGTCAAACTGAGCGCCAGGATGAACACCGAGCTCGCGGCCCCCGAGTTGTTGACCGCGCTGATCCGGCAAGCGGACCAGGCCGGCGCCAGCGACATTCACCTCCAAATGACCAGCGGCGGAGCGCAGGTGGCCTTTCGGTTGGACGGGGTGATGACGCCCATGGGGGTGCTGCCGGTCGAGGTGGCCGAGCGGGTATTCGGCCGGATCAAGTTCCTGGCTCGGCTCAAGACCTATCAGGAATCCCTCCCCCAAGACGGCCGCATCGGCCCCGCGGACAGCGGCACGGCGCACGATCTCCGGGTGGCGACCTACCCGACGGTGACGGGTGAGAAGATTGTGCTGCGGCTGTTCACCCAGACCGCCGCACATTCGTTGGGCGAGTTGGGATTGCCCGTGGCCGTGGTGGACGAGCTCGAGGGTTTCTTGCGGCAGCAGTCGGGCTTGCTGCTGCTCACGGGCCCGGCCGGCAGCGGTAAGACCACCACCATTTATGCGTGCCTGAAGTTCTTGGCGGAGCTGGGCGGGCGCCACGTGATCACGATCGAAGATCCGGTCGAACAGATGGTGCCTGGGATTATGCAGACCGAAGTGCACGAGGCGCGGGGGCTCACCTTCGCCGTCGCGGCGCGGCATCTGTTGCGACAAGACCCGCAGACGCTGGTCCTGGGCGAAATCCGCGACGACGAGACGGCGGGATTGGCGGTGCGCGCGGCGTTGACGGGGCACCTGGTGATTTCGACGCTGCACGCGGGCTCGTGTCGCGGGGTGTTCGAGCGGTTGCTGGTGATGTGCCCGGACCGCTACGCGGTGGTGGCGGCGGTCGAGCTGGTGCTCAACCAGCGGTTGATCCGGCGCCGCTGCCCGGCGTGCGCGGGGCCAGCTTGCGAGCGTTGTCTGGGAACCGGCTACCGCGGGCGGGTGCCGGTGGTCGAGTGGTTGCGGGTCTCGCCCGGCCTTCGTGCTCGGGTACGCGCCCGTGGGGCGGATCAGGTGCAGGCCCAAGGGACTCTGGCGCAATCGGCGCGTGAGGTTCTCGAGCGCGATTGGTCAGATGCAACAGAACTCGAGCGTTGCCTGGGCCGAGATTGGCTGCCGGCGGCGCCTGGGTAACCTTCCGCGCAGGCCCGCAGGCGGGCCGCGCGGCACGAGCGATGAACTACGACGAGTTTGCCTTTTTCAACCAGCAACTGGCCGGGATGCTCAAGGCGGGCATCCCGCTCGAGGGGGCCTTACGGCGGCTTGCGGAAACGATGGCCCAAGGGCGATTGCGCGCCGAACTCGAGGCGCTCGGGTCTGACCTGACCAAAGGGGTGCCGCTGCGCGAGGCGTTGCCGCAGCGCGCCTTGCCGCAGGTGTACGTGGCCATGGTGCGCGCGGGGGTCGAGGGGAACAATCTGCCGGGGATCTTGACGATGCTGGCGGATTACTATTTGCGGTTGGGGGTAGTGTGGCGGCGGTTGAAGTCGCTCATGGTCTACCCGCTCATCGTGTATGGTTCGGCGCTGGCGATTTTCGGGTTCATTACTTGGCTGCTGGTGAGTCTGGCCCAGAGCGGCTACGCCGAGCTCGAGGGATGGGTGCGCCCCAGCCTCGGACTTCGGCCCTGGTCGCTCTGGTTGCCGCTGGGTTGGCTGACGCTGGCTGGGCTGTTGCTGGGCGCCCTGATCCTCGTTCCGCAAGGCCGGGCTTGGTTGAGCTGGAAGTTGCCGGGCTTCAAGGAAGCGCACCTGGCGCGGTTGTCGGCGACGCTGAAGCTGTTGCTCGAGAGCGGGAGCCCTTTGCCTCAGGCCCTCGATCTGGCGCGCCAGATGGAGGGGGACAACCGCGTGGGGGCCGAGCTGGGCCGCTGGCAGCAGCGCTTGGCGGGCGGAGAGGGAAAACTGGCGCAGGTGGCTCGGGGCGGGTCGGTTTTCCCGCCGCTATTCGTCTGGTTGATCAGCCACACGAGTGAAGACCCGGCAAGCGGTTTTGCCCGGGCCGCGGAGCTATATTACGAGCGGGCGAAGCACCGGATCGAGATGATGCTCTATGCCGCGTTGCCGGTGGCGGTGCTGGCGCTGGGCGGCGCGGTGGTGGGCCAGACTGTGCCGCTGGTGCAAATGCTGGTGCTCATGCTCAACACGCTCGGCGGAGGCGACGCGCTAGCGGGCTCGTGAGTGGATCGATGAATGTCATGAGCACAGGAACACCGGTCGGCGCGGCGGCGCTCGCCTTCGGGGGCGAGGGTTTCGGGTGGTGGCTGGGGTGTAGCCTGCTCTCGTTGCTGGGGGCGGCCTTTTTGGCTGGGCTCTTCTACCTGGTGTATTACTTGTATAGCCTGCCGATGCGACGGCGCGAGGTGGTGCGGCTGTTTTTGGACCTGATCGCCAGTGGCCAGCGGCACGGTGAGAGCATCGAGCAAACGGTGCTGGGGGTGGCGCAGAGCGGCGATCGCTCGTTGGGGAAGGGCTTCCGGTTGCTCGCGGCCCGGTTGCAGGAGGGGATCCCGTTCGCCCAAGCCATCGAGCTGCGGCCCCGGTTTCTGCCGGTCGAGGTTGTGGGGGCGCTGCAGGCTGGGGTGGCGGTTGGAGATCTGGCGCGCGCCTTGCCGGCTTCCCGTGCTTGGGTGCGCGACGGGACGACGGAGGTATGGAAGGCGCATCACTACTTGGCCCTGCTAGCTTTTGTGGTCACGCCGGCTTGGGCGGTCATCTTCACGCTGATCGCGGTGTTCGTTTTGCCTCGATACCAGGCGATCGCGGCGGACATGGGCGCCACCTTTTCGCCCTGGCTCGCTTATCTGACGCGCCACTACGACCTGCTCATGGCGCTGCAGGCGGCGGTCTTGGTCGCCTGTTGGGGCTTGGCGTTGCTGTATCTCGGGGGACCGAGGTTGCGGGGTTGGTTTGCCCAATTCCTGCCTGCGGTGGCGGATCGCTTGGCCTTCGCCACGCCGTGGCGACGCAAACGCATGCAGCGGGATTTCTCTGCCACGCTGGCCGTACTCCTGGATGGCGGGGTACCTGAGGGGACCGCGGTCGAATTGGCGGCGGCTACCGCTGGCAACGCGCGGTTTGCCGCCCAAGCCAAGGCCGTTGCGACGGATCTGGCGGGCGGCCGGCGGTTGCCTGAGGCCGTCCAACGGCTCGAGGCCACGGGCGAGTTTCAGTGGCGCCTGGCGAACGCGGCTCAGGGTCGAGGCCGGTTTGTCGAAGCCTTGTCGGGTTGGCACGAGAGCCTCGAGGCGCAGGCGTTTCAACAGGAGCAAACGGTGGCGCAGTTGGTCACGACGGCGCTGGTCTTTTTCAACGGGATCTTTGTGGCGGCGCTGGCCGTGGGCATCTTTCAAATGCTCCTCAACCTCATCCAAGCGGAGTCGTTATGGTGACCGGTAGTTGCCAGGTCTGGGGCCGCAGGCGCGCCAGCATCACGGCGGAGATGATCTTCGCCTTGAGCATCCTCGCCGTGGCGGTGGTCCCGCTGTCGTTTTCGTTCCTGCGCGAACAGAAGCTCTGTCGCGCTTATTACCAGCGAGCGGTGGCTCTCGAAGTGGTCGACGGCGAGATGGAGGTGCTCGTCGCCGGAGAATGGCAAACGTTCGCCCTTGGCACGCACGTCTACACGCCCAAGGCCGAGGCGATTGGCAGCCTGCCCGCTGGCACGTTCACCCTCACGGTTGCGCCCGATCGGTTGCGGTTGGTGTGGGAGCCCGAGGCGGAACACCAGGGCGGCCGTGTCGAGCGCGAGGTGCGACTTGAGCTGTTGCCCGGCGCAAGCCCGGCGGCGGGCGCAGCCACGGTGGACACCCCCACTGCGATCGAACCGGAGGACCGGCGATGAAGACCGCTCCCCAATGGCAGCCGGGGTCACGGAGGGTCGGCATCCGCCGGGTGCGGCGAGCGAGCGGGTTGGCGGGGCGAACCCGGGGCATCATGTTGCTCGAGGCCCTGGTGTACTGCGCCGTTCTGTTCCTGGTCACGGGCATGGCGGTGATGGCCTTTCATCGCACCCTCGACCACACCCGGCAACTGCGTCGTGTGACGGAAGACATCAGCCACGCCCTCGAGGCTGGCGAGCGGTGGCGGGCGGAGGTGCGTCGCGCCGAGCAACCACCCAGAATGTTCGAGGTGATGGGCCTGCAGGCTCTCCATCTTCCTCGGGGCGAGGGCGAGGTCGTGTACATCTTCGACGGCCGATCGGTGCAACGACGCAGTTCGACGAACGCGCCTTGGGCCACGGTGGTGCCTCGGGTGAAGCACTCCCGGTTCGTGTGCGATCCGCGCGAGCGGGTGACGGCCTGGCGCTGGGAACTCGAGTTTGAACCCGGCCGGCCGTCTGCCACGATGCGGCCACGGTTCACTTTTACAGCGGTGCCTACGAATGAGCCCTCGAGATAAAAGACAACTTTCTGGTGCGGCGCGCAGTCCGCTGCGCGCCGCAAACCACTGTGGACCTGGGAGGCTGAGGCGCGCAGCGGAGTGCGCGCCCTACCGCCGACTTGTCGTCCCTCTTCGTGACTCGTGAGTTTGGCCGGTTGACGTCCATGAAACTGCGCTGCTCAACCCTTTCGACTAGGTGCGGCAGACCCGCCACGCGCGGCGCGGAGCGAGGGACCGCCACCTTGGTGGTGCTGGTGTTGTTGCTGCTCATGGCGGCCTTGATCGCCATCAACTCGAGCATGGTCCGCCAACTCAAGCGCGAGTTGCAGCGGGTCGAGAAGGTCCAGTTGCGCAAGTACGACGGGCGCGCGGTGACGAACCCGCCACCGACCGTGCCCGCTCAGCGGTAGAGCAAGTACTCCGCCCGCCGCTTTTCGAAGGCGGCCAGGTCAGTCACCCAGGCCTTTTTGATGTCTGCCAGCGATTGGCCGGCGCGGATGGCGTCGAGGGTGGGTGGGTGACGCAGGAGGTTGCTGAGCTTGTCGAGGGCGAAGTCTTTCGGATAGAGCCGCTGGAAGGTCAGCGCCAAGGCGATCCCCAGGTCTACCGCCGGGAGCCGATCGCGGTCCGTCACCACCAGGTACACCCCGCCGCAAGGTCGGTCCTTGAACGTGCTGGCCTTAGGGGTGAACCGGATCGGGACAAAGCGCACGCCCTGGAGCCCGGCGCCATGGAGCGCGTCCGCCAGTTTCACATCGTCCGCGTAAGGCGCGCCCACGACCTCGAACGGGGTGTCGGTGCCGCGGCCGACCGAGACGGCACTCTCGAGCAGGCCCACGCCCGGGTAAAGGGTGGCTTCGGTCAGGTTACGCATGTTGGGCGAGGGATTGGTCCAGGGGAGGCCCGTCTCGTCCAGCCACAAATCCCGCGTCCAACCTTCGAGCCGGATGACCGTCAGTTCGCAGCCGAACTTGCGCTCGGCGTTGAACATCAGCGCTAGCTCGCCCACGGTCATACCGTGGCGCAGCGGGATGGTATGGAACCCGACGAAGCTTGGCTCGCCGACCAGCACGGGGCCCTCGACCGCCGCGCCGCCGATGGGGTTCACTCGGTCCAACACGAACACCTTCCGGCGCGCTTTGCCGGCAGCCTCGAGTGCCAGGCCCAGCGTCGAGATGTAGGTGTAGAACCGGCAGCCGATGTCCTGGATGTCGAAGACGAGCGCATCCAGATCGCGCAACTGCTCCGCCTTGGGCTGCCGCGATTCGCCGTAGAGGCTGTAGATGGGCAGGCCAGTCTGCTCGTCCACGCTGTCGCCTATCTTCTCGTCCAGCGCGCCGCGAATCCCATGCTCGGGGCTGAACAAGGCGACCAACTGCACGTCCGGTGCGGCCTTTAACAGATCGATGGTCGCGCGGCGGGTGCGATCGTGGCCGGTGTGATTGGTGATCAGGCCCACCCGCAGGCCCTTGAGCGGAGCGAACTTCTGTTTCGCCAGTCCATCGATGCCGTTGAGGACCGCCACGTTGCGCGAGCTCGACACGGGACGGCGCGGCGGTTCATTGGTGAGTTCCGGCAGCGCGCCTGGGACATAGCTGAAGTTGAACCCGATGACCGCCTGCGCCGCCAGCGTGGCCAGTTGTCGGCGCAACGCGATCACATTGCCCGCCTCGGTCGGATGATTGCGGTTCGAGAGGAAGATGATGAACGTGCCCGAGAAGGGATCGATAAAGAGCGATGTGCCCGTCCACCCCGTGTGGCCGTAGCCGCCCAAGGGAAAGACGGTGCCGCGCTGGCCAGCGTAGGAGGAGCCGATGTCCCAACCCAAGCCGCGCCGCGCGGTCAAGTGAGCGGGGGTCTGAACCTGCGTCATGAGCCGGACCGTCTCCGGCCGAAACAGGCGCACGCCATCGAGTTCCCCTTGGTTGAGCATCATCCGCGCAAATCGGGCCAGGTCCGACGCGGTGGTGAACAGCCCTGCGTGGCCGGCCACCCCGCCCATCCGTCGCGCCCGCGGGTCATGCACCACGCCCCGGACGGGCTGGCCGTTCTCGACCTCGGTGGGCGCGATGCGTTCCCGTTTGGCCGGAGAAGGATTGAACCCGGTGTCGACCATCTTCAGCGGGCCGTAGACCTCGCGCGCGAGGAATTGGTCGAGCGGTTGGCCGGTCAGGCGCCGGACCACTTCGCCGAGCAGAATGGGGCCTGTGTCGCTGTAGATCACTCGGTCTCCCGGTTGAGCTTGCAGTTTCTCGGCGTAGCAGAGCGCCAGCGCCGCCGCGTAGCCTGACCACTCCGGTTTCAGGCTGATGTCGGGCCGGAGCCCGGAGGTGTGGGTCAGGAGATGCCGCACGGTGACGGCGTCGCGGCCCTCGCCGCTGAACTCGGGCAGGTACGTCTTGACGGGAGCGTCGAGTTGGACCTGGCCGCGTTCGACCAGCAACATGATGGCCGGGGTGCAAGCTGCCACCTTGGTGATCGAGGCGGCGTCGAAGATCGTGTCCTGGGTCATGGGCTCCTCGGCCGGAACGAGGGCCCGTCGGCCATAGGCCTTGCGATAGGCGGCGCCATGGCGCTCGAGCCAAAGGACGCCGCCCGGGCAGCGGTTGTCGGCGACGGCTTGAGCGATGGCGGCGTCGATCTCGGCCAGTTTACTGGGGTGAAAGACCTGGTCGAGCCGCGGGGCCACGCGGGGGCGAGTGGTGGTGCAGGCGGCCAGGCCTAGGATCAGCCCCGTCCCAACCACCCGGGTCCAGACGCGGGTGCGAGTGTAGGTGCGGTTCACGCCGAGCAGGCTGCAGGCTCCGAAGCTGGTTGGCAAGAACCGGCGTGCAGGGCCGAAGACCGGTCAAATCACGCATCGCCACCGGTTGTCCGCCAGAGAGGCTCCAGTGTTCGCCGGCTTGTTGGAGGATTTGGCGGACGAATTCCGGGTTGAGATAGAAGCGGTGCTGGACCAGTTGGTCGAGCAACGGTCGGATGGCCGTGAGACGGCCGGCTTGTTTGGCTTGGAGGAGCAGGCCCACGACACCTTGGGTGCGCATGCCCAGCGAACGGGCGACAACGCGGCCATCGGTTTCGTCCATCAGCAGCATGTCGGGCCCGGTTTCGAGGGCTAGGCAGATGGCCTCCGCTTCGCCCTCGTGAAGGCTCTGGCGCAGGTGGCGGAGGAGCGGGACACTGGCGGGAGAGTACCGGGCCAACCAGCCTTGTTGCGACGCCGCTTCGACCGCCTGCACCACATCGGGAGAGCGGCCCTGAACCACGACTTCCCGCCAGACGGCGTCCGGGACAAGCACGCGTTCGAAGCAGGCGGACAGCAGATCAAGCTGTCCAATGCCCGCCAGATGAATCAGCACCGAAGCATCACTGACCGCGCTGGCCATAGGCGAGGTCTTCCGCCAGGTCAGCGTCGGCGTAGTGACGAGGCACCTGGCGTTTGCCCAGCGTGGTTTCCCATTCCGCCCGCGTCAGTCCGGCGAGGGCACAGGCCTTGGCCGAGGTGAGCAGGTCCTGCGTGTAGAGCGCAATGGCCAGTTCGAGGCGGAGGCGTGGCTCGACCTCTTGGGGGGGAACCCGCACGCTCTCGGCAATATGCGGCGGGATGTCCAACGTAATGCTCATGGATGCAGCCTACCGGGGGGAAGGGAACTGGGCAAGGTCACACTCCGAATCGAATTTGTGCGCCCGGTAAAGCTGGAGGTCCTTGGCCACGGGAAACTCGCGTAAGGCGGCCCGGATGCGCTGCAGCTCCCGCACAAAGGCCACACCGGACGATCGGCGCAGGGGCGAGGCGCGGTCAAAACTCGGCCACCACCTGCCAGTGGTTGACCATGGGGGGAAGGTGAATGAGTTGCCGGGCGGCATCCACGCGGGCGGGGCGCGTGTTCACGCGGGCGGCGCGGATGGGTTGGCCTTCGGGATGACGCAAGCGCAGCCAGAGGTTCTTCGGGGGCTCGGTCGGTGACAAGGTGACCACGGCGGCGATCTGACCACGATCGGCGTGCGAGGCGATCTCGAGGTCGACCCGGCCAAAGTGGGTGGCGGCGCGCTCGATCTGAATCCGCTGGCCGGCGCGCATCCAAGCTCGCGGCACGCCCAAACCGAGCTCGAGGGTGTCCCCTCGCTCGAGCACAAGCATCTGGCGCATCCACTGGATGAACTTGCATTCGTCGGGCGTCTTGTAGAGCGGTCCGCCCCCTTTGCCATAGTCCGGTAGCCACTCGGCAAAACACATCGTGTCCGGATACAGACTGGCAGCGGCGGTGTTGAAGAAGGCACGAAGGAAGTTGGGGGTGGCGTCGCGTTGCAGGTAGATTAGCGCCAGATCCAGAAGGTTAGGCTGAAGGGTGAATCCGCCAAAGTTGAAGAAATCCGACCGCGGATCCGCCAATCGGAACCCACTCTCGGGACTCAGGAAGAGGTTGTCCTCGAGGTCCTGGATCGTCCAATCGACGTACGGGTGCCCAGGCTCATAGACCTCGCCGTTGACCAAGTGCAGCGCCCCATACAGGACTTCGCGAATCCAACCTTCCTTCCGATGCGTCAGGGCGTAGGCGCGCGCGGGGACATAAGGCACATAGCTGCCATCCCGCAGCCGGACCACGGGCGAGGTGGCGACGGACTCGGCCACGCTAGCCTGGATGTCCTGTCGGAACTCGGCGACGGCCTCGAGCAGAGCTTGACGCAGTTCTTCGGTGCCCCAACTAGCCGCGGCGCGCTCGGCGGCTGAGCTAGGGGAACCCGGTCCACCGGCCCGCCGACCGCGCGTGGCGGCATCTTGGAGGGCGTCGGCGGCCTTCTTCATGCCGAGATGGTAGTAGGCGTCGGTGGCGTACCAGTAGAGGTACTCCTCGACGTCCTCGAGGTCGCCGGCCGGCGCCAGGCCATATTCGACCGGCCGAGATCCATCCGGCCGGAGCACCCGAGTCGCCTGGCGCTCGCGGACGACCCACTCGCAGGCGGCCACCAGTTGCGGGGCCCACCGCTGCAGCCATTCTCGGTCGCGGGTCCAAAAGTAGTGTTCGGCGGCGGCCCACAAGCCCCAGCCGTGATGCATGTTGTAGCCCTGCGCGGTGTACGGATCCGGTTCATCGGGATGGGCCGCATAGAGCACGCCCGCCTGGCTCTGGAACTTCCCCGGGAGTGCCTTGGCCCCCTGGTTTGCCAGGAAGGTCTCGAGGAGCCGGACTGCGGCGGCGTGCTCGCCGCGCATCTCGAGGGAGCGCGCCACCATGGCGGTTTCGTTCAGAAAATTCTTATAGCCATGAGTGGCGGCGCCGTGTTGGTGTTGGCCGGTGAAGGGGTCGAGGTCGGTCGAGATCAGCACATGCCAGAGGTTCGCCTTGAAGAAATCGTTCAGGTGCGGCTCCGGCACCTCATAGGTCATGCCGCGCTGGATGCGTTGGCGCCAATACGCCACGACGGCGCGATGGAGGTTCGTGAAGGACAACGCCTTGAGCGCTCCCACCTCCGCCGCATCCAGCAACTCGACGTAAGGCACAAACAGATCCAAACGCTCCGATTCGCCCGGCGCCAAGTCGACCCGGTACCGGATGGCCTCGCGCGCGGCGCTCGAGCGCTCGAGCGGGGTTTGGTAGCTGCCCGCACTCCCCGGCACCAACACCGCCACGTCCAGGGCACCCCGACTCCGCCGGTCGAATCGTCCGCGTACGGGCAACAGACCGGGCCGCTCCCCGCCGGCAGAAGGCTGATCGAGCACCAGAAGGTCGTCCACGGTGAGGCGGCAAGGCAGCGAGGGGCTCATTTCGAGCCAAAGCCAGGCCGTGCGCGGGGCTGGCCCGGTGTTGTGCATCTCGAACCGAGACGCCAACACGACGGTCTCCGTGCCCCGCTGGCTGGCGAGCGTCTCGAGATCGCCCACCAAAGGCGCGGCCAGGCAGGTCTGGACATAGCGCAGCTCGCCCTCGTCCCATTGGTGCTGCACGACCGGCAGCCATCCCGCCTCGAGCCGCCGCGTGACGCGCCGCTCCCGCCGCGGGCCCATCACCGGTTGTTCGCCTGTGCCGAAATCATACGTCAAGTGTTCCCACGTCCACGGGCGCAAGGCGCTGTCCGGGCCTAGGGACCGCAGGCTATTGGCGAAGAGGCGGATTTCGCCCTGGGGCAGGAGGGCGATTTCCTGGCGCAGATTGGGCACGCCGAGGAAGAGGTAGGAGGGCGGTTTGGGCGGGATCGCCGCCAGGGCCTGGGCCAGGGTCTGCTCCGGTAGTCGCGCCACTTGCTCGGCAACGGTGCCTTCGCGCCAGACATCGCCGGTTGGCCCGGGCCAGGTCGCGTGGGTCCAGCCGCGCGCGGCGTCGCTGACAAAGACCCCAAGGTCTCGCACCCAGAGTCCGCCCTCGCGCAACACATCGTCCACAAATACCGCAAAGCTGCGCGTCTCGCCGCTACGGAAGACGACCGCCCCACGGTCCGCGCTCAGCCGGTCTTCCGCATCCGCGAACTCGACGTCTACCACCGCCGCCGCTTGCTCCGGCTGCGTGACTCCCAGAATCCAGCCGTTGCGCGCCTCGAAGCTCGGCGCCCACTCGCCGCGCACCGTGGACCGCTGACCCCACTCGAAGCGGAGGCGCGCCCGTTGGGTGACCGCGTCGGAGAAAACCGCCACGTGGCGCAAGCGCGCCAGGCGCGCGCAGGTTATGCGCAGCTTGTAAGTGAGGCGGAACGCCGGGCCCGGCTGGCGGACACCCGGCGCCTCGGCGGCGGTTAAGGGGGCGAAGTCCAACCGCAACGCGCCTGCCGATTCGCTGGACTGCGCGTGCACACGCGTCCAGCGGCCGTTGAAGGGGTCGTCCAACTTCATCCAACCGCCCACGCCCGTCTCCGGCCAGATCCGGTGCCACCACTCGATCGCGATGTCCTCGGGCGGCGGCGCGGGCGCTTCGAAGGTGAGCACGACGGCACGCACCGCACGCGGATGATCCCAGGCGATCTCGAGGGCGCTGTCGGTCACCAGGGCGACGGGCAGCGTGTTGGTGGGCTGAGCCACCGCGCGTACTTCGAGCCCCGTTGCCGACCGGCCCTGGGACACCAAGCTCACGCGGCCGAAACGAGCCAGGTTCGCCGGCTCGCCCAGAGCGGGTTCCGCCCCGGCGCGGGCCAGGCCCAGCAGCAGCAGGAGCACCCCGGCTGCGCGCGGGGCGGCAGTCCAGCCAGACTCAGCGGTCAGTTGCGCCACACGTCGCTGACCCGGGCTTCGAGTTCGGGGAATGCCGGCAAGGGCGCGCTCGGGACCGGTTCGTACCAGAAGGTTGCGGTGGACCAACATACTGATGAGTCACTGAGATGGACTACAACTCGGCGGTAGGGCGCGCAGTCCTCTGCGCGCCGCGGCTTCCTGTGTCCACTGGGGTTTACGGCGCGCAGAGGACTGCGCGCCCTACCTGCAATGTGTCGTCTATCCCGACCTCTCATCAGTAGGTCTATGATCCGGTTGACGGCAGCCTGCCCTGGCCCGGCAGCGAATGCAAGCAACCGCAAGCCAAGCGCGCTTTGACTGTCGCAAGTTGGCTGTCGCGATGCCGACTCTCGGCTTGACATTATCCCGCCTGCGCTCGGATAAGCGTTTTCAAAGCACACGAGTAAACGTTCAGCGTATAGTTAACCCGTCGAGTACTCGGTCAACCAGGTGGAGCCCATGAGCCCAGGGACTGCTGTCCTGCAACGTGGCCGAACAGCCGAGCGCTCTGATGCCGCAACTAACGACTTGAGACCCCCACACACACCGACGGCCTCTGAGCGATGCGGCTAAGCTTTGCGTCATGATGCTTGTGGGTAGCCTGCTGGCGCCCACCGCACCTGGTGTGGAGGAGGCAACCCTTTTGGGCGCGCACGAAGGGGCCACACTCGAACTGGGCCCGCACCACAAGAGGCTCGAGGTGGTCACCGAGTGGCGCCAAGCG
>VHCO01000167.1 GCA_016871715.1 Verrucomicrobiota bacterium
TGCAGCTTGAGCAACGGCGCACCCGTCGGCCCCGTCACCTCCAACTCGAAGAACACATCGAAGAAACTGTCCGCTAATCCCGTCGCCGTAAACGGCGGCACGTCCAGCCTCCCAGGGGTGTTGTTCACCCGCTCCTCGATCAGACCCCGCGACACCCCAAAGGGCTCCATCCCCACCGGCCGTAACCGCAGCTTCACCGTGTTCCCTGCCGGATCTGTCCCCGCCAGGTCCATCTGCCGCATCAACGCCACCACCTCGTCCCGACCGTTCCCATCGGCGTCGGCCGCCTCCCCGTTGGGCCCAATGTACACCTCGACCGTCGTCGGCCCACTCAACCTCACCGGCACCTCCTGGTTGCCCACACACAACGTCACCTCCGCCCGCGATTGCGGGAAGTAATCCACCTCCGGCTCCGGCGGCACAGGCGTGTGCCGCGTCTTGCACAGGTAATAGCCCGTCGGCTCCTCGTTCTCGTCATACAACGGGATCCGCTGCGGATCCTCGTACGTCCGACCCGCCCCAGGCGGCTTGTGATCGATCACCGTCCGCACCCGCTTCGGATCGTGGTTGTGCCACACCACCGTCGGCCCGCCAGGCAGCTTGACCTCGATCTCGACAAACACATCAAAGAAGCTGTCCGCTAACCCAGCCCCCACAAACGGCGGCACGTCCAAAATCCCAGCCGTCGCGTTGGCCAACTCCTCGATCTCACCCCCGCTGACCCGTTGCGGATGCTTGGCCGGATCCCGCAACCGCAACCCAATCTGGCCCAGCACCGGATGTGTCCCCGTCAACGCCATCTGCGTCACCCGCGTCGCCACCTGCTCCCGACCGTCCCCATCGGTGTCAGCCGCTTCCCCGTTGGGCCCAATGTCCACCTCGACCGTCGTCGGCCCGCTCAACGTCAGCTCGATCTCCTCATTATTCGGCATGCACACCGTCAGCCGCGCCACGCTCGCCGGAAACACGTCGATCTCCACAAACCGCACTGTCACCGTGAAGGTGCACCGGGCCGTGTTCCCCTCAGCGTCCGTCGCCGTGCAGGTCACCACCGTCGTCCCCAACGGGAACAAACTCCCCGAAGGCGGCTCGCACTTGACCGCGATCGGCGGGCAATTGCCCACCGCCACCGGCGCCGGATAGTTCACCACCGCACCCACCGGATCGGGCGTCTTAACCACCACATCCGGCGGACAACTGATCGAGACCGCACACTCCGGCGGCACCGGAATATGCCGGGTCGCGCACAGACTGTAGTTCGTCGGCCGATCTTGCTCGTCGAACAACGGGATCCGCGCCGGATCTTCGTACACCGGCCCTTCCCCAGGCGGCTTGTGATCAATCACCGTCCGCATCCGCTTGGGCTGATGATTATGCAGCTTGAGCAACGGCGCACCCGTCGGCCCCGTCACCTCCAACTCGAAGAACACATCGAAGAAACTGTCCGCTAATCCCGTCGCCGTAAACGGCGGCACGTCCAGCCTCCCAGGGGTGTTGTTCACCCGCTCCTCGATCAGACCCCGCGACACCCCAAAGGGCTCCATCCCCACCGGCCGTAACCGCAGCTTCACCGTGTTCCCTGCCGGATCTGTCCCCGCCAGGTCCATCTGCCGCATCAACGCCACCACCTCGTCCCGACCGTTCCCATCGGCGTCGGCCGCCTCCCCGTTGGGCCCAATGTACACCTCGACCGTCGTCGGCCCACTCAACCTCACCGGCACCTCCTGGTTGCCCACACACAACGTCACCTCCGCCCGCGATTGCGGGAAGTAATCCACCTCCGGCTCCGGCGGCACAGGCGTGTGCCGCGTCTTGCACAGGTAATAGCCGGTGAATTGGTCCTGCGCATCAAAAAGTGGGATGCGCTGCGGATCCTCATAGGTCCGGCCTGGCCCGGGCGGTTTGTGGTCGATGACCGTGCGCACGCGCTTCGGCTCGTGGTTGTGCCACACGAAGGACGCGCCGGTCGGCGGGGTCACCTCGATCTCGACAAACACATCGAAGAAACTGTCGGCCAATCCGGTGGCCGCAAACGGCGGCACATCCAGAATGCCCGTCGTGTTATTGACCAGCTCTTCAATCTCACCGCCGCTGGCCTGGTGCGGGTCCTGGGCCGGATCCCGCAGCCGCAATTTGACCAACCCCAGCACCGGGTGCTCGCCCCGCAGATCCAACTCCGTCATCCGCGTGCCGACTTGGTCGCGCCCATCGCCGTCCGTGTCGGCCGCTTCCCCGTTGGGCCCGATAGCGACTTCGATCGTTGCCGGCCCGCTCAAGGCCAAGTCCAGTTCCGCTCCGTCCGGTGTGCAGACTGACAACCGCGCCACGCTCTCCGGGAAATGGTCGACCTCGACGAAAGCCACCGTCACTTTGAACGTACACCGGGCAGTGTTCCCTTTGGCATCGGTGGCCGTGCACGCGACGACGGTCGTCCCCAACGGGAAGCGACTGCCCGAGGGCGGCTCGCACTTGACCGTGATGGGCGGACAGTTCCCCTCCGCTACCGGCGCCGGATAGGTCACGACCGCCCCGGTCGGATCGCCCGTCTTGACCACCAGGTCCGGCGGACACTGAATCGCGACGGTGCACTCCTGCTCTTCCGGCACGGGCGTATGGACCTCGCGCAGAAGTCTGATGCCGGTGGGGTTGCCGTTTTCGTCGAGCAGTTCGATCGGCTCGGTGAACGGGTTGGTGTAGCGATCGCCCGGGCCAGGCGGTTTGTGCGAGATGACGGCCGTCATGCGCGCCGGTTGGGCCGCGCGCAGCACTCGGTCTCCGACCGCGACCTCGAAGAACACGTCGAAGAAGCTGTCGGCCAGACCCACTGGGGTAAACGGAGGCACATCCAAGGTTCCTGGCGTGTTGTTCACCTGCTCTTCGATCAGGCCGAAGCCATAGAACGGCTCGGCATGCAGGCGCACGGCCTGGGCCCCTACGGCTCCAATCGCCTGGCCACCCCGTGCCAAACGCACTTCCACCGGCCCCAACGAGCTGTTGCCCTTCAAAGACAACTCGCGCATCTCGGCGGGCACCTGGTCCCGACCGTTCCCGTCGGTGTCGGCCGCCCAGCCGTCAGGCGGGATCATGACGTGAACGGTGGTCGGTCCGCTGAGTCGGACAACTTCAGTTTGGCCGCCGGGCAGCTCGAGTTCGATCTCGGCGGTGGAAGCGGGGAAATGATCGATTTCCTTTTCCGGGTTGGGCACGTGCACCTCGCGGAGGATCTTGAGGCCGGTCGGTTTGCCGTTGGCATCGAGCAGTTCGAGGGCCTGAGACGACGAACGCCCGCCCCCGGCCTGCATCCGGATCGTGCCCGTGGTCGACCCCGAGTGGCCGGCCAACGGCCCGCCGGGCGCGCCCACAAAATCGATGCGGTAAGTGATGTCGAAGAAGCTGTCCACATTCCAGTTGCCATCGGGCTGGCGGGTCAGGGTGGTGTGGCCCGGGCTGGGCAAGCCGAATTCCGAGCCGGCCGTCACGCGCAAGAGATCGAAATCCGGGTCGCCCGTCGGCAACTGGCCTTGGAGCTCCTGCATTTGGGTGTCGAAGCTCTGCACGCGCTGGCCGGGGATGCGCGGGCCGCTCTGCACCTGACAATTCACGCTCGGGATTACCAGCGATCGGTTCCAGCCTGCCAACGCGCCCGTCCCGCGCAGGCGCAGCTCGACCGTGCTCGAGAAGGCCTCCGTCTCGCCGTTGGCAGGATTGCCGTCATCGATTGCGAAACATGGGCCCGGGGTGCCGCCCTGCCGGCAAATGAAGTCCCGATGGATCGCGCTCAGCTCGATGGTGGTTCCGGGCGGCAGCCCATCGATGATCAGGTGAACCTCGTCGGGGCTCAGATACTGGCAACCGACCGGCGGCAAGTAGATGGTGCCCGAGCCGTTGTCGGGGACGACACACGGCCCGGTCGGGCCGTCGCTGGTGTAAGCTTCGCCCGGCGCGGGTGGTTTGTGCGTGATGCGCGAGCTCATCCGGGCCGGGGCGGCGGTATGGAACTGGTTCCCCGCCACCTGCACGCGGAAGAAGACATCGAAGAAGCTGTCGGCCGCGCCCGTGGCGGTAAAGGGCGGCAGATCGAGCACGCCGGGCGTGGGGTTCGCCACCTCCTGGATCTGGCCCAGGGAGCGTCGCTCGAAGTCGAGCAGCACCAACAGCGGTCCCAGCGAGCTGTTCCCACTCAGCACCAAGTCCACCATCTCGGCCTGGACCTGGTCGCGCCCGTCGCCGTCTGTGTCCAGCGCGCGACCGTTCGAGGGCACGAACACGTGGACGAGGGACGGGCCGGCCAGGCTGAGCTCCTCGGTCCCGCCGTCGGGTCGCTCGAGGGTGAGGCGCGCCAGCGAGTACGGGAAGAAATCGATCTCGACCTCGCACGGTTCCTGACACGGATTCGGCGTCGTAGGGCAAATGTCGCACTCATCGCCCACGCCGTCGCCGTCGCGGTCGCTCTGCAAAGGGTTGGGCAGGTCCGGACAATTGTCGGCGTCATCGGGGATGCCGTCGCCGTCGCGGTCCGGGCGTTCTTCTTGCGCGGGCAAGACGCCGTGAGCCGCCAAGCGGGCCTCTTCTTGCGTCAGCCTTTTCACCACCCTCGGCGGTGGTTCCTGACAGTCTTCCGGGCGGCACCTGAGGGCGCGCACGCCGGGAATGAAATTGTCCGTCGAGCCGAGCAGCGGTCCTCGGGGCGGCGTCGCAGGGTCGCAGTCATGATCCACCTTCCCGCCCGCGGCGACGCGCGTGAGCCCCAGCTCCCGCGGGGCCCCAGCCACCCAGTGCCCGTTTCGAGTCTGGAACTGGATCGGCGGCAAACCGTCCAACACCCGCAGGGTGGTTCCTTGGAGCGGAGTGAAGTAGAGGCGGGGGCGCACCGGCAAGATCGCTTGGAAGGTCCCGCCGTCGCCGCAGGCATTGCGTTCGATGGTCATGCGGCCACGCTCCTGGCCCTGACTGGACAGACAGGCCGCGACGTGCCACAGCTCGGACTTCCCACCGGTGTACTTCACTTCGATGGGCTGGACGCTCTGCAAGCACAGGGCCACGATCTCGATGGGCACCGTGTCGCTCCCCCCAGGCGGCACGAACGCGCGGTCGAGCCGCTGCACCAACGTGTCCGCCGGACCGAACTGTCCCGGGTCCATCGGCGCCCCCCCAAACACCACTCGCCCCTCAAACGGCTGCGAGCCCGGCCCAAAGAAATCCGCCGGGATGGGCATCTCCCCAAAGTCCTGATAGGTCGTTCCGGTGCCGGGGGTAGTCCAAAGGTCCAGCCCCGGTTCGATCCGGGTCGGGTCCTCGAAAGTGGTCAGCCGCACCGGGGCCGGTCCTGTGGCCGCCGGCAGCCAAGTCTGCCCGCCGTCGACACTCAGTTCGGTCCAGATGTCGAAGAAGCTGTCGATGTGAAAACCTCCCCCGGGCAACTCCCGCACACTGGTCCGCCCCGTGGAAGCTCGGGTCGGGCTTTCCCGCACCATGGCCCCGGCCGGTAAGCCTCCCCCTTGCAGGGTCAACTGGAGCATCTCGGTGTCGTAGTACCGCGTGTTCCCGTCCTGCCGGCGGCCATGCACGCGCACGCCCACCTGGGCCTGGGCATTGGCCGGCTGGAAGGTCGCCCCGTGGTCGCGCGAGATCTGAAGCAGCACCGCGGATTGGAAACTATGGATCTGGGTTTGGCCGATCGGGGGCGGGGGCGTGCCGCGCGAGAACTCGAGATGGCTGATGTCCTTCAGCACAATGCCATTGGCATACGCCACATGGTACTCGGCCGGACTCACGTAAACGCCGCTGGGCGGTGGCAGCTCCGGCCCCGGCACGCCCACCTCCTCCGCTGGGCTGGACAAGACCACCCGCGCCGGCCGATCGGCTGGCATCCAGGTCTGGCCCCCGTCCACACTCAGTTCGGTGAAGATGTCGAAGAAACTGTCCACCCTAAACGTGCCGTCCGGCAGCGCCCCAATCGCCGTGCCGCCCGACGAGGCCCGGGTCGGGCTCTCCCGCATGAGGACCCCGGGCGGCAAGTCGCCACCCTGCAGGTTCAGTTGCAGCATTTCCGTGTCAAAGGTCTGCGTCGCGCCTTCGCCCCTTCGATGCCTCACCTGCACGCCCACCATGGCGTTCGCCCGGGCCGGCTGGAAACTGCGGCCTTCATCGAGCGAGATCTGGAAGTCGACCACCGAATCGAACGTGTGGATCTGCGGACCGCTCCCCGGCGCTGGAGGCGGCAAAGACTGCGTGAAGAAGCGGTGCCGAATGTCCTTGATGATAATCCCGGCCGCATAGGCCGCGTGCCATTCCGCCGGGGAGACGTACTCGTCGGTCGGCGGCGGCAATAACGGCGTGGGCGTGACGATAGCCGGCAGGCTTTCCGTATCGACCCCCAGCTCGATTCGCGTCGGTTGCACCGCCGAACTCCAGGTTTGACCTCCATCCCAACTGAGCTCGGTCCACACATCGAAGAAGCTCGAGATCTCGAATCCGCCCGGCGCCGCCCCGATCACGGTTTGCCCCCGAGAAACCGCGTTGGCTGAGGGGTTCTCCCGCAACCGCAACTCCGGCGGTAAAGGCATGCCGCCCCCAATCCCCACTCCGACCTCAGCCCGCGCCGCCGCTGGCGGCGCTGGGCCCGCCGCTGGACTCCCCGCCACCACCATCTCGACCAGCTCCGCCTCATAAACCTCCTGCTGCCCTTGCGTCGCGGCATGACTCAACCGCACCACCATCCGCGCCTGCGCGTACGCCTCCTGGAAAAACCGCCCTCCATCGAACGAAAAACCGAACTCCATCCGCGCTCCGAACTCGTACGTGCGGGTCGTGCCCCGCGCCGGCGGCGGCCAGCGATCCGTGAACAGCCGCGCCCGCACATCGCGAAGCAAGGCCCCGTTCGGATACACGACCTGCAGCCCCGCCGCCGTGGCGTACTCGCCCCCGGGCGGCGGCAGCTCGTTTGCAGCGAACGAGCGGGCTGGCGGTGGGGGCGCGGCCGCTGTGGCCGCCAGGGCAACAGCACCGATCGACGGGAAAACGGCCATGGACAAGACCAGGGGAAGGGCTCGGAACAAGGGCGGTCGTTGGGTATTCATAGACGCACTTGCCTTTCGTGCCAAAGGCACAGTCTGGCATGACAGATTTGAGCCCGGATTACAAGGAAAAAATAATTCCCGATATTAGAGTTTATCTCGGTTGCTGGCGCGATTGGCACCGTTTATGCCCCGTCGGCACGGCGCGGTCGTTGAGAATCCTGGTGCCGGGTCGGTGGTATCACGTGACCAGCCGGGGAAACCGGCGCGAGGCGATCGTGTGTAGGCGACAAGTATCGGCTTCCGCCGGCATGGTCCTGAAAGACCGGTCAATCGGTCATGGTTCGCACTTGCCACCGCCCACGCCCCACCCTGAGAGTCACGGTGCCCGCCTCGCTGGTGTAGAGGATCGTGGCAGGGTATCGCGCTAGGCGCTCCCGCAAGACCCCGCCGGCACGTTCGTAGGCCGGGGACTCGCCATCTTGGACAATCACCACCGCGGGTTGGATGGCCGCGAGTAGGTCGTCGATCAAGGGCTCACCCCGCGAGGGCAGGCCCGTCACGACCACGTCCGCCCGCAGATCGCCGCCGCGGTCGAGCAGCGCCGTCTGTCCAGCCCGCGCCAGATCCGACAACAACAACACCCGCACACCATGGACCTCGGCTCGCAGAACCAGCGCTGCGTCGTCAGCCAGTGAGAACGAGTCCGTCGCCAAGGGGTGCAACACCCTCCAGCCAGCGACGGCGTCACCCCGCTGCACCTGCATCCGGCGGGGCGGGTCCGCCTCGAGTTCCGCGAGCGCGCGGCGGTAGACAGGCGAGCGGAAGCGCACGGGGCTCGTCACGATCTGAACTGCGCGGAATCGAGCGCGGATGACGGGAGCGCCCCCGACGTGTCGAGCGTCGCCATGCGTCAGCAGGATTCGCGCGAGCCGGTTCACCCCCAGCGATTGGAGGAGCGGTTGCAGGAGGTAGGGCGCTCCGCGTTCGCTGCCGCAATCGATCAGCAGATCGTTCGCCCGACCGGGCGCATCCACGAACACCGCGGCGCCCGCCTGGACCGGAGGGAACAGGAGCGTGGTGCGGCTCCGCGAGTGCCAACGGTCGGCCGCCAGCCACACCGCAGCCAGTCCCAACGCCAGGGCGAACCAGCGGCGGCGGCCCCGGGCCAGGAGCCAGCCAGTGCCGATCCCGATAAGGAGCCCATAGTAGACCAGCAGACCCGGGAGGCTCGGCCCGCGCACATGGAAGCATGCGCCCGGCAAGGTCACGGCCCACTCGCAGAGCCGGATGAGCACAGCCATCCAAAGCCACGCGCTGTGATTGAACAACTCGGTCAACCCCGGTGCCCAGACCGCGCACAGCAAGCTCCCCAGGTTGGCCGCCAAAGCCAACCCGGCCAGCGGCACGGCCACGAGGTTGACAAGCAAGCTGACCGGAGTCACCAGGTGAAAATAGTGCGCAATCAACGGCAGCGAGCCGAGCCAAGCCGCCAACGAGGTCGCCACGCTCGAGGCCAGGTAACGCAACGGCGCGTCAAGCCGCCGCCGCCAAACCGGCACCAGTTCAGGCGGCAGCAGCGGGTCGGTCTGCAGCAGCCGATCGCACCCGCGCCGGACCGGGGGCAGAATCAAGGCGATGCTGAGCACCACAAAGAACGACAGTTGAAAGCCGGCCTGGAACAACTGCCGCGGTTCCCACAACAGAATCAGGAACGCCGCCGCCGCCAGGGAATTGAGCAGATCGGTGGGGCGGTACAGCGCCCAACCCAAGACCACCACCGTCATCATGAGGCTGGCGCGAATCGCCGACGGCTGCCAACCGGTGGCGCTGGTGTAGAACCAGAGCAGGGGAACCACCACCCAGCCGCAGGCCGCGCGGGGCATCTGCAACACCCGCAGCACAGCCACCAAGACCAGCGCAATCAGGGCGATGTGCAAACCGCTAATCGCAAAAATATGCATCGTGCCCGAGCGCATAAAGGGTTCCGACACCTCCTCCGTCAGCGCCGTCTTCCAACCCAACGTCATGGCCCAGAGCAACCGCACCGGTTCGTCCTCGGCCGGCAACCCGCGCGCCATGGTCCGCTGCGCCCACCCGCAAAACCGGTCTCCCCACGGCCGCCGAGCCGCGCCCTCCGGCGGCGTGCGCAAGCGCCAGTCGTTGGTCGAGCCGACTTCGAGTTGGTGGTAGATCCCCAGCCACCGCAAGTGCGCGCGATAATCGAACAACCCGGCCGCCAACGGCCCGCGCGGAACGCGCAGCACGCCCTCGACCTCGACCGCTTGGCCCGCGTAGAACTCCGCCGACAACACGTCGGGGGTAGTGGCCGCCACCCGTCCGTGCGCCGGCTCCCATCGACCCTCGCGCGCCACCGCATCCACGGCCAACACGGCCATCGAGCGCCAGGACTCCCCGGTGTCCCGCTCGCGAATTCGGTGGGTCGGGGTGGCGGCGAGCCGCGCGTGCAGCGTGACAATCGCAGCCGTGTCTCCCAAAACGAGGCGAAGGTCGACGGGGGATAACACAGCCTGGCGGAGCGTCATGTGAGTCCAACCGGCCAGGACCAGCAGCACCCACACCAACCAGGGCCGGGCACGCGCCAGCGCGACCGCCCCCCAACCGACGGCCAGCGCCACACCCAACAACCCAGCCAGCGGCACCGAGAACGCCGCGCCCACCAGCACACCGCCGACATACGCCGACGCAACCGGCAAGAGGGGGCGCTTCATGTCGACACCACGAGTACGGTGACCTCACCCGGGCAGCTCCGCCCGAGGCGCTGCAGCCGCGCACGCACTCGCGCCCTCAGCGGGGGCGCCGCCCCGCTCGCTCGAGTTGCGCGGCAACCCGGTCCGCGGTCTCGGGCGTAACCATGAGATAATGCTGCCTAAAAATCTCGTCGGGAGGACCGGCAGGCGGCGGCCCGCCGTTGGCCTCCGCGTCGAGTCGCGGCACGATCACGCGCCGGATCTTGCCCGCCTTGAGCGCGGCGCGCCAGGTTTGACCTCCGGTGGGATCGAACACATACAGCGGGGCCGCGTTGGTGCGCCCAAACAGGGCGAGCTGATCGCACTCGAGCGGCACCCCCACGAAGGAGACGTAGGCCAACGCATTGGGAACCTCGGCCAGCGCCCGCTCGAACTCGGCGCGGGGCACTTGACCCGCGCGGACCAAGGCCGGCTTCACCCGCAGCGGCGCTTCTTTCGGCTGAATGCCTGGCAGGGGCGCCAACACCCGGGCGAACGTATTGAACAACGCATCCAAGGTGTCCCGATTTGCCGAGGTTTCTTCGGCCAACACCACGCAGATCGGTCCGCTTAAACCGCGTAACTCACCCATCACCTCGTAGCCCATGAAATAGGCCACCGCGGCATGGAGCCGGTCAGCCGGCGGCGGCCTGCCGGCGTGGAAGAAGGCGTACACCCGCCAAGTCAGCGTGGCGCCCAATCCCACGGCGCCGACGGCCATCAGGCCCGGACCCACGAGGCCACCTCGTCTCCTGAGGCTGAACCCGACGGCTCCCAAGACCAGGAACAGGCCAAGCCACAGGAAGTACGTCATGCCGCGTCAATCCCGTTTCAGCGTGAAGATGCGGTTCGAGGCGTGGCGCAACAACTCTCCGTGCCCGTCCAGGAAGACCCCGTTGGCGCGGCCCATCAACGCCGCCTGGCTGCTGCGACGCGTGACCCGCACCAGTTTCGTGCTCAGCTCCGAACCGCCGCTGTGCCGATAGAGAACGTTACCCGTCGGATCCGTGTCCGCATACAGACACGCATCCCAGCCGTCCGTGTCCGCATACAGAATCGTCCCCGCCGGATCCTCCACCTGGCGCATGCCGATGTCTTCGCGGCCCAGGTTGATCTCCTTGTTCTGGGCATAGGCCAGAAAACCCCAGAAACCGCCCGGCCGTACCCCGCCGCGCAGACCCTCCGCTTGGCTGGGTTGCAGGCTCGAGGGGCAGACGAATACCCCCTGGCCGGACACATCCGTGCGCCGCCCGACATAGGGCTGGAGCTGGCGATACCAAATGGCCGGCAATCGGCTCGGCACCCAGCCTAGGGGGAACACCTGGTAATCCTCCTCATACATGAGCGCGGCCAGAATCAACTGGTGCTGGTTACCCGCGCAAGCGATGGTCTTCCCCTTGTCCCGCGCCCGCGCCAACGACGGCAACAGCAGCCCCGCCAAGATGGCGATAATCGCAATCACAACCAGTAACTCGATCAGCGTAAACGCGCGGGTCCGGCCGCCGACGCCACCCGAGATGGCTGCGCCGAGTTGGGTCTTTAGTCGCTGCACACCACTATTGAAAGACCGGCGCGCGCCCAAAGTCAACCCAGCCAGCAAGGCGGCACGCACCCGGACGGCCAGGGGCACCTGACTCGCGCAGCACGCCCGCAAATTACCGGCTTCCGTTTCGCCCTTCACCAGTGTAAGAGCGGGCGCGAAACCTGAATGGGATTGTCTATGATGACCAAGCGAACGCTGGCCTCCTTAATCCTCGGGCTGTGGTGCGGCGGTGTCGGCGCGTCCCGCGCCGAGGATACCCGGGCGGAAATCGAGTGCGCCTACCGCACCGCCCGAGCGGCCCCCGTCGACGCCTCCGACCACCGCAAGTACGCGCCGAGTCGCGAGATGGACATCCTGCACCTGCGGATCGAGGTCACTCCCGACTTCGCCCAGCGCACCCTGCGCGCGCAGGTCGAACTGCAGTTCCAACCCATCGCCTTGCCTTTGGCGGAACTCAAGCTGGATGCGGTGGGCTTGCAGATCCAGACCGTGGCAGCCACCGAACCGATCCGCGCCTGGCAGACGACTCCCGACAAGTTACTCGTGACCTTCGCCAACCCCATCCCGCCGGACCACGCCGCCCGCGTCACGATCCACTACCGGGCCGAGCCGACCGAGGGCCTCTACTTTCGCACGCCGGAAATGGGGTATCGCCCCGGGGACACCCACCTCTTCACGCAGGGCGAGGCCATCCACGCGCGCCATTGGTACCCGTGCTTTGACGCGCCGAACGAGAAGTTCACCTCCGAAATGGTCTGCCACGTGCCGGAGGGGATGATCGTCCTGTCCAACGGGCGCCTACTCGCCGAAACGAAAAACCCCAGCAGCGGCCTGGTCGCCTTCCACTGGCTCCAAGACAAGCCGCACGTGAACTATCTCATCGCTCTGGTAGCCGGGTATTTCCTCAAGCTGGAGGAGCAAGACGCGGCCATCCCGCTCACCTTCTACACCCCGCCCTCCCTGTTCGCCGACGCCGCCAACTCGTTCCGCGACACCAAGGATATGCTGGCCTTCTTCGAACAGGAGATCGGCGTGCCGTATCCGTGGGCCAAGTATGCCCAGGTCTGTGTCAACGATTTCGTCGCCGGCGGCATGGAGAATACCTCGCTGACCGTGTTGACCGACGGCACGCTGTTCCCCAACGCCACCGAGAACCTGCGGAGCAGCCAAGGACTGGTGGCGCACGAGCTCGTGCACCAGTGGTTTGGCGACCTGGTCACCTGTAAGGATTGGACCCATCTCTGGCTCAACGAAGGTTTCGCCACCTATTACGAGGCCCTCTACGACGGCCACAAGAACGGGCGCGACGCCTTCCTCTACAACCTCTACCGCGACGCCCAAACCATCCTCGGCCAGCCCCTCGATCTGCGCCCCATCGCCTGGCGCAATTACGACTCGCCCGATCAGCAGTTCAGCTACCTGGCCTACCCGAAAGGCGCTTGGGTCCTCCACATGCTCCGCTCCCAACTCGGCCCAGACCTCTACCGGCGTTGCATCCGGACTTACCTCGAGCGCCACGCCTACGACACCGTCGTGACCGAAGACCTCAATGCGGTGCTCGAGGAACTCTCCGGCCGGTCCTTCGACCAGTTCTTCGACCAGTGGGTCTACCACGCGCATTACCCCGAGCTCGAGATCGCCTACGCCTGGGATGAAAAAACCCGCCTCGCCAAACTCACCGTCAAGCAGATCCAAACCCTCAGCGACAAAGTCCTCCTCTTCCACTTCCCGTTGCCCGTCCGGTTCCAAGGCAAGTCCGGCGCCGTCACCCACCAGGTCACCGTCAAGGAGAAAACGGAGGATTTCTATTTCGCCTTGCCCGAGGCCCCAACCCTCGTACGGGTGGACCCAGACTTCACCGTCCTCGCCAAGACCAAGCTGACCCTCCCACACCCCCTCTGGCTGGCGCAACTGGACGAGCCCAGCGACCTCCTCGGCAGGCTCGGTGCCGTCATCGAACTCGCCAAGCGCAAAGACAAAGAAACCGTCGCCAAACTTAAGCAAGTCCTCAACACCGACGCCTTCTACGGGGTGCGCATCGAAGCCTCGAAAGCACTGCGCGCCATCCACACCGACGATGCCCTCGACGCCTTGCTCGCCTCGACCGACCAACCCGATGCGCGCGTGCGCCGACAAGTCACCGCCGACCTAACCGGGTTCTATCGCGGGTCGGTCTCGGCCGCCCTCCAGGCGATCCTCGAACGCGAGCAGAACCCGGACATCTTGGCCGAGGCGATCCGCGGACTGGCCGTTTACGGCGCGCCGGACATCCGGGCGACCCTGTCGCGTTACCTCGGCTCGACTTCGTTCCGCAACGTCCTAGCCGAGGCGGCCCTGCGCGCCCTCCGCACCCTCGATGACCCCGCCGCCATCCCAGCCGTGCTAGAGGTCCTCGACCGGCGGGAACCCGAATTCACATCGAACGGGTTCGCCTCCGGCCTGGGCACCCTCGCGCACTTGGCTCGCCACGAAGATGACAAAGGCCCCGTCCGTGAGTTCCTCCTGCGCCGCGTCAACCACCCCAAACTGCGCGTCCAACTCGCCGCCCTGCGCGCCCTGGGCGATCTGGGCGACCCCCAAGCCCTCCCCGTCCTAGAGACCTTCGCCCAGGCCGGCAAAGAGAACCCTCAACGCCAGACCGCCGAGCGAGCCGTGGCTGCCGTCCGCGCCGCCCGCAAGCCCCCCGAGGAGTTGCGCACCCTCCGCGACGAAGTCCTCGGCTTGCAGAAGGAGAACCGCGAACTCCGCCGCGACTTGGACGACCTCAAGAAGCGCTTCGAGGCCGTCACGCCCGCCCCGCCGCCGTCATCCGAAAAGGAAAGCGCACCGCGCAAGAAGAAGAAATAGGCGCAGACCCGTGAAAAAAGGTTTGGGAAAGTTGCCCTGGCTGACCTACCCTACCCCGTAGTCTCATGAGACCTCCGGATAGATTACACCTGGAGGGAAGGTGCGCAGTCCTCTGCGTCTCCACGGCGGTTTGCGGCGTGCAGAGGACCGCGCGCCTGACCGCCCCCTTGCGGTCTATCTCGCGGATTCCTGAATACAGATCGAATATCGTCGTCGCACTCGGAACCACCAGCGCAATCGCCCTCCCAGCCTATGGCCACTGAACTCAATCGTCGCTCCTTCATGCGCGGCACGCTCCTGTCCACCGCCGCCTTGGCCTGGTCGCGCCCCTCGCGCGCGCAGCCGCAGCAACCCACCGCGCCGGCGCCAAGTCCAGCGGCCGAACCGGCGCCGGCCCCGGGTTTGCCCCGGGGCAAGATCGGCCCGCTCGAGATCAGCCGCCTCCTCCTGGGAGGCAACTTGCTCACTCACTACACCCACAGCCGTGACCTGCGGTACGTGTACCGACTCGCCGCCCGCTACAACACGGACGAGAAAATCCTCGAGACCCTGGCCACCGCCGAGGCGCACGGGATCAACACCCTGGTCATGCATAACCCCGACCATCCCATGACGCTCCTCCGGCGCTACCGCCGCGAGCGCGGAGGCAAAATCCAGTGGATCATTTGCCCCACGGCGCCGGTCGAACCCGACCTCGTCAAGTACCGCCAAGCCGTCAAAGACCTGGTGAAGGATGGCGCCGAGGCCATTTACCTTTGGGGCGTGACCAGCGACGCCCTGGTGAATCAGGATCGGATCGACTTGTTGGTGAAAGCGGTCGCCATCCCGAAGGAATTCGGCGTGCCGTCCGGGGTGGGAGCCCATTCGTTGGATGTGGTCAGAGCGTGCGAGCAGCACGACGCCCAGGCTGACTTTTACATCAAAACCTTCCACCATCACCGATACCCAACCGGCCCCAAGCCCGAAGAACTTAACGCCCCCTACAATGAGTTCCCGGGCTATTGGTGCCGCGACCCAGAAGCCACCGCGCAATTCATGGAAAGCGTCCAGAAGCCCTGGATCGCCTTCAAAGTCATGGCCGCAGGCGCTATCCCTCCAGCCGACGCGTTCCAGCACGCCTTCCGACACGGCGCCGACTTCGTGCTGGCCGGCATGTTCGACTTCGAGATCGCCGAAGACGTCCAAATCGCCCAAACCACTTTGGCCGGCCTGACCGAGCGCGTCCGCCCATGGCTGGCCTGAGCTCCCAGGGGGCGCCGCGCCCGCCCACGCAGGTGCTCCCCGCGTCGTTGACATGTTCATGAGCACCCGACCTCCCCACCTACCTCCCCGGATGACGCTGGCTTCGGCCAGCCTCGCGTTGGCCGTTCTCTCCAGCGGTTGGACGCAGCCGGCGGCGACCGAAACACCGCCCCAGGCGCGGGTCGAACGCGCCAACTTCGGCGAGTTGCCCGACGGCCGCGCGGTCGAGCGGTTCACGCTGCGCAACCGGCATGGGATGGTCGCGCGCATCATGACCCTGGGCGCTACCGTCACCGAGTTGCTCGTGCCCGATCGCCACGGGCGCACCGCCAATGTCATCTTGGGCTCAGACCAACTCGAGGATTTCCTCAAGGGCCGAGTGGCCGCGGCCTCGGTCATCGGTCGCTTCGCCAATCGCATCGCCGGGGCGCAGTTCACCTTGGACGGCCAAACCTACACGCTGGCCGCCAATAACGGTACCAACCACATCCACGGCGGGCGGATCGGATTTGCCCGCGTCGTGTGGGACGGAGAGGCCCTGCCCGAGCGCGGCGACGAAGCCTCGGTGCGGTTGACCTACCGGAGTGCCGACGGCGAGGAAGGTTACCCGGGCAACCTGACCGTCACCGTCACGTACACGCTCACAGATGCCAACGAACTGCGCCTCGTGTACACGGCCAGCACGGACAAACCCACCGTCGTCAATCTCACCAACCACGCCTACTTCAATCTGGCCGGCGCCGGCGATGCCCTCGATCACATCCTGTGGCTCGATGCCACTCGTTACACGCCCGCAAACGAGCAGTTGATCCCGACAGGCGCAACCGCCCCCGTCTCCGGCACGCCGTTGGACTTCACCGAACCGACCTCGATCGGCGCGCGCATCGAGCAGCTCAAGCCGCGTCCCAACGGTTACGATCACAACTACGTCCTCGGCCAGAGCCAGGTGCCTCGCCGCTTCGCCAGACTGCGCGATCCCAAGAGCGGTCGCGTCATGGAAGTCTCGACCACCGAACCCGGCGTGCAACTTTACTCCGGCAACCACGTCCAGCACCGCGGCATTTGCCTTGAAACTCAGCATTACCCGGATTCGCCTAACCAGCCGCACTTCCCCTCGACGGTGGTTCGGCCGGGCCGGGACTTCCGCAGTGTGACCGTGTTCCGGTTCCTGAACGACGAGAGCGCGGCGCAGGGGCCATCGAGCACCCAGCCCGCCACGTCTGCGGTCGACGGAGACGAGTATCCTTACCTCCTTAGGCACGGCCAGTCGATCTACCGGGTCGAGCGCGAGCCGGACGGGGAGGGGCTGGACCTTAAAGTGGTCCGGTGGTTACAGAACGACGGTGTGCCGGTAGCAATCTTTCGGCTGACAAACCCCGGCCAACGTTCCGCCCTCGTTTGGAATGTGAGGCAGCAGGTGTCCACGCCGCTACCGAACGGCACCCTCACCTTCTGGGAGACGCTCCAGAGCGACTATCCGGCGCGCGGTTGGGACCGCGATGTGGTCCCGCCAGGTGGATCAGCCGAATTCCCCATACTGTCTCCGAGTGACAGCGATTGGCGCGTCTGCCTCCTTTACAGTCGGGAAATGCAGCACTCCGCTTCCCCCAACCGCAGGTTCGATGGCACCTACGAGGCAATCGGGCCAACTGTTCGGGAGGAGCAACACGCCCTCGCGACCGCCGCGGCCGATCTCAAGGCGCGCGGGGCTCAACGTTCGCAGGGAGTTTGGTAGGGTCGAGTTTCTGGGGTTCAGCCACATGGTTCCTTCCTGTCCAGTGCTGCTTGGCGTCCATATTATATACCGGGTTTATAATAGTTGACACCGTGGTGTCATGACCACCACCTGGCCACCTGCCACCTGGCCACCTGGCCGTAGCCGTGCCCAAGCCCTCACTCCCTCGCTATGCGCGAGCGTGAGTGCGCAACGGAAAGGGGCGCCAGGGGGTCCGAAAGCAGCAGATCGGGTAGGCCGTGAACTGTACCCACAATTAAAATGCCGCTAATTTAATTGTTGACAACCTGACTGCGCACGACCACCCTCACGCTCGTCACAACGCAACGCCAGAACACCAACACCAACACCAACAACAGGCCACACCCCCCTTGTGAGACTAACACGTATAAAGATCAGAGGCCGACCCGCCGTCTACCATTGCGTCTCGCGCATCGTCGGCGCCCAACGCCTCCTCGATGACCTCGGCAAAGAAACCTTGGTCAGGCTCCTCCGGCGCTTGGCCACCTTCTGCGGCCTGGAGGTCATCACCTACTGCATCATGTCCAATCACTTCCATGTCCTGGTCCGCGTCCCGGCCGAGCAGAACCCGACCGACGAGGAACTGGTCGAGCGCATGAAGGCCCTCTACGGGAAGGCCAAGCCCCGAGAGGCCGGCCTGCTCTATGAGGCCGAGAAGGGGTTGCACGACCATGGTCGGGTGGACGCGGACCTTCGGGAACGGATGCTGGCGCGGATGGGGGATG
Source organism: Verrucomicrobiota bacterium (assembly GCA_016871715.1). Taxonomy (GTDB): domain Bacteria; phylum Verrucomicrobiota; class Verrucomicrobiia; order Limisphaerales; family J093; genus VHCO01. The sequence goes on from VHCO01000167.1 coordinate 17,880, forward strand.
TGTCGGAGTTCATGAAGGAGTTCAAGCAGCGGTTCAGCAAGTGGTACAACATACGGCATCAGCGGTTTGGGACGTTGTGGGCGGAACGGTTTCGGAGTGTGTTGGTCGAGGATCAGCCGGGGGTACTGGAGACGGTGTCGGCGTACATCGACTTGAACGCGGTGCGGGCGGGATTGGTGGAGGATCCGAAGGATTACCGGCACTGCGGGTATGCGGCTGCGGTGGCTGGGGATGCGAAGGCACGGTCGGGGCTGTTGAGTTTGTACACGGGCGGGAGTGAGGGGTCGTCGCGGGACGGGGTTGGGGCAGGAGCGGCAGCAGGGGAGCCAGCGGGTGAGGTTGTGGCAGGGGCTAGGCCCCGCGGGCAAGATGCCCGCGCTCCGTTCTTGACCGGCGCGGAGGCTGCAGAGGTATCCGAGGAGCAGCGGAAGGGAAGGGTGCTTGAGTGGAAGGAGGTGGGTGCGGAGTATCGGCGGCGGTTGTTTGCGCGTGCAGGGGTGTCTGGGAGCAGCGGGAAGGTGGCGTTGAGCCGGGAGCAGATTAGGCGGGTGTTGGAGAA
>VHCO01000168.1 GCA_016871715.1 Verrucomicrobiota bacterium
CAAGGTAGTCCTTACACGCTTGCTCCGTAGCAAAGCGTTCTCGGAACGCAATAATTGTTTGCGGATACTCTTGCACACGGCAACAATGCTACCAAAAATCACAAGAGTCAACTGCATAGCCAGAAAATGTAATTGGTGTCAACTATAAGTTCTCTGTCGTATTGTCTCACATCAGGCCGTCTGGGGCGCAACAGCGGCGGTGCACCGCCACGGCACTGGGGCACTGGTGGCGTGAAGACGGTGAAGGCCCTGAACTACTTCTGGTGTCGCGAATTTCCTGTTGCCACGGCGTCGGCAAGCGGTATGCTCTGCCCTCTTTGAAGTTGGTAAACAACCGCATACGATCCTTGAATAGCGAACTTTGCAGAAAAGCGTTAGAGAAAGTGGTCAACCCGAACATCTTGGTGAATGTGGTGTCCCGACGGGTTCGACAGTTGAACTCGGGGGGCGGGGCGAGCAATCGCCCCTTGGTGGCCGGGGCAGAGAACCTGGGCGCGGCCGACACCGCCCTGCTCGAGGTGCTTGAAGACAAGATCACGTTCGAGCGACCTCCCGAGGCGATGTTGCCCGAACCGGCGCTCCGCAAACGCAAGCGGAGTTGAGCCGAGTTGAAGCCAAGCGATTCGCCAGCCAGGAGGTTCGCCTCCTGGCTGTTTTTGTCTATGGCAGACATTGTCAAGAATGCCAAAGCGCGCCGCGACTACCACGTCGTCGAGACGTTCGAGGCTGGGATTGTATTGCGCGGCACGGAGGTCAAGTCGTTGCGCGCAGGCCGAGGTCAGATCGCCGATGCCTTTGCCCGCGTCGAGCGGGGTGAGGTGTTTTTGTATAACGCGCACATCGAGGAGTACGCGCAGGGTAACCGACAGAACCACACGCCGAAGGCCGTGCGCAAACTCCTGCTGCACCGTTCGGAGATTCGGCGCCTGGGCGACTTCGCCACGCTGAAGGGGCACGCGCTGGTTCCGCTCTCGTTTTACTGGAAACAAGGCCGTGTGAAGGTCGCCCTGGCCGTGGGCCGGGGCAAACAACAGTTCGACAAACGGCAGGACCTCAAGCAGCGCGAGTCGGATCGTGAGGTTAAGCGCGTGTTGTTGCACCGGCTCAAACGGCGGTAGCAGGCGGGACATTGCGCTTGTCGGGGCACGCCGACGCTCACTACCCTGGCGTCATGTCGCTCAAGTTGGGGAGCCTCCTGGGCCTGGTCAGCTTTTTGCTCGTGGCCTGGGCGCTGTCCGAACACCGCCGACGGTTCCCTTGGCGGACGGTCCTCTGGGGCTTGGCCCTTCAGTTCGCCTTGGGGCTGCTGGTGCTCAAGACCGGTTTGGGCCGGGGGCTGTTTGAGTTGGCCCAAGGCGGGGTGACACGGCTGATCGGCTTCGCCAACGAAGGGGCCCAGATGGTCTTCGGTCCGCTGGCCAAGCCGGATTTGCTCGAGACGCACTGGGGCGCGGAGAATGCGTTGGTGTTCGTCACCACGGTTTCGGCCACCATCATTGTCGTGTCGTCCCTCTCGTCCTTGCTCTATCACCTGGGGATTCTGCAGGTCGTGGTGCGGGCTACGGCTTGGGTGATGCGGCGCACCATGCGCACCAGTGGCAGCGAAAGCCTGGCCACCGCGGCCAACATCTTCATGGGTCAGACCGAGGCGCCGCTGGTGATTCGGCCCTACTTGGCGGGTCTAACGCGGAGTGAACTGCTCGCCTTGATGACGGGCGGCATGGCGACGATTGCCGGCGGGGTCTTTGCAGCCTATGTCGGTTTCGGGGTCAGCGCGGGGCACCTGCTGACGGCGAGCGTCATGAGCGCGCCGGCGGGCTTGGTTCTCGCCAAGATCATGCTGCCGGAGGTGGAGACCAGCCAGACGGCGGCTGGCGCCAACGCCCAAGTACCCCGCGACACCTCGAACTCCCTCGAGGCCCTCTGCCGCGGGGCCAGTGAAGGGATGCTACTTTCGCTCAATGTGATGGCAATGCTGATCGCGTTTGTGGCGTTAGTCGCCTTGGCGAACTTCCTCTTGGCCTGGCCGCAACGCCAGGTTTTCGCCCTGCTAGACATTGCGGCCACGCCGGTCTCGCTTCAGACGTTGGTCGGGTGGGTGAACGCCCCGTTCGCCTGGCTGATGGGCGTGCCGACACAGGAATGCGTGCGGGTGGGTCAGGTGTTGGGGGAGCGGGTGGTCCTGAACGAGTTCGTTGCCTACTTGTCCCTAACGGCGGCGAAGGCCGCGGGGCAATTGTCCGAACGCAGCTACGTTCTGGCCACCTACGCATTGTGTGGCTTCGCCAACTTCACCAGCATCGCCATCCAGATCGGTGGCATTGGCGCCTTGGTGCCCGAACGACGCCAAGACGTCGCCCGCCTCGGGCTACGAGCGATGATCGCGGGCCTGCTGGCCTGCTACCTGACGACCACCGTGGTGGGAGTACTGATTTGATGCGGAGGAAAGGGCTGGCCCTGAAGGCCGCCAGGGCCTAGTCTAACGCCGTTGCGCAGATGAGTCCGGTGCTAAGAATCGCCGCCTATGTTGGGTTAGCCGTCGTCGGGTTTACCTTCGGCCAGCGCGCCCTCGACGCCTATGGTCAACGCATGACGCAGGCCGAGCGGCGGTTCGACACCGTCGACACCATCGGCGCCGCGACATCCACGGCGCCCGGTGAGGCTGCTTCCGGTGGTCTGACCAACGCCGCCCTACCTGCCACCACGAACGCCCCAACCCCGCCCGGCACCAACGCGGCCACGGTCAGCTCGGCCGAGATCCCGGGTCCGGCCGGTACGGGGAGCGGAGCTCCGTCCGCCGCGCGCGGGACGACCCCGTCCCAGCTCGGGCTTTACGCGGCCTTGACGCTGGGGGCGGTGCTGCTACTGGCGCTGATGCTGGGGCAAGACCTCTCGCATTGGGTGGCGCAGCGCGCCCATCGGGAGCTTTTCAACGAAGAGGGCGAGGGCGTGGCCGATCCGGAATACGAACGGGCGGAGCAAGTGTGGGCGCAGGGTGACCACTTGGAAGCGGTGCGTCTGTTTCGCGAGTACTTGAGCAAGCGCCCCCGGCAGATCCATGTTGCCTTGCGCATCGCTGAGATTTACGAGAACGACCTGCATAATCCCTTGGCTGCGGCTCTCGAGTACGAGGAGATCCTCAAACATCGACTCGAGGCGGAGCGCTGGGGCTGGGCGGCCATCCACCTCTGCAACCTCTACTATCGCCTCGAACAAGCCCCCAAGGCCGACCAAGTCCTCCGGCGCATCGTCCGCGAATACGGCCAAACCGCCGCGGCCAAGAAGGCCCGTGAGCGCCTCGGCTTGGCGGAAGGCGATGTGCCCCCCGCAGAGGAAGCCGAAGCTGCCGCTGCCGGCGACGGCGACGAGGCGGGCTTCAAGCTTCCCCCGGGCTTTCGGCCCAAGCGGGGCTAACGCCGGCGCCCGCTGGGCACCGGCGCTTCGGTCGGCATGGATGGTCGGCCGGGCGGAGTGAGGACCTATTCAACCCGAAGATGAACCAGGCGCCCGAGTCAACCGATCGCCCCAGCCCTCGGCTCCACCTCGCCCTACACGTGTTGGCGTCTGCCCTGCTGCTGAGTGCCGGAGCCCTCTTGGGCGGGCCGTTCGCCACCACGTTCCAACTCGCTGCCCTTCGGGATCCGCTACTGGCCCTTGGCCTGATGGCGTTGCTGGTGGCCCTCCTCCGTCGGCGGCCGTTGGTGCGGCGGCTCTCGGTCGGGGTCTGCGTTTCCTTGCTGACGGCGTTCGTAGTCGTTGCGGCGGTCGAGGCTGCCGGTCGGCTCGCCGGCTTCGACTTCCGCCTGCAGGCGTTCCACCTGGAACGTACGCCGCCCAACTGGCGCAAACCCCGCGTGCCCACGGGCACGGTCTTCTTTCGGCGCCGTGGCCCGCTCGAATGGACTGGCCAGGTAACCAAGCGCTATCTCGAGACGGTGAACCGGGTTGCGGACTCCTACGCGGCTGAGCCGGTCATCACCGTGCGCTACGATCGGTTCGGGTTCCGGAATGAGCCGCGGCCGGAGGCGTGGGAGATCGCGGTGGCGGGTGATTCGTTCACGGAACTGGGAGACATCCCCTACGACCGGTTGTTTACGACTCTCCTGGCGCAGCGGTTATCCGTCCGCGTGCTCAACCTCGGCGTCGGCAATACGGGTCCGCTCGCGCATCTGAGTTACCTCGCCGACTACGGCCTCTCCACGGCCACCCGCCAGACCGTAATTGTGTTCTTCGAGGGCAACGACCTGTGGGATCTATCCGAGGAAGCCGTCGCCGAACAGCGCTATGCCCAAACGGGCACCCGCCCGCACCGCGACCTCCAGCCCCAAACCTCCTTCCTGCGCGCCCTGGGCGAGCGCCTCGGGCAGCCGGCCTGGGAAGCTGATCGCCGCGCACCCGTCGTCCATGCCTTCTTCGCCGGCGCCGAAGGTGCAGTCCCCGTCACCTTGGGGATTCCTCCGCCCGGAGCTGCAGGGCTGCCCCTGGCGCTGCAGGAAGCGCTCGCCGACTTCCTCGGCCGGTACGCCGCCTTCGGTCGGCACCATCGACTCGATGTCTGGCTGGCCTATATGCCGTGCAAAGAACGCGTCCTGGCGGGACGTTTGCATTTCACCGAAGCCGCCGACGATGGGCTGCGAGAGTGGGAACCGACTGACTTACCCAGGGCCATCGCGGACGCTTGTCAGACCGCCGGTGTACAGTTCCTCGATCTGACCCCGGCGCTGGTCGGACACACGCGCACGACGGGGGAACTCTTGTTCAACCGTCTGCACGATTGCCACCTCAATGCCCGCGGTTCGGAAGTCGTCAGCGAAGCCCTGGCTCGAGCCCTCCTCGGGACCGAGGCGCTCGCAGCCAGCCCCCCATCGCCATAGCCACTCGCCCACCGGCGGCCGCTACCAGAGAAACGAGCGCTGCATCGCCGCCAGCCGCCCATCGACGAACAAGCTGGCACGCCAGGCGATGATCTCGCCGGCGGCCCGGTACTCGGTTCCGCGCAGCGTGACGGCGGTCCAACGGCGCCACCCGGTGGGGGCTTTGACCGCTTCCTCGAGCACCAGCGGTTGGTCGCGCGTCGTGGTGGTGGTCACCAACTCGAGCCGCAGCTTGACTTGGCTTCGGCGGGCCGCCTGCGCTTTCCACTGGATGTCGTAGCGCAAGCCGGAACATCGCTCGGGGTGGCGCCGCAGCTCGGCTTGGTAGGCATCCCGGTCGAACAGGCTTGGCGACAAGGTGTGGCGCCCGGCTTGGTCAAGGTAGTGCGGCAGCACCTTGAGAATGCGCCCGCTCGCCGCCTGGACCGGCGTCGCCGCGATGCCCCACAGCAGCGCCAACAACCACCCACACAGGTTCAACCGGTTCATCCGCCCAGCTTAACCGCCCCGCCCGCACGACCACAACCCTGGATCGCCGGTTTCCGCGAGCTAGCTGGCTTGCCTGGGCGGCGGGCCTGCTCCACACTGCCGCCATGACGGCAAAGCCTATCCTACCGCTCCTGCTCGGTTCCGCGCTCTCCTTCGCCCCGCTCGGTCACGCTGCCGAGGTCCTGCCGGCTGCAAGTGACCTGCCTGCCACCCCGGAATTGCCGGATCCTCTGGTGATGTTCGACGGCACGCGAGTGACGTCGAAGCGCCAATGGTTCGAACAGCGCCGACCGGAGCTGAAGCGGCTCTTCGAGCATTACATGTACGGCGCCATCCCGACCGCCCCCGCCCAGGTCCGGTCCGCGGTGAAGGTAACTTACGGGGATTTTCTGGGCGGCAAGGCGACGCTCAAGCTGGTCACGATCTCCTTCGGGGACCCTGCGGCGCCGCGGATCGATCTCCTGCTGGCTGTGCCTAACCAGCGGCGCGGCCGCGCCCCGGTCTTTCTGGCGATGAACTTCTGCGGCAACCACGCGCTCACAAGCGATCCGCGAGTGCCGCTGACCCGGGGCTGGGTCTACAGTAGTTGTGCCGGCTGCCAGGACGGTCGGGCGACCGAGGCCGGCCGCGGCTCCCAAGCCGGGGACTGGGCCCTCGAACAGACGATCGAACGCGGTTACGCTTTCGCCAGTTTCTGCAGCAGCGATGTGGACTCCGACCGGGCAGAGGTCTCAGACGGCGTGTACGCGTGGCTGGCCAACCAACGGGGCGCTGAAGGAGCCACCGCCCAACCCCGCGACCGGGGCACCATCGCCGCCTGGGCGTGGGGATTCAGCCGCTGCGTCGATTACCTGGTGACCGACTCGGACCTGCACCCGCGGCGGATTGCCGTCGTGGGCCACTCGCGCAACGGCAAGACCGCCCTGCTGGCGGCCGCCTTTGATGAGCGGATCGCCCTGAGCATACCGCTGCAGGCCGGCTGTGGCGGCACCGCGCCGAGCCGAGGCAAGGTCGGCGAGTCGGTCAAACAGATCAACGACCGGTTCCCGCACTGGTTCAACGGCGCTTTCAAGGATTTCAACGATCGACCTGACCGCCTCCCCTTCGACCAACACGGCCTGGTGGCGTTGGTCGCGCCGCGCCCGGTGCTCTTCGCCAACGCCGTCGAGGATCAGTGGGCCAACCCGGCAGGTCAGTTCGACATCCTCAAAGCCGCCGATCCCGTCTATCGCTTCCTCGAAGCGGGCGGGCTCGAAGCCCAGACTATGCCGCCAACCAACCGTCTGGTGTCTAGTACGCTCGGCTACTTCATCCGCCCTGGCAAACACTCGATGCGACCGGTGGATTGGCAAGCGTTCCTGGACTTCGCCGACGCCCAATTCGGTATCAAACGCGACCGCTGACGCGCCTCCTGTTCCCCCCGAGCGAGGCCGTCCGCACAAGGGATTCGGCCATACGGATGAGCGGTCGGGACAGACGACCATTGCTATTGCTGGTAGCAGGACGCGCAGCTCGCGCCTCGGCTCGTCGTGCGGCTCAGGGAGCACCCGTACCCGTCGAACTGGAGGGGCCCTCGATCCGCCCAAAGAGCCACAGTGCCCCGATCCGCGCAGGGTACTGCGCGATCAACCCAAAGCCGGCCTCCGCAAAGTTGCCCAGCAACTCGAGCTCCTGTTCGCTGCGATAAATGACGAAATCTATGCCCTGACCGGCGGCGTACCGCAGTGTGGCCGCCACCGCCTCGGCCGGGGGCACGCCCGGCGGCGAGCCGATCATAAGGCTATGCGCCGGCCGCCAACCTAACCGGTCAGCCACCAAATTCAGGGCGTAGGGCGGGCTGGTGTTGCCCACTAAGACCGACGCGGTCGGCTGCCGATCCCGGATCTCCGCCAGGCACGCCGACCAATCGTACCAGCGCTCGCCGGACCCGCCCCAATCGGCGCGCCGACCGAGCAGATCGATCGGCCGACCCGCCCAGTTGCCCAGGAGCAACCCAATCACCAAGGCGAGACTCAGCCGCGGCCGTCGTCGCCGCAGCCGGGTGAGCAGTTCCCAAGCCCAGACCCAGACGACCGGCAACAACAACAGATTGAATCGGCCCAAGCCCACCCACTTGGGGTCCTCGAGAAAGTGCAGCGCGCCGATCCCCAGAAAGACCGTGCCGGTGGCCACCAACACCCCATAACGCCGAGCCTGAAACAAGCAGACCAGACCGGCAATCGCCAAGACCCAGAGCCATCCGAACTGGGCGATCAGCGCGCGGCCGGCTTGCTCCCACAGGCCGGGCAAGAGGACATTCCCCAGATGCAACGCGTACGGGCGGAAACCAAGCTGTCCGCGCAGCAACAGGTAGAGTGCCCCCGGCCCCAGCATCGCTAGCGCAAGTGCCAGTTCCCTCCCGACCGCCGCCAACCCTTCTCCCGGCCGCCGGCGTCCGCGTCGCCGCCAGAAGCTCCAACCCTGGGTCAGCACGCGCGCCAGCCAGAGGCAGCCGAGCGCCACCCAACCGGTCTCCTTCATCAGGCCAACCCCCAACCCAGCCCACCAGGTCAACCGCCCCTGCAACCGCGGCACCGGCGCCCAGAGCCAGTAACGTGCGTCTCTCAGCACCACAAGCAACAAAGCCACCAGCGGCAGCTCCAGATAGAGCATCGTGCCGTGATAAAGCAGCGTCGGAAGAGTCGTCAGCGCCAAGACCGCAAGCAACCGCGCGGCCAGTGGCGCCGAGCGCCAACGCCCGTCGCTGGCCAGCCACAAACCCACCCACCAGAGCCCCAGCACCGGCAACAACCGCAGCACACCAAAGGACAAATGGTCTCCGCGACCCCAGTACTCGTAACTCAACACCCCGAGCAGCGCCGACCACCACGGTTGCGTGGCCGGATACCGCAGGGCGCGCTCGGCAAAACCAGGGTGAACCAGTTGCTCGATCGGGTAAGCCAGCCAAGCCGCCGCACCGAGGACAACCAACCCCGCGCATGCCCAACCGACCAGCCATCGCCGGCGGCTCGGGGCGGTCGGGTTCTTAGCCAGGAACCAAGCGGCACTGGCCAGCAGCCACAACCCGATCAAGACAGCCGACGGTGCTCGGATGGCCAGGAAGTAGATCAGCGTGGCGAACGCCGAAGCCGTATCCATATGGTAATGCTCGTCGCCGCCGTAAGAGACGTCTACCGGCAACGCGGAAGCTTGCACCGACACCAACGCGAAGGCCCAGAGCAGGACGAAGGCGGTTCCTGGCCAACGCGCGTCGGCTCGCGGCGCCGCCGTGCCAGACAAGGCCAACCAGACCCAGCCGCAGCCCAGCAGCACCAGGCCAGCCTGCCACAGCAACGCGGCCGTCCGGGGTGCCAGGGACCCGGGATGCAACGCCGCGACGCAGGCCACCGGGTTCAGCACGAACGCCCCCGCATACGCTGACACCGCGAGCCACCCGACCGTCAACCAACGATGCCGCGGCCCCGCCAGCGACAGCAGCAGACCCAAAGCGCTCACCAGGCAGAGCAGTTTCAGCGCTGCGAGGGGCAGGAACACGTAGCCGCCAACGCCCAGCAGCGCCGCGGCCAGGCGCGCGCCCCGTCCTTCCATGGATGGCGGCAGGTGCATTTCGCTCCGAGCTATCGGAGCCGTCGAGGAGCTTGACCACCCACCCCTCCGTCCGGCAAGCACAGCCCGGAACGATTCGCAGACGCCGCTATGGTCGGCTCAGCCGGTAGAACCGCGCTGACAGGCCTTCGAGTTGGCTATCGGTGTACGGCCCTGTGGCCAGGCTGCGTGCCAACTCCATATACGGCCCCGTCACGGTCTGTGCTGCCCAGATCGTGTATGTCGAGCCCGGTTCGCTCGCCCAGGCCAACACGACTCGCCCGGCGGCATCCCGCGTGGCGCTCAACTGACCGACGGGCGGTGAGGTGGCGGACTCGCTCCAACGTCGGCCGTCGTATTGGCGTCCGGGCGTCACTGCAGCAGCACCAACACTCGTCTGGGGCACGAACGATCCGTTGCCATCGGGAAAGCGCGTCATCGAGCCACTCGCCGCCACCTGGCTGCTGCCGTAAGCCAGGCGCACCACCAGATCTGAGGTGGCGTTGCGCAGCGAGATGGTGTCGCCGCCGTTGTTCAAGGCCAAGCCAGCCGCGCCTTCCGTCGCCGCCCACACCGGCACGTCCAAGACGGGGATGTGCCCCGTCGCCGGACCGCCATACGCGATAACAACCTCGCCCGGCAGCAGTCGGACTGGCTCGGTGAATCGCAGCCGCGGCGAGGAGGAGTTCCCGTCGAACAACGTCCAACCCTGTAGATCGACCGTGTGCGCCGACAGGTTGACGATCTCGACGTACTCGTCAGCGGTGGCGGGGTTGCTGGCTGGTTCGGAACGTCTGAGAGGATTGTAGTGCGGCAGAGTGGCGTTGCTGGTGGGGTTGGCCAGGTATTCCGTGATCGCGACCTGTTGTTCGGCGGGCGTAGGGACATAGACGCTCCAGACCGTCGTAGTGGTCGCGGCGTCGTTCCAGGCGCGCAGCATGACCTGGTACCGCTGGCCCACCTCGGCCTCTCCAGGTTGCAGCGTCAACGTGCCCGTGACCTCCAAGCCGCTTGCCCCGCTGAGCTCCCACTGCGCAGAGCTAGGCAGGCCGGCCGTCCCTGGCTCGACCGTTACCCCACGGCCGCCGGGATCGCTGACCCGAAAAGCGATGCTCAGCCGTTCGCCGGGCCGCACTACCGATTCGGTGTAGGTGTTGGTGGGAGCATCACCGGGCCGCACGAGGTTCTCGAGCCGGTTCGTGAACTGGACCGTGGGCGGTGCCAGGACCCCAGCCGGTTCCACCGTCAGCGTGGCGACCTCGCTGAGGGCGCGCGACACTCGGTTGCCCACCACGACGCGGTACTCGCCCGCGTCCGCCTCCGAGATGTCCCGCAGTTCGAGCTGAGCTTCGGTCGCTCCGGGCAACTCGCTCCCGTTGTGGATCCACTGATAGGTCAACGGAGGTGTACCGGTAGCTCTCACGATGAAGGTGGCGACGCCACCGGCCGCAACGACTTGGTGCTCGGGTTGCGTCGAGATTTCAGGGGCTTGCGGTTCTTGCCCGATGGGTACGCCCTGCACCGTCACGTAGTCGAAACGCCACGTGCCGCTCGTGCTATAGCTCGAACCGCTGCCAACAGCCACGTACTGGCTATCGCCCACGAAGCCAGACACCAATCGGACGCCGAACCGGGCGCAATCGCTCGCGGTAGCCACGCCAGACAAGTCCACGGTGAGGCCGTTGGTGAACGCCGATGCAGTCGTGATCGTGAACGCCGCGATTTCCTGATAGCTCGCGCCATCGGTCGTGCAAAGCACCACGAGGCGTTGACTGGCCGTGCTGCTCGCCCGGAAATCGAAGGTGAGTCGAATACCCTCGTAACCCGTGGTCGGCACCGCAACCTCCACCCCCGCCGTCTGCGACAGTCTCCCTTGCGGCGGGAAACCCGCCAAGTTCCACGCGTTGTCCCCTCCGCTAGCCGGATCCGACGACCCGGCCCCACTGGCAAAGGAGACCGTCACTCCACCGACGGCCGTGACGGTCCCCGAACCCTGCGCGGGTTCGAGCGAGGTGGTGTTGTTGAAATCCCAGCGGGCGAGGATGTCTTGCCCGTAGGCACTCAAGCCGGCGCTCGCGCCGGCAATCAGACAGCCGAGTATACAGGTCTTCATATCCTTCCTTGTTAGATCCTCCCTGACGAGGCGCAATATGGTGCAGGCGCAGCCGTTTGACAAGGGCCAGTTGGCCCGTCGCGCTCCCGCTCGGCGGTTGGACGGCGTCACCGCCGCTAAACCACCAGCCCCAAACCGCCTTCAGGCCAACTCCACCCGGACGGGTCGTCGAAAGACCTTTTGCGCCAGATCGGCCTTCTTGAGTGCCCCAGCGATTTCTTGGGCAATAGCGCCCGTGGCGGATAGATGCAGCACCACCGCCCCGGTCGTAAGGGTGGCGCCCACGCTGCGCACGCGTTGCCGGTGCGAACGGTCTAGCCCATCGGCGATTCGCAGGAGGGCCGCCAGCGTGCGCACCAAACTCCGGTCCGCCGCCGTCAGCGCCGCGAACCGCTTGTGTCGCAGTACCGGCAACGATTTGCGATGGTATCGGGCAACCTGAGCAATGAGATCCACTGGCCGTGCCTCTAGGTGTTCCCAGCGTTGCTCGAGGATGAGCCGAGCGGAGTGCTTATGGTGTTGGCGTCCGTCGCGGGCCACCGTCCAGCCGATGTCGTGCAAGTATGCAGCCGCCTCCAGCCAAAGGCGTTCGCGTCCACCTAGACCGTGTAACGGCTGCAACGCGCCGAACAATTCCCCCGCCAACGCGGCGACGTGTCGCGCGTGCGCCGGCTCGGACTCGAACCGGTTCATGACCGCCAGCACCTCCTGCCGCGCCCGGGCCTCAGCGCTGGACCCAGCCGCAGCCCCGGCCCACGAGGCCCGGGGCGACGTCAGGTCGGCCTGGCCCCACGCGCCGGCACTCTCGTCCAAGAGAGCGCCAAACCGGAGCCCACGCGTGCTCACGCGTAGTGTGGGACAATCGAACTGCCGCATGACGGCCTCGTAAATCGCCGCGCCGAACAGTATCACATCGGCTCGGTTCGCCGGTAGCCCGGGCAACTGTTGCCGTTGTGCCAAGGACCGCCCCCAGAGCTCAGCCACCCAGTGCTCCACCCACCTCCTGGCCAATCGCGCGGCCTCAATCCGGTCCCGGTCAAAAGCCGCCAACCCCTGTTCCATAGCGCCCAAGATGCTCGCCGTGCCGCCCGTGCCCACCAGTTGCGGCCGGCCAGCCCCACCGATCTGCAGCGCCGCCGCGATCACCGGTGCCACCTGCTCGGCAAGAAAATCGCGCACCACCTCCCGGCACGCCTCCAGTTCAGCCGGCGTGGGGGGGTCGCCCGGAGCCAACCGATCCAGCAGGCGCACCGACCCCAACGGAAAGCTCTCTCGAAAGGTCTGAGTTGGCCCACAGCCCAAACTGAACTCCGTGCTGCCGCCCCCGACGTCCAGGATCAACAGTGAGGCCTTGGCCAAACGCCGATCGGAGATCACGCCCTGAAAGGCCCAATCGGCTTCTTGATCGCCCGTGATGACCTCCACCGGGAGCCCTGCCAGGCGTTGCACGGCGTCGGTTAAACTTTCCGGGTTGTGGGCATCGCGCACCGCGCTGGTGGCCAAGACGCGAATCCCCTCCGCACCGGCCACGCGCGCCTCTCGAACGAAGCGACCTACCGCCGCCGCGGTGAGGCTCACCGCCGTCGCGGAAAGTCGCCGGGTGCTGTAGAACCCCCGCCCGAGCCGGGTCTGTTCGCTGGACTCGATCAGCGGTCGGACCTCGCCCTCGACCACCTCGGCCACGAGCAGCTTGACGGAATTGCTGCCGATGTCGATGACCGCGCGGCGAGGCATGGAGCGGCTGACACCCGGCCTGGCGCCTACTTGGAATTGCGCCGCACCAGTACCGCAGCGCCTGTGATCCCGGCGTCGTCCCCCAACTGCGAGGCCAAGATGTCGATGCCCTTGTCCGTCCCTTGCATGGCGTAGTCGTGAGCCGTCTCGATGATGATCGCCATCATCTCGTCCTCGAGCGCCTGCATTAACCCACCCCCGATCACCACCACTTCCGGGTTCAGCAAATTGATCACGTTGGCCACTGCAATCCCGGTGTACTCCGCCGCCTCCTCGACCACCTTCTCCACGAACTTGTCGCCTCTGCGAATCGCCTTGCGCAAATCCCCACTGCGCAGGTCGTCGAGGTCGCCCCCCAACATGTCCGTCAGCAACGTCTTCTGGCCGTCTTTGACGGCACTCTGTATTCGCCGGAAGATCGCGCTCCGGCTGGCTAGCGCCTCAAAACAACCCTTGTTGCCGCAGCCACACTTGGGTCCGCCCACCTCGATCACCATGTGCCCAATCTCACCCGCGGTCCGATTGAACCCCGAGTAGAGTTGCCCATCGAGAATCAAGCCCCCGCCCACGCCCGTCCCCAAGAAAATCCCCACCAAGTGACGCGGCTTCCCCTTGAGCTCTTTCTCATGCACCCCCAGCGTCTGAATGTTGCAGTCGTTCTCCACATAGACCGGAATCTCGAGCCGCTTCTCCAAGCTCTTCTTCAACGGCACGTTCTCCCACACCAGGTTCGGTGCGAAAATCACCCGACCGCTCTCCGGATCCGAGGCGCCCGGAGCCCCAACACCCACTCCCCGAACCTGTTTGGCGGCTAGGTCGCACTCGTCAATGGCATCCCCCACACAGCGCGCGACCCGCTCGATGACCGCTTCCGGCCCGCGCTGGGATTTCGTGCTCATCTTGGCCTTGCCCAGGCAGTTGAGCTTCTCATCGAACACGCCAGCCAGTATCTTGGTCGCGCCCAAGTCAACGCCCACGTAATACTCTTTGCTACTCTCGGCCATAGTCGGTCCTGCGCGCCGCCTATTTGCCGTATTCGCCCCGCTTTGTCGAACCGGATTTTCCAAAGCTGGCCCTTCACCCGGCCTTCACCCGGCTTCCCACCCACCCACCGCTCATCGCCAACGCCTCCCTAACCGCAGGCATAGCCGCCCAGCTCAGCCAGTCTTCCGCAGGTGCCGCGCTCCAGCGCAAAGACACTCGCCGTGCATCCCACTTAACCGACCGTCTTCACTCGCAGATCTCGCAAAGCAGTCAGCCCTTGCAACGGAACCCCACGGATCGGCCGCGCCCCACTCCGCCGCTTCCCCCCAAACCGCTCCCGATGCGCCAACCATACCGCATCCACAAACCCTTTCGACCCCAACACCACCCCGTCCGTCATGTGCCGTATCCGCAGCCGTAACACCTCGCCCACACTCAACTCCCCTCCTTTCTTCAACATCCGCCGAATCTGCTCCCGACTCATCGCCACCTTCCCGCTGCTCCCAGACACCCCCCCGCGCACAAACAACCGCCGCCGATACTCCGCCCCCACCTCCTTCCACCCATGCTCCTTCACCCTGACCGGCCTCGAACTCTCGGCCCCCTCTGCAGCCTCCGGCACGGTCAAGATCGGAGCGCGGGCATCTTGCCCGCGGTCCCTTCCCCCCTCTGACTCCTCCGGTCCGGCTGCCTCAGCCGCCCCTGCTGCCGCACTCCCGCCCCGAGACCCTCCCTCACTGCCGCCCGTGTACAGACTCAACAACCCCGACCGCGCCTTCCCCCCCCCAGCCACCGCCGCCGCGTACCCGCAGTGTCGGTAATCCTTCGGATCCTCCACCAAGCCCGCCCGCACCGCGTTCAGGTCGATGTACGCCGACACCGTCTCCAGCACCCCCGGCTGATCCTCGACCAGCACACTCCGGAACCGTTCCGCCCACAGCGTCCCAAACCGCTGATGCCGTATGTTGTACCACTTGCTGAACCGCTGTTTGAACTCCTTCATGAACTCCGACACATCCCCCATCCGCGCCAGCATCCGCTTCCGTATGTCCGCGTCCACCCGACCACGGTCGTGCAACCCCTTCTCGGCTTCATAGAGCAGGCCGGCCTCTCGGGGCTTGGCCTTCCCGTAGAGGGCCTTCATGCGCTCGACCAATTCCTCGTCGGTCGGGTTCTGCTCGGCCGGAACGCGGACCAGGACATGGAAGTGATTGGACATGATGCAGTAGGTGATGACCTCGAGGCCGCAGAAGGTCGCCAGGCGCCGGAGGAGCCGGACGAGGGTTTCTTTGCCGAGGTCATCCAGGAGCCGTTGGGCGCCGACGATGCGCGAGACGCAGTGGTAAACGGCCGGTCGGCCTTTGACTTTGATACGTGACGTTCTCATGAGTGCCTAGGGTGTCAGTCCGGCCAGTTTGCCAAATGTAAAGCCTGCTGTCAACTTCTATGAACCGGTTATATTGATTCTCGATCACAGGACATCGCCCCTGTCATTCACCTCTAGTTGCCTTCGCCAGCCAACTCAGGCTGCCATAAAGGTCCCCACCACGGTTGCCACGTCGAAAGGGTTAACCTCAGTAAAAGAGTCGCTCGGCTTGCCGCGGCTTCTTGCCGTCAACAACCGAAGGCCGTTGCTCGCGTGGTCCTCCCCAGGATGCCCGCCGATCCACCCAGATGTCTCACCGCCCTCAACCCGCACCAGGACCCTCCAAGACCCGCCGAAAGCGAGGATTCAGCTTGCGCTCCCGGCCGTGTCCAGCCCATGCATGCCCACTGGGGTAGGCCCAGAAATCAAGAGCACCGGGCGGCCCGCAGCAGGCTACAAGCCGCGCCGGTGGACAGAAATACAATGTAATAAAGGGCCCGTGGCGTGGGCCCCGCAGGGGCCCGGCCTCAGGCTAAGACCGCGTCGCACTTCCGAATCGCAAGCGGCTATCGGATCGAGTGGCCTTAGGCGATCCTCCCTTCAGGAGAGCTTCTGCTTGGCCTCGGCCGGGATCTCGATCTTGGTGGTCCCCACCTCCTTGATTTCGACGGTGGTCGTCCGGTCGATTTCACGCTCGTTACCTCCGAAGGACATCTTGCCTTTGACTTGATACTGATACTTAACGGGCACGCCGTCCTTCACCCAAAGCTTGAGGTTGCCTTGGGCACCACTGATCTCGGGTCCGCCTCCCCCACCCGAGCCACGGCCGAAGCTCATGAGGGACTTGGCCCCCTCCTCGGTGAGTTCACCCGCGCAAGCGTCACCGTCGACCTTGAGGGCTTTGACCTTGCCGAGCATATCGGTCAACTGGGCGGCTGGGGTCCGGTAATTCTGAAGCATCCGCGCCATGAACCGGCCCGGTCCAGGTTGCCCGTCACCGCCGGCGCTCTCGGCGGCCTCACTGACGGACCGCCAGCCGTCGGGGGTCTTGAACGCACCCTTCTCGCCCTTTAGGAAGGCCTCGAAGGTGTTGTCGCCGAAAGTCATAGCCAGGCAGACCGTTCCGTCTTTAATGGTCTTCCCTTCGGTCCCGCTGCCGAACCGCCCACCGCCGCCGGCCGATTCGGACGTTTGTTTCCAACTATACCCGCTGACCTCGCCGAGCTTCTTGGCGGCAGCCAGCGCTTGTTCCTTGGCATCGGCGGCCAGCACCGAAGCCGCCATCAGGGTCACCGCACCGATCGCGAACTGTGTTCTCATGGGTCTTTCGAGGATTGTGGTTGTTGTTCCATCACCGCATACCTGCAGGCCGGGAGGGTCGCTTGGAAGCGTCGGGAGTGTCGCTGTCGGACAGGAACCGTCCAACGCCGACCAAGTCGAACGCGGCATCCGAGGCTGAGGTCACCTCGATAAAGACCTTGCTTGACGCCCCGAGGTAACAAGCCTACCAAGGGGGATGGGTCAGGACCGAAACTGATCCAGACAACCCTGGGAAGCAGTTGGCCGCCGTTACTTGAGCTTGGCCAAGGCAGCCTGCAGGGCGGCAAAATTGGGGAGGTCCTTGGGTGTGGGGGTTTGCTCGCTGTACTGAACGACACCTTGTTTGTCGATGACGAAGGCAGCCCGCGCGGAGACCGAGCCAAGCCCCAACAGGTCGTCGAGCAGGACACCATAGTCTTTGGCCGTCTTCTTGTTCAAGTCGCTGGCGAGTTTGATGCCGATCTTCTCTTTCTGCGCCCAGGCTTCGAGGGCGAAGGGGCTGTCGACGCTGATGCCGATGACCTCGGCGTTGAGGCCAGCGTAGGCGTTCAACCCCGAGGTGATGTCGCACATCTCCTTGGTACAGACGCTGGTGAACGCAAGCGGAAAGAAGAGCAAGACAGTGTTCTTTTGGCCGAGTTGTTCGCTCAATTTCACGTCTGCCAGGCCGGCGGCGGTCTTGGTCTTGAGGGCGAAGTCTGGGGCTTTGGTTCCGACTGAGATAGGCATGGTAATTGGATCCGTGTGTTTCGCGTTAATTGAGGTTCCGCACCAGGAACCGGCCAATAGATAGTCGCGGCCAGACTCAGTGTCAAATGAGCCGTCTACCGCAAGAAATGCTCGAAGAAAGCATAAACTTGGGCATTCGAGGCGGCGCTCGGGCTGTGCTCGGGCCGGTTGGTCATCCCGACGCGGTGGGCATAGCCCAGCAACCGGTTCACCGCCACAGTGTGATTGAGCGCCACCCAGCGCACGACCGGGTCCTCCGAGCCGCCCGACACCAGGAACGGACGTGGCGCAATCAACGCGTGCAACTCATGCAGGTCATGTCCGGCCTCGACCAGACGCCGGTACGCGCCGGTCCGAGGGTTTTGCGGGGTCGGCAGGCCGCGCGCTGGCCGCGGCGCAACCGGGTCCCAGCCCAGGTACCACGGTTCCCAATAATTGACGTTTGGGCGCGTCTCGTCGAAGACGATGCCAGGATCGCTGACCGCTACGCAGGCGAACCGATCCCAAAGCGCCGCGGCGAACAGGGCCCACTTCCCCCCATACGAGTGACCCACCACGCCAATCCGCGTCCGGTCAACCTCCGGCAGATTGGCGAGGGCGTGCCATGCATTGGCGGCGACGTAGGCATGGAACGAGAGCGGTTGACACTGAGCTCGGCCCACGTCCGGCTTCCAAGCGTTCCCCCCCGGGGTGCCTAGGTTCAGCGTTACGAAGCCGCGCCGGGCGAGTTGATAGCCGAAATCGCGGAACCGGTTCGTGCTCAGGCCCACGCTGGTCTCGGGCTCGTAATACACGACCAACACCGCCGGAAATGGCCCAGGGCCCGGGGGGCGCAAAAGCCACCCTTCACCCGTTTGGTCCGGCGCAATCTCGACCCGGACGCGTTGCTGCCCGAGGTTCTCCCGAGCCGATTCGGCCAGGACGTCTACGCGGGGTCGTTCAAGGAGCGGCGGCCAGGGGCCCAGCAGGTCGCCCCATTGCTGAGCGATCTGCGCCCGGCGCCGCGGCCAATCCGCCGCGGTTTCTACCGGCGTGCCATCCGTGAACTGCAGAGGCGATCGATAGCTCCCCCACTGCCCCGCAAACGCCGCCGGCACCTCGAAATGCGGCGCCAACCTCGCCCAGTCCACCCGGTCAACCCCTTCCGACGCCTTGATCGGGCCGCGCGTAAGCACGACGTACGGCTGCGCCGAAACGGTATACCGGACCCCTGGGTTGTCGAGCGAAGCGTGC
>VHCO01000169.1 GCA_016871715.1 Verrucomicrobiota bacterium
CAGGGGTCGCCCGGTGCCCGAAAGGGGCACGCCGGTAAATATAGGGAATGAACCCTATGGCGACAACGGGGAGGGAGTGGCGGCAACGCCACTCCCTTACCCACCGGCGATTGGATTGGATTGGGCGTGCATCCTGGGTCTGACGGTGTAGAAGGAAAGCGGCTCAGACACCGACACTACCACCACCGCCATGAGCAAGACAGCCGATGCGGTCGTTGCGGTCCGCGCTGGGACTCTGGCGTGGCTCGCCTGGGGCGGCGCCGCCGTGGCGCTCGCAGCGCCGTTGTTGGCAGAGGGGAGCGGGGGCGTGGCGGGGACCGTGATTCGCGACCCGACGCCGGGCCCTTACATGGCGAACTGGGAATCGCTGCGCCGATACCGCGCGCCGGAGTGGTTGCGGGACGACAAGTTCGGCATCTACACCCACTGGGGACCGCTCACGGTCGCGACCGAGCCGGCGCCGGCGCTCATGGAGCGGTACGGCCAACAGCTCTACCTCACCAACCACCCCGCGTTTGCCTACCATCGCCAACGGTTCGGCGACCCCCACACAGCGGGTTACAAGGATGTCATCCCGCACTTCAAGGCCGAGCGGTTCGACGCCGAGGCCTGGGCGGAGCTCTTCGAGCGAGCGGGGGCGAAGTTTGCAGGGTGGGTCGCGATTCACCACGACAACTTCGCCTTGTGGGACTCGGTGATCACCCGCTGGAACAGCCGCGACATGGGGCCGCGCCGCGACCTGACAGGGGAGCTTGAGCAGGCCTTGCGCCGCCGCGGGCTGCGGTTTCTTGCCGCCTTGCACCACGGCGCAGCCTGGGAGTACTTCGAGCCCGCCTACGCCTACGACGCGGCAGATGGGCGGCACGCCGATCTCTACGGTGAACCGCACCCGCCCGGGTCGCCGCCGAGTCAGCGTTTTCTGGAGACTTGGCTGTTGCTGGTTGACGAGGTCCTGCAGCGGTACGGGCCCGATCTGCTGCGGTTCGACCTTGGCTCGTGTCGGATCGTTCCGGAGGGGTACCAACAGCGGATGTTAGCCAATTACTACAACTGGGCGGCGCGGCATGGACGCGAGGTTGGCGTGGCGCATCAGGACCCGGCCATCCAGCAATGGACCGGCATCGCCGATCGCGGGGGGAGGCAGGAAGATCGGTTGATGGCGGATGTCTGGCTGACGGATGCGTCGGTGGGGCCGTGGTTTCACCATGCGGGGTTGGGCTATCGGACGGCTGACGAACTGGTGGATGCGCTGGTGGACGTGGTGGCCAAGAACGGGTGCTTCTTGCTGAATGTGGGCCCGCAGGCCGATGGGCGCATCCCCGAAGAGGCGCAAGCGATTCTCTCGAGCATAGGCGAATGGCTGCGGATCCATGGCGAGGCCATTTACGCTACGCGGCCTTGGACAATCTATGGCGAAGGGCCGACGCGGGACCGCGAACGCGAGGGCAGTCTCGGGGAGCGCGCGAACGTCTCTTACACGGCTGAGGACATCCGGTTTACGACGCGAGGCGAGGCCCTTTACGCGCTGGGGCTGGCTTGGCCGGGGAATGGTCAGGCCCGGATCCGATCTCTGGCGGGGCCGGGGGCAGGGGGCGCGCCGCGGGTGATCGAGGTCCAGTTGTTAGGCTACCCCGGTCGGGTGGATTGGACGCAGACGGCTGCCGGGTTGGCGGTGCGGCTGCCGGCCGAGCCACCGATGCCCTATGGCTACGGGCTCAAGATCGCAGGCCGGAACCTGCGCGCGACGGCGCCCAGCGGGCCTTAGCCAAGGAGCTCGGGCGGGGCGACGTGGATCTGCTCGGCGATCGGGTGCGGGATTTTGGCGGAGACCAGACGGCCGTCGGGGTGATGCGCGACGCAGACGACGGTGAGGCCGCCGCGCGCCGCTTCGAGGGAGGAGGCGGTGCTCAGGTTGCGGAACTTGAACAAGTAACTGAGCGCCTTGGGCTTTTTCTCACGAACGAGCAAATGGATCTCGAACAGGTCCTCGAAGCGGAGCGGCGCGCGGTAGTCGCACTCGACGTGCACGCGGGGGAAGCCCAGGGGCGGATCGTAGTCCTTGAGCATCACGGAGAAGCCCAGCGAGCGGAAGAACGCGTGTTCGGCACTCTCCATGTAGCGAAAGAAATTCGAGAAGTGGACAATGCCCGCCGCGTCGGTCTCGGAGAACTCGACGCGGCGCTGCAGTTTGAACTCGTACGCCATGGGCGCCCATGTTGGGTCGAGGCGGCGGAGTTGGCGACGGAAAAGCGCGGCCCGGGCGGAGGCGACACGGAGGGCTTGGCGGGTGTGGGTTACCTCGGGCGCAGCGCCGGCCGACGGTTCACGGTTTTCGCGGGATGGATTCGGCGAGACCGAACGCGCTCGACATCAGCCGCGCCACGGCGTCGGCGCTGTAGCGGTCCCCAACGGCGCGTTGGCCGGCCTCGCCCAACTGGCGCAGGCGGGCGGGGTCAAGCAGCAGCGCCTCGAGGGCCTCGACCAAGCCGGCAGGTTGGTCGGGGTCGTACAAGACCCCGCCGCCGGTGTCGGCGACTAACTCGGGAAAGGCGGCGTGGCGCGGTTGGACGACAGGTACGCCCGCGGCCATGGCCTCGAGGAGGTAGAGGCCGAAGGCTTCGCCGTAGAGGGCGGGCACGGAGAACAGAGACAAGGATTTGAGGAAGGCGATCTTCTCGGTCCGATCCAGATTCGGATGGAACTCGACGTCGTCCAAGGCCTGGCGAGCCCGCAGTCGTTGGCGCAGTGCGGCGACGAACGGCTCGTCGGCAGGCCCACAACTGCCGCCCACCTTGAGTCGCACGCCGGGGACGCGGCCGCGGCTTTTGAGTTCGAGAAAGGCCTCGACCAACGTCTCGAGCCCCTTGTCGCGACACATGCGGGCGAAGTAACCCACGACTGGCGGGCGAGCGGGGGCAGAGGTTCCGCGTACGCTGGGTGCGGTTTCATACCCGGCCAAGTTCAGGCCCGTCGGTACCGTGCGGACGCGGTCGGGGGCTAGGTGCAGCCGGTCGCGCATGCGGTCGGCGAAGTAGTGGCTGGGCGCGATGAAGAGGTCAGCCTGGCGGGCGCGTTCGGCCAAGAGTTGCCAAGCCTGGGTGCGTTGAGGTTCAGGAAGCCCGTCCAGGTACGTGTCTTCGCCGGAGAGCAAACAGACCACCCGCGCGCCCAGGCCGGCCTTGAGGCGCCGTGCCAACCCGAGCAAGAGCGCGTTCGAGAGGCAGAGCACGTCGGGTTTGGGCTGGCGTTCGAGCCACTGGAGGAGTTCTTCGAGTTCACGCGCTTGGTTGCCCGACTCGCCGCGCAGCATCGAGAGCATGAGATCGGCGACGTCGGCTGGGCGCGTCCTAGCGGCGAAGCGGCGGGTCCAGGCGAGGAGCCGGGGCGAGGCGAGGAGCCGGTGCAACCAGTTGGGGGCGGCGCGGAAGAAGGCGGACTTTTGTTCGAGGTAGACGTTGAGGCCGCTGAAGAAGATGGGCGCTCCGGCGCTGTGGTTGAGCTCGTCCAGCGTGAGCGGCAGGTACATGGGCAGCATGAGCACGTCATGCCCCGCTTTGAGCCAGGCGCCGACCAGGGCGTTATCGCGCAGGCAATTGCCGCAGTACATGCTGCCGGCGCCGGGGGTGATTTGGACAATCCGCATGGGAACGCGAGGGTCGGGGTGGTCGAGGGTGTGGTCGGGGGGCTTTGGGATGCGTTGGCGTGGTGCGGTGGAATGCGATCGATAGGCTGGCTAGGGGCCGGCGGTCTAGGCGGGCCGGAGGGCTGGCTCGGTTGGGCTGGGCGCGGCTGGTTCTCCAGCGGGGCGGGGGGCGCTCGTCAGGGGGTGGCCTACGGGGAGTTCGTCTGGAATGGGCGCAAACTCGCGAATGGCGTCCCAGAGCCGGCTGAAATCCTTGTCGACGTCACCCGAGAGGCAATCGGTGATTTCGCCGGCCAGGTCTGGGTACCGCTCGATCACGTGTTTGAAACTGAAGTTCGGGTCGTAGAAGGCATAGACCAACTTGCGCATGTTCTCGATGCCGCGGCGCAGGCGGGTGGCGTAGTCGGCGAAGCGCTCGGGCGCCAGCTCCCCTGCGGTGCGTGCGGCATGGACCGCGTCCGCGGCCATCACGCCGCTCTTCAGCGCCAGCATCAGGCCCGAGGAAAACACCGGGTCCAAGAAACAGAACGCGTCGCCGACGAGCAACAGTCCCTCGCAACCGCAGTGGCGGGCATGGAACGAGTACTCGCTGGTGAGGTAATAGGGGCCGACTTGTTCGCCCACGGACAGGTGGTCTTGAATCCAGAGGTTTTCCTTCAGTTCACGCTGGAAGATGGCCTCGGGCGACTTGACCCCGCCGCGAGTGAGGTACTTTCCCTCGGCCACCACGCCCACGCTAACCATATCGCGGTGCTGCGGGATGTGCCAGAACCAGCCTTTCTCCGGGATGAAGGCCACGGTGGTTTGGCCCTCGTCCAGGTCCCTTTCGCGTTTCGATCCGCGGTAATAGGTCCAGACCGCCAGCTTATTCAAGAACGGGTCCTTGAGCCGCCAACCCTGTCGCACGGTGGCGAAGGCCTCCTTACCGGAGCAATCCAACGTGATGGGCGCGCGAAACTCGAGCTGGCGACCGGTCTGGTCCCGGGCTTGCACGCCGATCACCCGCGGGCTTGGGGCAGCGGCGCCGGGCTGGGATGCCGAGGAGCCGGTGGTTGTTGGGGCGCGCAGGAGTCCGACCACCTCGATTTCCTCGCGCACGACCGCGCCGCGGGCGCGGGCGTTGTCCAGCAGCATTTGGTCGAACTCCGAGCGCAGGACCTGCCAAGTCTGCGCCACGGTGTCGCGGTCGTAGCGGTTGAAGAAGTAGAAAGGCTGGCTGGCCTTTCCGTTGGGGGCAACAAAGAGCACGCTGTACTTCTTCTGGAACGCCGAGGCTTTCATCTGTGGGATCAGCCCCAGTCGCTCGAGCGGTTGGTAAGTGAACGGGATGAGGGACTCGCCCACGTGATAGCGCGGGAAACGCTCGCGTTCGAGCACCAACACCCGGTGCCCGTACTCGGCCAAGATCGTCGCCGCCGCCGCCCCGGCTGGGCCGCCGCCGATGATGACCGCGTCCCAGGTTTCGTTCGCCGATGGAGTCTGCGCCGTCACGGGCCAATAATTGCCCATTTCACGCTGGGCGCAAGGTCAGGCGGGCGGCTAGATGGCGGTCACTGAGCAGCGGCGCGGGGTGCGCCTCGGGCTTGGTCGGTCCCCGTGCGGGCAGGGCCAGAGCCGAAGTAGTCCGCGTAGAACGCGGCCAACGGCCCGGGGTAGACGGCGCGGCGGAGTTGCGACCAGGTCCGCTGATCCCCGACGCTGTAGTAAAGGTAGGTGCGGCCGCCGAACTCGATCGCGTCCGGGTCCGAGGCGTTGATACCATCGTCCAGTCCGGGGGTGAGCACGGGATTGGCCGGGCTCAATTCCCAAGTCTGGAGATCGCGCGAGCGGGCCAGCCAGGTCTCGAAGTACCAACGCGGTTGGCGGTGCTCGAGGTAAAGCAGATAGTACCAGCCGTCCACAAAGCGCAGGCACGGGCAGGCGGCGTAGCGGTCGGCGCCGAAGACCGCACCGGGGAGCTTGGTCCAGGTCTCGAGGTCGGTCGAGGTGGCGAACTTGATCGTGAAGGGTTGGTACTTTGGATCGTTGGACTCGTAGGCCATCAGGTAGCCCTGGTCGGTCGCGCAGACGGAGGTGTTGAAGAGCTGCTCGTTCTCCTGCCGCACCACGACCTTCTGTTGCCAGGTGGCCAGGTCACTGGACTTCAACAACGTCACGTCGTTCCAACTGCCTGGGGCGAACCGCGAGGCGAACACGTAGAGGGAGCCGTTCTTGGCGAGCGCCGAGGCGAGGCTGTAGCCTTCGCCGAAACGGGCCAGCGCCGTGCCGCTCTCGACGTCTTCGAGCGCGAGCGCGTAGTCCGCCTGCGTTCCGCCGCTTGCGGGCCGGAGGCACTTCAGCAAGGTGAGCCGGTCGCGCCAGAGCACGGGCGCTACTTCGCACAAGTCCGCTGCGGGCGGGCGCTCGATCTGCAGGGTCGGGTGCCGGGGTGGGGGCGCGGCGGGCAGGACCGTTTGGAAGGCCTCGAGGGGCCAGTGCCCGAGGCGGAGCATGCCTTGGGGTATCGGTTGTTGGAATTGGACGTAAGCCTTCACGTCTCCGCGTGTCGAGAAGCTGACTTCGCCCTCGCCCGCGCCGAAGATCTTACACCCCATCAAGGTGCAATCCTCGAGGTCCACGTGCAGGTATCGGCCCTCGATGGTGCTATGGATGACGCCGGTGCCGGGTTTGCCCTGGGGCTGAGAGAAGTTGAAGCTGATCAACCGACAGCGCGCGAGGCGAACCCGGGTGAAGCCGCTGTAGCCGGGGTTGCCGGCCTGCAGGGCGTTATCCGGACCGGCTAAGGTCGAGTCCTCGAACACCACGTCCGGGTGAGCCGGCATTTGCGGGTGCTCGGCGCGGACGTAGGCGCCGGCGGCGTCGCCCCACCAATCCAGGCACCAGAGCGTGCAGCGCCGGAACACACTCGGCTCTTCCGGACGCGACAGCACATTCGCCACGCCGCCACCGAAGGCGCGGCCCAGACTCACGCAATCCTCGACGATCACGGTGAACGGCTCGGCGCGGTCCACGAGGTCGAAGAACAAACCGCCATCGCCGCCGGAAGCGTAGACTCGGCGCAATCGCCAGCGGTCCCAAGGGATGGCCGAGAAGGTCTCCTCTCGATGTTCTTGGGACCAGCCCTTCTTGTAGGCGCGGATCGGCCCCCACCAATCGTAACTCTTGAATCCCCGCGCGGCATCACCCGAGTCGAGCACCACCCAACCGCTGGTGCCTGAGCCCAGGCGACCGTCCCAGTCCCCCACCAATTCGTTGTACGCACCCGCGGCCCCGCGGTGGGCCGGGTACAAATTCGCTTCGAGATACGTGTCTGGCCGCACGATGATCCGGTGCCCGCCCTCTGCGTCCGGCACCGCACCGAGGGCGGCCTGGATGGTCCGGTACGCCTTCGCCCACGAGGAACCGTCCGAGTCGTCGCCGAGCTTAGACACATAAAGCGTCTGGCCGGCCATGGCGAAATAAGGCGCCAACAGGAAGGCGAACCATGCCGCCCAAGCCTGCCTAGGAGACGCGTCGTGAGGAGGTGCTTTCATCGGCTCACTCATAGCCGAGATCGCAAGGTCGAAACAAGCCTCCCGTGAGTCGGCGGCCGGGGTGTGCGCGCTAGGTTGGCGCCCGTTGGCGCCGGGTAGCTGGAGCGAACCGGTTGGGCGGCCAGCGCAGGCCAAGCGGTCGTCCGGCGGTAACCGTCAGGCGGTAAGGGCTCAGCGGGCGCCGTGGGCAGCGGTCAGGTACCGGTGGATGCCGCGCGCTGCCCGGCGGCCGTCGCGGACCGCGAAAGCCACGAGGTCAGCGCCTCGCACTTGGTCCCCGCCGGAGAACACCTTCGGCAGCGTGGTCATGTGGTTCTCGTCGACCACGACCCCGCCCCAGTCGTTGAGCGTGATCTGGCTCCACTCGCTGCCGGCTGGGAAAGGCACGGGATCGAATCCATACGCGACCAGCACGATGTCCGCTGGAACCACGAACTCGGACCCCTTGACTGGCCTCGGGGAACGGCGGCCTTTCGCGTCGGGTTCGCCCAGTTCCATCCGGATGCAGCGCACCTGGGTGACGCGACCTTGGGCGTCGCCTTCGACGGCGACCGGGTTAGTGAGGAAAAGGAAATTGGCGCCCTCTTCGATGGCATTGACATACTCTTTGCGGCTGCCCGGCATGTTGGCCAAATCGCGCCGATAGATGCAGGTGGTCTCGCGTGCACCGCTTCGGATCGCTGTGCGCAGGCAGTCCATCGCCGTGTCACCGCCCCCCACCACCGCCACGCGCCGATCCGCCACCTCGATGGGCGGGAGATTACTGACGCAGCCACCGTTCTTCTGAATCAAGAAGGGCAATGCCGCATGCACTCCCTCGAACTCCCCACCGGGCACGCCCAGGGGCTTGGCCCGTTGCGCTCCCATGCCCAGGAAGACCGCGTCGAATTGGGCCAATAACTCGGCCAGCGGAACGTCCTGGCCCACGGTGATGTTGGTGCGGACGCTCACACCGCGTCGCCGCAACACGGCCAACCGCCTTTCAATCAGCGGTTTCTCGAGCTTGAAGGAAGGGATCCCGTTGACCAGCAGGCCCCCGGCCACCGGCTGCGACTCGAAGACCGTGACGGCGTAACCCCACTTGGCCAACTCATCGGCGCACGCCAAGCCCGCCGGACCTGAGCCCACCACGGCTACGCTCCGCCCGTTGGGCATGGGGGCGCACACATCCGCCTGGCCATGGGCGAAGGCGTACTCGTTGATGAAGCGCTCGATCGCCCCAATAGACACAGGCTCCGTCCGCGAATTCAACGCGCAATTGCCTTCGCATAACCGCTCTTGTGGGCACACCCGCGCGCACAGTTCGGGGAGGTTGCTCGTGGTCCCGGAGATGGCTGCCGCCTCGAGGAAACGCCCTTCGGCCACCAGTTGCAGCCATTCTGGAATCCGATTCTCGAGCGGGCACCCCTGCCGACAGAACGGCATGGCGCACTGCAGACACCGACTGGCTTGCGCCCGCGCGGTCTCTTCGTCAAACACCTCATAGATTTCTCCGAAATCCTCGCTGCGCTCGACCGCGGAACGCTTGGGCGGATCCGCGCGCGGGATCTCGAACCACGTGTACTTCGAGTTCGTCAAGGTCATGCCAGTTAGCCCATGGTCGCCGGGCTCGGTTCATAGGCTAGCACGCCTCTCACAGCGCTAGCAAGGTGTTATCATGAAACAAATAAGTATCGCCCTAACCCCTTGCGCCGGATCCCTCAGGGCTTTCCCCCTCGCGCTCGCGCTCGCCTCGTGGTGGGTTCCCATCCGCGTGGCTCCCTAGCCCGGTGCGGATTGCGGATGCTGCGGATGGAGTTGCGGGCGGGAGGGACCATGGCAACTCCATAACGTAATAACGGAACGGGTTCTAAGTTGTTGACGCTCCGGATTCCTGGTCTGCCGCACAGAAATGCCTAGCGCAAAGGAAGGTGCCGTCCACCACCGTTATGGTGGAACTCGTTGCTCAACAGGCTTTTTGCGCGATTGCAGTCTCGACTCAATAACGTACGGCACTTTGGCTTTCAGCGGTGGGCGCCCCAACGGACCATCGCCCAACCGGTGGTGGTGGTGGGTGGTGGGGGTGCAAGAGGTCGATTCGCCGCACCGTCGGTCGGGTTGAACCTCGTGCTGGGCCGCAGCAGCACCCCTGGAGCCCGCACCGCACCTGAGCATGCGACGGGGACGATGACAGTTGCGCTGCAGCGTTGGCGCTGAGTGAAGCTTGGGCAGCCGAGATCGTGAAACGACTTGGCCGCGGTCGAATGTGCTCCCTACAGGTGCGGAGCAGGGGAAATCTGTAGCCCGCAGGCGGGAACTGGCTCGATCCAGCCGCCGTCATCGATGCAGGGTTGGAGTAAAGGCAGCGGGTGGGAGAGGGGTGTGTCAACCTCTTTATGCCTGGCATACAGAGCTCGGAGGCTGGGGCTGGGGTACGGGCTGTCGGGGTTGAGTGCGTTACTGCGTTGCGGGGCGGGCGGGCACAGACCACGCGAGACCCAACTCCAAAGCGAGGGGCCTGCCGCTTGCCATCCTGGGCGAAAGCTGGCCAGCAGGTTGCAGCTTGGGCTTGTGGGGTGCGCCTCGCTGGACCGGATGGGCGGCCGGATCTGTCCGTGCTCCTTCGTTGCTAAGGAATCTGGCTCCGATACTGACTTCTGAGGTCTGCTGTTGGCGTTGGGTGGCGGATCGAAACTCGACTTCTGATTCTGCTTGCCGGCGGCGCAGGGTGGGCATTAAGTAGCGCGGAAACCGAATAATGCACACGCTTATGAAGACTCCACGCTGCTTGCGCTCGCGTCGGTCCGGGTCGTCGTTCACCGCTGGGTTTACGCTCATCGAGCTGCTCGTGGTGATTGCCATCATTGCCATTCTGGCGGGTTTGCTGTTGCCGGCGTTGGGCCGTGCCAAGATGAAGGCAACCTTCGCCAACTGCGCCTCGAACCTGAAGCAGTTGACGCTGGCCTGGCAGATGTATGCCCTGGACTACAACGACACCATGTTGCCGACGCAGTTTGTGACCGACCGTGGGACCATTCAGCTCTACGCCGGAGGGTTTTGGCGCGGAGCCATCCCGGGTCCGGAGATTCCCACGGGGATCAGCACGACGGAAGCGGAACGGCGAGTGGGGGAGGGGCTGCGCCAGTCGCCTCTGTACCAGTACTGCGGGGCCGCGGGGGCGTATCATTGTCCGGGGGATTTACGGACCAAACGGCTACAGCCGGGTCGCGGATGGGCGTACGATAGCTACTCGAAATCGGACACGATGAACGGCGGGATGTGGAGTGGCGTTCGCCCCTACACCAAGACCTCGGAGATTGATTTACCGTCGCAAGCCTTCGTTTTCATCGAGGAAGCCGACCCGCGCAGCTACAACAATGGCACGTGGGTGATCAACGTGAGCACGCCGGGTTGGGTGGATCCGTTTGCCATTTTCCATGGCGACATCAGCACGTTCGGTTTTGCAGATGGCCACGCCGAGTCGCACAAGTGGCTCGAGCCGAGCACCATTAAGGCCGCCACCGACTCGGCTCGTGGGATCTCGAGCTTCTACTGGTCGGGCGGCAATGCCCGCAACCGCGACTTTGTGTGGGTGTGGGACCGGTTCCGGCACCTGGGCTGGAAGCCGCTGCAGTAACCGGTTTGGCTCTCAGCCGAAGCACGCTTGGACGTGCTCGGGGTATGGGAGGTCGCTGTCGAGGCGCGCCGTCTCGGCGCGTGTGTCTTCGCGTAGGAAGAGGGCTTCGCATTGCTCGGCAAGTTTGCGCAGCTTGTCTTTGTCCTGGGCGGTGGCCGGCTGATAATCGCGGGCGGCGACGATGGCCTTATCCAGCAGGTCGATGAACGAAGGGGGCACGCCTGCTACAACGCCTTTGAGGGAGAGCGAGAAGCGGAGGGCGGTGGCGATCTCCTCGGGGGTTTCGGTGGTGCGATACCACCATTGGCGGGTGCGTTGGACGCCTTGAGGCCAAGCGCCCATGGACATGGGTTTGATGGCCACAACAGCCGCTCCGCGCTGCGCGGCGAGCTCGATCACCGCGCGTCCGAACTCGCGCAGGCAGTAATCGGCGAAGCTGATGGGGAACATGGCGGTGTCGAAGTTGAACCCCTCGAGGGCGGTCAGGGCGCCTTGGGTGCTGTGGGCTGAGAAACCGAACCACTTGACTTTCCCTTCCTCGCGGGCCTGGAGGAAGGCCTCGATTGCCCCTCCCGGCCCGAGGGCTTTCTTGGTCTCTTCCACGGTCACCAGGTGATGCATCTGGTAAAGATCGAAGTAATCGGTCTGGTGCCGCTGCAGGGAGCGTTCGAGCTCGGCGCGGGCGCCCTCTTTGTCTCGGGCCTTGGTTTTGCAGGCGAGGAAGATCTGGCGGCGATCGAGTTGTTGGAGGGCCGGCCCCATTTTCTTTTCGCACTCGCCGTCGCGTCCGTAGGCCGGGGCGTTGTCGAAGTAGTTCACGCCCTGTTCGAAGGCCTGCTTGACCGCGCGGTTGGCGCTCTCCTGATCTTCGCGCATGAGGGCCAAGCCAGGAAACACGATGAGCGAGACCGGGCGTTGGGTGCGGCCTAAGACGCGGCGCGGCAACCCGGCCACCCGAGCCACGATATCGTCGGTGGACTTGAGATCGGCGGCGAGCAGGCGCTCGAGCGGGAGGGCGCCAGCGCTGGCGGCACCGCCCAGGACTTGGAGGAAGGTACGTCGTTTCATGGGTTTTCGGTGAATCGGTCTTTTGTTGGGTTTGCCGGGGCCTAATAAAGCGGGTCTTGGGCCGCTCGGCAACCCGGATTCGAAGGGGGCGGTTGGGTCTGGATCGGTTTGATCCAGATCAAGGACGGCGGGCCGGCATTGCTTATACTCTCTATTAGCAACCTCAGCTTCCTCACATTATAGGCGTCCGGGCACGTCCGTTGCCCGAATGCCTTCGGGTTTCCGAACCAATGAATGCCAGACCGATCTTGACTCGCCGCTGGCGGTTCCTTCCCGCGGTTGCGCGGTGTGGGTTCTTGCTTGCGAACGCACTCTGGACCTCGAACGCCGTGGGGCTCAGCGGCCCACCCGAGTTGCGCGGCTGGGTGGCGGATGCCGCGACCGGTGTCCCGATCGAGGGTCTGCGGGCGACGGTGACGGCCCAGCCGCCGCTGGTGTTTGATCGGCGCGCGCGCGTGACTTCGATGTTTGGCTTCTTCCGGGTGCCTGATTTGACCAATGGGGTGTATGCCGTGCGCCTCGAGCATCCTGGCTACGAAGTGCTCAGCGGCTTGATCGCCATTGCCGAGGGTCAGACGGTGCGGCGCCGCTTTGCGTTGACTCCTAAGCCCGCGCCGGTCCCCGGCGAGCCGGCGCCCTTTGACGTCTTCGCCCAGGTGCAGTGCGCGGCCACGGGCTGGGGGTTGGCGGGAGTGCCGGTGACGGTGCAGCGGTTTCTCGGCGCGACGGACGTTTTGCCGGCCGAGGTTCGGACCGAACTGACGGAGGCCAACGGCGCGGCAACGTTTCGGGGCTTGAGCCGTGGTCATTACCGGTTTCTGGCCAACCAGCCGGGGCCTGAAGCGGGCCGGCCGGGTTGGTTGCCCTACACGACTGATGGGACGGGAGATGACAAACGGCTGATCGAGGAACCGCAGGCTGCCAGTTACTTTCTGAAGCCGGTGGCCCAGGAACTCGATGTGCTGATTACCGGTTGGGATCCCGTGGCGCAGCGGATCGGGCCGCTGGGCGAGAGCATTGTCGAGTTGACCGGTTTCGCGCTTGGGAACCCGGACCTACTGTTGTCGCCGGTGCGCACGGGAGTGACAGACGCGGAGGGGCGGTTGAAATTCATCGGGCTTTCGGCCATCCACTGGCAGGTGGTGGTGAAGCGGCCCGGTTACGCCCTGAAGACGCAGGACATCTTGCCGGATGCAAATGAGCGCTTGCCGTCGGGCTCGGTCGAGATCTTCGTGCCCCTTTTGCCGACGAGCCTCAAAGTGACGCTGGTGGCGGAGGGGTACGATCCGGCCAAGACCAAGCTGTTGTACAACGTGCCGCTGCATTTGGAGGGAATCGGCGGCACAGCCACCGAGGGGATCGAACGTAGGGTGCTGCCTTTTACGTCATTCTCCTCGGAGCGCCGGACGGTGTTCAGCTTGCTGCCTGGCCCGTACCGTGTGTGGGTCGAGGGCACGGCCACGACGAACACGTTCTTTGCGGTCAAACCTTGGTTCCTCGGGGAAGACCAGATCCAACTCGAGGCCGGGGTCGAGAACCAAGTGACTCTCCGGCTGGGGGCAAAGCCGGCGCGCGTGCGCGGGCGACTTTGGGTGGCGGACGCGCTAAGTCCTGAGCCGGTGCTCGATCCGCGCACGGGCGGGAGCGAGTTGCTGCCCATCTACGAATTGCGATCACAAAGCGGCGTCGAGTGGGTCGGGTACGCGGGAGATGGTCTGTTGGACGAAGCTTCCCACGCGGTCGTGCAGGACGTGGACGGAACAGGCACGTTCGCGGTCGCTTTGCTCCCGGCGAGGTACGGTATCCGGATCCCCGCCATGCCGAACCACTGGGGCAGCCACGTGATGGTGCGGGACCTGGCGACCGGCGCGGTGCGCGAGCAGGGTTGGCCGTTCGCGGAAGTGTGGCCGTACCGGTTTGCACCGCCACGGAACGGGACGCGCAACGACGGTCTGCCGTTGGTGTTCGAGTCCGGCCACGAGTATGAGCTCGAGATCTATGTGCGCCGGCAGGAAGTGCTCATGCGCGGCGTGGTGGGAATGGCGAGCTACCGACCGACCATGGCGCAGGTGCTGGCGACGCCGGAGAATTCGGCCACCGCAGATCCGGTCATTGGTGGAGAGCAGGAGATCGTGACTGAAGGTGGGACGGCCACGCTGATGGGGACGGCGGTGCGGACAGACTTGCTGCGGATTGCCGAGGGAGTGGGTGGTTTGGCGGCAGCCGTCGAGTTCGAGTTCCGAGGAGTGGGCTCTGGAGACTACACGCTGGGGCTGGCTGCACCTCGGCACCAGTTCATCCAACGGATCGGCGGTCAAGAGTCACCAGTGCCCTTGCCCGTCCGCGTGTCGAGTTGGGCGCCCCCGGGCGTGTTACCGCCGGAAGATCCGACCCAGTACGGCTTTGTCGAGCCTTTGACAGTCTTAGAGGTTGTTGGGTTGGAGGCGCGCTACCAAGCCCCGAACACGCGGCTCCGGCTTCGCATCCACGTCTGGGACGGGGCCTGGACGAAGACTTATCGAATCGTCCGCGAGTACGAGGACGGCGATCGACGCATTAGCATGGTCGCCCCAGACTACGCGGGCGGGCGACTCTTTGCGCTGCCACACTATTGGGTTGGCCATTTCGACCCTCATTCGCTGGGCGCCCCGGTGCCGCTCCCCCAGGGTGGATTCACCTTCTGGCTCCATTGGCGTTCCCCGCAGCGTTGGTACGAAGGCCGCGTTTCCGGGGAGGGCGATCACGTGTTCGACATTTACGAATTTGGGCCCCAAGACAACCTGACTGCGACCTTGCCGGAGCTGGCCTACAACCTGACCCTGGCGTCGGTCAACGTGGCCGACCGGGCATTTCCGGTTCCGGGGACGACCATCCAGTTCTGGGATGGCACTTCGCACGTGCCGCTCGAGTTGTCGGGCCAAACGCTCGAGGGTGTCCGGCGCCGGGTCGGAGGCGGCACCGCCCTCAACCCGAATTGGCGCTTGGTCCGTTGGGATTATGAAGTTCTGGATCCAGCCATACCACACCTGCGCAGCACGGCGCTGATGGAACGTGGTTTGGCGGTGCGGGGCCAGGTACACCGTGCGGGCGCGGGTCTGGCAGTCCCCAATGCCCAGGTGCAGGTCCGCACCCGTTTTGGCAGCCTCCTGCAAGAGGTCAGCACCGATGCCGATGGTGCCTTCGCTCTGCCTTCGGCGCTGTCCCGCGCCCAAGCCCTTTTCCTCGAGGTCCAACACCCGGACTACTTGCCTTGGCGGCAGCGGTTCGACACGGCGGATTTCGCGGCGGGCCAGGCGGAAGACTGGGCCATCGTCGCTCGAGCCGAGCTCGAGCCGGTGCCCTCCCCCGAAATCCTCGAGACGACCTTGGACCGGGCGGGCGTGTTTCTGCCTGGGGCGCGGCGGGCCGGCAGCGGTGCGGATTACATCGCGGAGAACGCTCGGGCGGCGCTGACCCTCGGCTGGTCAGTGCGGGTGCGACCAGCGAGCTTCGCTTATGCGTTGCCCAAGTTCGATCTGGCGGATGGCAATCCGGGCGGGACGGAGGCGGTCACGGTGACAGACGGCCTGGCCGAGGTTTGGCTGATCGATCCGCGCTCTTACACCAACCGTTGGACCGGTGAGCCAACAGCTCTCGAGCCGCCCACGGGAGCAAGCCCTGCCGCTCTGCGGTCTTGGCTGACCAGTCTGGGCACAGCCCAGGTCCCCGGCGTGTTGCACCGGGTGGTCCGCAGCTTCCCCAGTCCCGACGCGGAGAGGGAAGTGGCCGTGACCGGCCAACTGGACCTGTCGCAGTTACCGGCCGGGCCGTTCCGGCCGTTGTTTGTGGTTGTCACGCGTCACGGCGGGGTGACGGTTCATCGCCATGAGTATCCATCGGCGCGACGGCAACTGGTGGGTGTGACGCCTCCGCCTTGGATGGCCTCGGCGTTCGAGGCGATGAGTCGTCTGACCGCGGCGCAACCAGGGTCCGTGGATCCGTACGCGATGGCCGGGCGTCTGATGCCACTGGCGCGCTTCCAAGCCGCGATCGGCGCGACGGAGGACGGCTTCTTGAATTACGAGTACCAACTCGGGGTCGGCGTGCGCGACGGAATCGAACTTGGGGGGGACTGGTCCCTGGTGCTGATGCCGCGGCTGGCGGGGGTCTTCTACGAGGGCAAAGTCGAGTTTGGACTTCACGGCCAAGAAGGCGAGATGTTCGTCCTCGAGTCCGAGGCCAAGGATGCGAAAGCGGCGCCGGTCGAGATGATGAAGCTCGTGGCGCCCAAGATGGTCGAGGATTGGGTAAGCTTGGACTTCGGCCAGCATGCCACCTTGGCGACGTTAAGCCGGGTGGCGTTCGACGCCGGTCAGCCCTACGAGTTCGAGCTGGCCAGCAAGTCGGCCGCCGACTCTGAGTTCACGCTCAGTGCTAATCTGGGCCCGGTCTTAGCGTTGATCCCACCGCCCGTGGGCCCCACCCTGGCCACCCTGGATAAGGCCGATCTGCTCCAGTTCTTCATCGATGTCGGCGGCAGCAGTGGACATCGGCGGACGACGCATTGGCAAACGGTCTTTCCCCCGGCGCGCCCCGAAACGACGCCGGACCCCCAGCCGCATGTGTTGCGCCGGCATTTTCTGGGGGGCTTCGAGGACTTGCCGCTGCAGCAGGACCAGCTCGAGCTCTGTTTCCGATTCGAGTGCGGCTTGGGTGTCCAAGCCTTCAAGGGCGTGGTTGGAGCCAAAGCGAGTCTGGGCATGGCCGGCACGCACATCTGCGCCAGCAAAGAGAGCGCGTTGTTCACACCCAACCCAGACGGCGACTGGCCAGTGATCAGCCGGATGCAAGGCGATATCCGTTCCACCTTGAGCGCCTGGCTAGACGTTTGGCCCGGGAGATCACCGCCACGGCAGCGGTTCGGCAGTTCTTCCTCGCGTATGCGCCGGTCGCTCTGTCTGCCCCACAATACCTCGACACGGGCGAGTTCGTCTTCCTGGTGCAGGGAGACCCAGGGCGCAGCTATCGTTTGCAGACCTCGACCGACCTGGAGACGTGGACGGACTGGACCACCGTGACGCTAGGGGGCGCTGCCGTGTCGGTGCGCGACTCGAGCGCAAAGGGTGGGCTCCGCCGCTTCTACCGGGGGGTGGGAGAGTAACGTGCGGGGCCGCCGGCGGCAGCACAGCTTTTCGCAAGGAGCGTCTAACGGTTCACGCTGAGCCAACGGCGGATGGCGGCGGCCTGGGGATGGTCAGGTTGGAGCTGCAGGACGCGTTGGTAATGCTCCCGCGCTTGATCGCGCTGGTCGAGCGTCTGAGCGTAAAGGTTAGCCACCGCAAAGTGTGCATCCACGTAGTTGGGCCGACTGGCTAGCAGATTGCCGAATTCGAGGGCTGCGTCCTGCGGGTATCCTGAGCTTTGCAGGGCGAGGGCGAAGTTGAAGCGCGCGTCCGCGTCGGTGGGCCGGAGGGCCAGTGCCTGTTCATAAGCGGTGAGCGCCCCTGCCCAGTCCGCGCGGTCTTGCAGCGCCACGCCCAGGTTGTAGTGCGCATCGAAGAAACTTGGGTCTTGCTGTAGGGCCGAGCGGTAAGCCTCGATCGCCTCGCCCAGCCGCCCACTGCGCTGGGCAACCACACCCTGCGCAAAGGTCCGTTCGGCTTGAGCGCGGTTGCCACTGGCCACCGCCCGCGGTGCCCCGTAGGCGTACCGTGGGAAAGCAGGCACCGGCGCAGAGGCCGAGGGTGTGGGTCCGAGGAGTTGCCGCGCGGCACCGGTTACTCCCGTGGCTGGGCTTCCCGGCGGTGACGGTCCGGGGGCCGTCCGACCCGCTGCCTGGGCTAGGTCCCCGGACACTGCCGGTGGGGGAATGGGGGTTGGGGTTTTCACCGCCGACTCCTCATCGCGGCCGGAGCCGAACCAACCGAGCGGATTGAGCCGCTGGAGGAGCGAGCGTTTCTCGGCTGTGGCGTCCGCCGCAGCCTCCGCGGTGCGCGCCTCGGCTTCCACACGGGCGCGCAAGGAATCGGCCAGGGTGATCGCCGGGGGGCTTGGCTCGGGCGGAGCGACCTCGGTGGGCGAAGGGGTTGCCGCTGGACTGGCGGTGTCGGCTGGAACCGACGGGGTGGGCGGCGTTGGCGTGGGTTCTGGTCGCGCCGGCAGCGCTACGGTGCGCGTTGGAGGCGGCTCGGGTGTGGGTGTGGGCTCGGGCTCGACGCGCGGTGGCGGAGCCGTCGTCACAGATTCCGTGGGGTCGGGCCGCCCAGCGGGCGGAACGGCGGCCACGGGCGGGGACGAGGGCGGTCGGGTCGGGGGCACCTTAGGAGGCGGCTGGGCAAGGGTGGACGTGGCGCCCGAGGCTAGTGCGCCGGGTGAGGTCGTGGAGGGGGGGGGCGGGGGCGCGGTTGGGGCTGGAGGTGGCTCGGTGGAGGGCGGCGTTGGGGTGGT
>VHCO01000170.1 GCA_016871715.1 Verrucomicrobiota bacterium
GAACGCGGTGCGGGCGGGATTGGTGGAGGATCCGAAGGATTACCGGCACTGCGGGTACGCGGCGGCGGTGGCTGGGGATGCGAAGGCGCGGTCGGGGTTGCTGAGTTTGTACACGGGTGGGGGTGAGGGAGTGTTTCAGTGCGGCGTTGGGACGGCAGGGGGCCATGCGGCGGGGGCAGCGGCGGGGGCAGCAGGGGAAGAGGCAGGGGCAGTGGCAGGGACGCGCGGGCAAGATGCCCGCACTCCGCTCTTGACCGGTCTGGAGGCGGGGGCCGCATCCGGCGAGTCGAGGACGGTGAAGGTAAGGGAGTGGAAGGAGGTTGGGGCGGAGTATCGGCAGCGGCTGTTTGTGCGTGCGGGGGTGTCTGGGAGCAGCGGGAAGGTGGCATCGAGTCGGGAGCAGATTCGGCGGGTGTTGAAGAAGGGCGGGGAGTTGAGTGTGGTGGAGGTGTTGCGGCTGCGGATTCGGCACATGACCGACGGAGTGGTGTTGGGTTCGAAGGGGTTTGTGGACGGGGTGTGGTTGGCGCATCGGGAGCGGTTTGGGTCGAAGCGTCGGAGTGGGGCACGGCCGATACGGGGTGGAGGAACGGCGCTGACGGGGTTGAGTGCGTTACGAGACCTGCGGGTGGAAGCTATCTCCTGAGAGCAGGAACCGTGGTCGGGTGCGCCGGAGTGTTGGGTGAACGTAGCCCGCAGGCAGGAGCCTGTCGGATTGAGGTGGCGCCTTCTGTTACTGAGAGGAGGGGAGTGGAAACCCAGGAGGAGGTAGGTGAGAGCGAGTGTGTCAATGTCTTTATACCTGGCATATTAATTGGGTTTGGGAGCGTGGGTCGAGTAAATTCCGGGACGTGCGGGCTGAGGCGATGGCCCTTGGTTCGACGGCAAGGCGATGTGGCAAGAGAACCTCGTCGGGGATTCAACCGGATGGGCATCAACTGTTCCACGCCCCTCTACCACGATGGGATGATCTTCTCCACCTCGGCGCACGACTCCGAGGGCGGCCTCGTGAAGCTCAGCCGGAACGGTGACGGTGGGGTCAAAGCGGCGAGTTGTGGTTATCGGGGGCTACGGAAGACCACCGCGGCGGCGTGGTTCGTGTCGAGGGTCGACTCTACGGGGACAACGGGGGCAACGGCGGAGGTTACCTGATCTGTCTCGGGGCGGGCTCGGCTGACTCAGCACCCGGGTTACTGTTCGGGCGCGTGTCGGTGCGACGGAGCACTCTGCTTTCGACCCAGCGGTTGTTGTAGGTGCGGTGCAGCGAGTCGCTGGGGAACTTGGGGCGTGGCTCTTGGGCGTAGCGTTGGTCGCTGAGGCCGTGGAAGGGGAGCGGTTCGATTTGCGTGCCGGCGGCCACATGGAAATCCGAGTCTTTATCCCAGCCGTCGACGTAGAGGAAGAAACCACGGCTGCTGCCCGCGGGCTTGGGCGGGAGCGAACTGGCCGCGAAGGCGAGGCTGAGTTCATCCCCGCTGTTGATGAGGGCGAGTGCCTCGTCGCGGGTGGCCACCAACTCGGACACGTCACCGTAGCGCGTGCACCATCCGCCTGGGATGAGGGTCCAGGGCGAGTTCACGCGCACGGTGTCGTAGTCCGGCGTGAGCGGCCAATCCGGCGGCAGGTTTTGGAGGTGGCTAAAGCCCCGGAAATCGAGCTCGGCTTGGGTGGGAGCGACATAGGCGATCCGGGTGAGCGCGTTGGTACGTTTCTCCAACAGGGCGATGCGGTCCCAATGGATCTCGAAGGCTTGGGTCAGGCGCAACCGGCGTGCGCCAGTCGCCAACCGCCCTTCCAGATCGACGAGGATCGTCTTGGTTTTTCCGGCTGGCGCACCGACCGTGACGGGGACCGGCGTCCACAGTCCGGGAGCGACTTCAGCATCGAGGGCCGGGAAGGGAAACGGAAGCGCGGGATCGTGAGAAGCGGCTATGTTGGCCATGCCACCGCCGAAGCGAAGCCAGCCGTTCATGACCAGCACCAGGGGTTTGCTCGGGTCCAGCGGCCCGAAATCGAGGATCCACCCGTGCGGCTCGGCCAAGCCGCGAAGTTGCGGCGCGCGCAGTTGCGCGGGCGAGACGCGCTGGCCATCGACGCTGCGCAGGGCGAGAGTGACTTCGCGACCGTCCAGCGTTTCGGCCCTCCGCAGCGGGTGCTCACGATGCAGAGTCAGCAGTGCGCCTTGGGGAAAGGGCCCGCTCGGGAGCAGCTTGTCGGTCGAG
This sequence comes from Verrucomicrobiota bacterium, assembly GCA_016871715.1. Taxonomy (GTDB): domain Bacteria; phylum Verrucomicrobiota; class Verrucomicrobiia; order Limisphaerales; family J093; genus VHCO01. The sequence continues at coordinate 2,223 of VHCO01000170.1, forward strand.
TGCACCTCGGTGCCGGGCTCGTGATCCACCGCCACCAACTTCACTTCGTCCAGGTAGAGGACCTCGCGAAGCTCCTCGGTGATCCGGACTTGATACATCCCGTCGCGGGGCGGAAAGGTCCGCTCATCGCCGATCCAGACGAGTTCCTCCGGATCGGCCTCGATATAACGACCCTCAGCCGCGGGCAACCCGAGCGGGGCCGCTCCCAGGATGTCAGTCACGAAGCGAAAGCGTTCACCGTCCCAGGCGTAGAGGTAGGGGCAGGAACCTTCCTGGAGGGTCAGTTCGACGGCCAGGATGGGCTCGCGACAGTCAAAAGGCGTTTCGGCGGAGCCTTGGGGCCAGTTGGCCCAATGCACCAGGAACGAGTCCAGTTTGTGGTGTTTGCCCACGCCAATCTCGACCGGCAGACGCTGCACGGTGCGCAGGAGTCGCAGCCCGCCCGATTCGATCTCGACCTTGCAGCCGAGCCCGCTGGCATTGGACCGGTTCCCGGCCAACTGCACCTTGACTTGTGCCTGGGCGTTGCCGCCTTCGTTGCGCAGGTAGCGCACCCCCCCATGCGCTAAGGCCACGACAGCATCCGAATCGCAGTCGCGGTCGAAATCGGCGAAGTGGATTTCCGCCACCGCGCCGCCGGCGAATCGGTCGAGACCGAGCTCGGCGGTTTGTTCGCGAAAGCCCGCCAAACCGAGATTGCGCCACACCCGGATGCTCTCACCGCCGAGCCCCCAGAGGTCCAGCCAGCCATCATTGTCGTAGTCGACCGCCACGATTTGGCTAAGCCGCGCATGGTCTGGCAAGGGCACGTCTCTTCTGGCTCCGCCGTTGAAGCAGAGGGCGATCTTGCCGGCACTTGCGATGGCCAGGTCCGGCCGGAGGTCGTTGTCGAAATCGCCCGTGCAGAAGACGGTGCCTGCGACCCAATCGCGCGGCTCGCGCGGCACGAGGGGTCCCCCGCGCTGTTTCTCGAGGAGCAAGGGTGGCCCCTCCGACCGGCTGACGACCAAGTCCATGAGGCCGTCGCGGTTCCAATCCTCCATGAAGATCGCCTGGGCATGACTGAGCGAATCAGGGATGCCGGAAGCGTCGGTGATGTCGTCGAAAGCCAGCGGTCCGAGTTGCCGGAAGACACGCAGGTTACGGGTGTCAGCGGTCACGGCGATCAGGTCCAGCTTTCCTGTGAAATCCAAATCCACCAGTAAGCCGTCCGAGGCGTGCGCTTGGCTCAGGCGGCCCAGTTTCGTGACCTCGGCTCCCAGTCCGTTGGTGCTGAAGGTGAATACCTGGCAGCCTCGATCCCCAAGCGCGACGACATCACTGAAGCGGTCATTCTGCAGGTCGGCGACCAAGATCTTGGCGTAGCGCGCCCCGGGCAAGGCGGGGTAGGGTACAAGCTCGGGCCGAAAGGCGCCCTGGACGTTACGGAGGAGGCGGAAGCGATGGCCCGTTTCGAAGACGAAGAGGCTGGGCCAACCCGAGTGGGATGGATCGATGACTCCAACCGGGGCGGAGCCAGTCTGCGCGGCCGTGCCCAGCGTTTCGGCGGTCGCGTCTAAGAACCTGACCTTGGTCCCTTGTAGGTCCGGTTGCTCGAGTCTGAAGGGCACGCGCGCCAGGGTGTGTTTGCTCCGCTCGAAGGCGGCAAAGGTGGCGGGAGGACCTCCGCCCTCGAGGTTGGCCACGTGCTGTTGCAGGGCCTGTTGGGCTTCATCCTGCCGCCCGGCGCGCAGCAGCGCCTGACCCAGCAGGTAATGCGCCGTGCGATGGAGATGATTGGGATCGAGCGCGATCCCTTCCTTGAAGGCGGCAATAGCCCCGTCCCATTGCTCCAGCTCGATCCTGGCCCTCCCGAGCTGGAAGAGGGTCGCGGTGTCGCCCGGGTCAATGGTCAAGGCATTCTCCAAGGCTTTCGCTGCGTCCTCCCATTGCAGCAGCCGAAGGCAGGCCGACCCCTTGACGAAGTAAGCCGCCGCCGAGTTGGGTTCGAGTTGGAGCAGTTGCTCAGCGGCCTGAACCGCCGCCTCCGCCGCTCCAGCCAGCAGGTGGGCATTGGCCAGATTCAAGCGGACGTCGGCGTCGTTCGGCGCAAGGGCTGCCGCGTCCAGGTAGATTGCCAACGCATTAGTGGCATCGCCTCGGTCCAGGTAGTTCTTCCCAACGTTCATCAGGCGGAGGAACCGATCCGAGAGCGGACTCTGCGAGTCACCGGCCTGGTTCGATGGGTCATTCGGCTGACGCTGGCAGCCGCCCAGACCAAACCCCAAGAGCACGAGTCCGGCTATCCAAGCCGTGTGCCTGAGCGCGACCGGCGCGATCGGCACGGCCGTCTTAGCCCGCTCGCCCGCCGGCCGCGACGGCTCGACCGCGCTGGCAGCGGTCTGTGAACCGGCCGTCCGGCCTTGCAGCGGAAGCGATGTCACAGAATGGGATTGGAACAGGGGATTCATCGGTCAATGCGCCACGGCCCGCAACCGCAGGAAGACGCGTGGTTGGTCTCGGAGCGGCGGTTTGACGCGCCAGTTTGCGACGTCCCGGCCGTCGCCGAGGGGCTTCCAGGAGACCAATTCGAGGTGCGCGCCGCCGTCTTGCCAAGTGGTTAAGTCCGTCGAGATCGACACCGCGAGGTTGACGCGCTCGGCTCCGCGACTGACCGGGCAACTGAGGCGGATGGTGGCGGGCCCGCCTCGCGGATCCGTTTCGAGAGTCAGCTTCGGGAAGATGGGCGGCAGACCGAGGTCATTGCCCAGCGCGTAATCGATTAGATCGCGCTCGCCGTTTTGGTTCGTGTCTCCGGCGGGATGAGCCGGGAACGGCACTGCGTCTGGCTGACCCGGGCTGCCACCCGGCCGCGCGCTGGCACGCCAGTTCTTGGCCAGGCCGTGATCCGGATTGGTCTCCGGCGCGATCAAGACCAGGCTGTAACCGGCATCGGCCTCGGGTGGCCACGGGGGCTGGTCATCGTAGACGAATTCCCGAATCGTGCTGCCTTCGGCATCCTCGAGCTTGATTCGTTCGCCGCCGTTGCTGAGGGCCGTGCCATCGAGGAAAGCGCCCGCCACCGGATGGCCGGTGCCGTAGACGGCGCGGAAGGCAGCGAGGTCGCGCACCGCGAGCACGCGCGCGCCGGGCGGTAACGACGTGACGGCGCTGCCGGTGAAGCTGAATTCCACACCCTGAGTGAACCGGATTCCCCGCAGGTCGAGCGTGGCCGACTGGCTGATATTCAACAACTCGATAAACTCGGCCAAGCCATCGCCGGCGGCATGATACATCAGCTCGCTGATCACCAGATAGCGTTGGGCGTCCGAGGGTTGGCCTTGGTAGGATGTCGTGTTATTCGTGGCGCCGGAGGCATCCACGAGCACCACGGTTTCCCCCCAGCTCGACAGATGCCCCGCATAGCCGCCCTGCACGAAGAGCCCTTCGCCGCCGCGTGGGGAAACGCTGCGGGCGCGGAAAGCGGCGGCATTGGGGCACACGTAGAGGGCCCCGTTCGGCGGGAGGACCGTTCCGGGGACGAACCGGTGCTCGACGCCGCCGGTCAACCGCCAATTGGAGATGTCCACGGCCAGGGCATGGGGATTGAGGATCTGGATGTACTCCTCGTCTTGGTTCCCTGAGGGGGGGCTGGGCTCGAGGGCGCCGAATTCGAGGGTGGGCTCGAGGCCGGTCGGGGCGACGACCTTCCCGCCGTGGAGTTCGGGCACGACGATCATGTCGCTGCTCTCGACGCTGTCGTTGAGGCCCTGAATGGCCAAGATGTTCCGGCCGGCCCGCAACCGGGCCGCCTCGGCCGTAACGTCGAAGAGGATGAACCTTGCCGCGTTGGCCTCCTGTGACCTCGTCGCGGCAGAGTTCCATTGCGGCGACGCCGGCGCATTGGCTGAGGCGATCAGCGCGCCGTTGAGAAACGCGACGAAGCCATCGTCGTATTTCATGCCCAGTTGCAGCCGGTCGAAGGCGGCGGGGTCGCCTACGGTGAATTCGATGCGCACGTAGACGCTCGTGTTGTTTCGCATGGGGGTGTCCACGTTGAGGCCAATCAGCCCCTCGTAGCCCGTGGCCCGTTCATAGCCCACGCCCGTGGTGCCCCTGAGCCACCCGGTCGTGTCCAGCGGTTCATGAGATGGGTGCCCTGTCCAGGTCGTTCCCAGATCGCCGTTGCGGGGCACCAGCGCTCGGACCGGCGCGCCCGCCACCACCAACGGCGTCCAGTTCGTGGTCGGCCCGCCGCTCATCTGGGGCAACGGGATCTCGCCGCCGCGACCGACGATTTGGGTGTGGTAGATGTACTGGCGGCGCGCGGGCAGATACTCGGCCTTCCAGCGCAGGATGGCCTCGGCCATCGTTTCCACCGCCACGTTCGGGTTCGTGTAAGGCACCGTGGCGCCCCCCTGGAGCCACGAGCCCCACTTCTCGAAATCCAGGCGGGCATCCGAGGGCACGATGGTCGGAGGATCGATCCGCGCCGACTGCTCGTTGAGACGCCGCTCGAAATACAAAGCGCTTTCGAGTGTGCCAGGCTCGGGCGGAGGTTGGAGGAACCGGTCCGTCAGGGTGCGCATGCGGCGGAAGATCATGTCGCGGATGTCGGGGTTGGCGAACATGTGGGCAACGAGCCGGATGGAGGTGCCCGTGATCACAAATCCGTCTGTGTAGAGGGCATTGTCGAAGTAAGTGTTCTGCGTATTCCAGACTCGGCCGAAGCTCAGATCCAAGTCCCAAGGCAGCATGGCCCACTCGCCACTGCGCCCGGTATCGCGGTAGATATACCAGTTCTTGCTGTGCATATCGATGTTGCGGATGACCGCGTTGGCGGCCAGCAGGTTGACACACCGCGGGAGGTCGATGTGGTCATAGAGGTACCGCGCCAAGGCCGGCCCAGTCTGGGCCAACCCTTGGATGAGGGCCTGGAGGTCGTTGTTGTTCTCGAACTGGCGCGTCTTCTTCTCGACGCCGGTCGTTCCCGTGTTCCCGGCATCCCGGTTGAGCAGGTTGTTGTACACCTTGTAGAGCGCCCCGTCCCGGTTCAATCCCGCTCGTTCCAGGTAGATTTCGTCCGCGTCCTCGACGAAGTCGGCGGTGCTGAAGAATCGCCCGTTTTGTTCGACGCGCACCGTCAAGGCGAAGTGGGCCGGCACACCCGATTGACGCATCACTTCATACGCCAGCACGTGACGCACCTTCGATTTATCCGCCCAGTTGGTGAGCAAATCGATGTCCGCCACCCGCGGCGCGTCCGCGCTCCAGCGGAAGCGCTGGGGGCGATTGAAATCGATGTTGTAGCTCTTCTTGGGGAAGCCGGCCGAGGACTGCCCGTGCAGGGCGAACAACACGTTGTCGTAGAACTCGCCCTCGTAATACACCGAGCCGCGCGACCCAGCGGTCGTGTTCGCTCGCGTCGGGTTGGTGGTGAACCAGTGAAATACCGGCAGGGCGGTTTGCAGCTCGGCATCCTGAGCCACGGTGCCGAAATACTGAGGGGAATCGAGCGGCACACGGAAGGCCGGCTCCACCGTCTCTGTGCCCTGGCGATCCGTGGCAACGAATCGCCATCGAGTCATTTCCCCCGGGGCAATCGCGGTCGCCGGGATGACTGCGGTCCAGAGGCCGTCACCCGCTTGGGCATCGCCAGCGGTGCCATCGTCCGTCATCGGCAGCATGGTCTCCGGGGCGAACATGCGCCGGTAATACAACCGCACCGTCGCCACGGTGTCGTTGGCCGGCACCACCCGCGCAACGACCGTCAGCGGGCCGGTCGTGGGCGGCGGCGGATTAGCGGCGAGCGGGTAAACGGTCGGGCCGGCGCGGGTGCCGGTTGCATTCGGAGCGCCGGGGGTTGGCGTGGCAAAGAAGCTCCACCCCGGGGGCGGCCCCTGCGGGTCCAGCCCAAAGGATTCATCGTCGAACTGTGGGGGGAAAGCCGGCGTGAAGGCGCTGACCAAGGTCACTCCGTCCGGCGCCACCAGCGCCAGGTACTCGCCTTCGGCCGCGAGCCGGAAATTGGTGTGCAGACGGCCGGCCGGATCCGTGCGGTTCTTCCCGGAGGCGAACACCACCAGATACGCTCGCGCCTCGAGGGTGAGCGCCGGGAAGGTCCACTTGCGGAGGACGGCCGCGTCGTCGGTGAGGTAGTAGCCGGCCAGCGAGACCGGGGCATCCGCCGGGTTGTGGATCTCGATCCAATCGGAGACCGCGCCATCCTCATCGACCAGTCCGGAGTTATTGGCCGCGAGGAACTCATTGATGATTGGGGCACTAAAGCTGGGCTTGCCATAGATCAGCGCGAGGCCGACCGACAGCGCGCGCCACCAGGAATACAACGTGGTTGTCCGCACCCCGATCTCCTAACGAGCCGCCGCGTTGAAAGCAAGTTCCGGGTTCGTCCGTGGGCGGCCCAAGCGATCTTGCCGTCCCTGCCGCACAAGCGCCATGCGGCACGGTTCAGCCGCGCCCCGCGCCTCCGGACCCGAGTGGACCGGTCATGCCGTGCGACGCCGACGCGCCCGCCGGTCGAGCCATACGGCGCTGACGATGATGAGGCCCTTGACGATCTGTTGGTAGCAGGAGGAGACGTTGAGCAAGTCCAAGCCGTTGTTGATGACGCCTATCAACAGCGCCCCGAGCACCGTCCCCCCCACACCGCCGACGCCACCCGACAGGCTGGTGCCGCCCATCACGACCGCGGCGATCGCGTCCAGCTCGTAACCGATGCCTGCGTTGGGTTGGCCGGTCGTGATGCGCGCCGCCAACACGACCCCAGCCAAGCCTGCGAACGCCCCGCACACAGCGTAGGCAAACGTCTTGATCGACGCCACCCGCAGACCCGCGGCCCGCGCGGCGTCCTCGTTGCCGCCCACGGCGTAGAGGTAGCGCCCCAACCGCACATTGGCCAAAAGCAAATACGAGCACACCGCCACCGCCGCCAGGAGCAGCACGGGTATCGGTACGCCGAGCCAATCGCCGCTGCCCAAGCGGGTGAACGCCGGGCTGAGGTTCGAGACGGGTCGGCCACCGCTCAGCACCAGGGCCAAACCCCGCGCCGCCGTCATCATCCCCAGGGTGACAATGAACGGCGCCACGCCACCCCGGGTCACCACCAGGCCGTTGAGTGTCCCGCAGGCCATCCCGGTCAGCACGCCCATCCCTACCGGCACGATCAAGGGATATTCCCCGGGATGCGCGAAGCTGGCCGCGACCACGCCCGTCAAGGCCACAAGCGAGCCGAGGGAGAGGTCCACGCCTCCCGCCAGGAGCACATAGGTCACTCCGACAGCCAAGATGCCGTTGATCGAGATCTGGCGCAGCACGTTGACGAGGTTGCCCAGGGTCAGGAAGTTCGGCTTGGCCAAAAAGAGCAGGGTACTCATGGCGACGAGAGCCAGCACCAGCCCATAGCGCGTCAACCACGAGCGGTCCGTTCCTCCACCTTTGGCGGCGCACAGAAGACGGCGCGTCCCACCGACCGACGGTCGACTATCCTGAGGTCTCATCACGATGCGGGCATGGCATATTGCAGGATCTCTTCCTGAGTGGTGCGGCGTGGATCGAGTTCGGCCGCCAGCCGCCCGGCGCGCAGCACCAAGATCCGATGGCTGAGCGTCAGGAGCTCGGGCAACTCGGACGAGATTAACAGGATGGCCTTGCCGGCCCGAGCGAGCTCAGCCACGAGGGCGTACACATCCGCCTTGGCCGCGATGTCGATCCCGCGCGTGGGCTCGTCCAAGATCAGGATCTGCGGCTCGGTAAACAGGGCTTTGGCCAGCGCCACCTTCTGTTGGTTGCCTCCACTCAAAAACTGGACCGGCTGCAGGCGGCGAGCCGGCCGGACCCCCAGCGCACCCAGGCGCTCGTCCGCCACCCGGTTCTCCTCGCGAGGGCGGATGAAGGCGCCCCGGCAGCAACGCCGCAGATTCGCGAGGGTCAGGTTGTGCTGCGCAGGCAGGCACAGCACCAACCCGTACCGCTTTCGGTCCTCGCTGACCAAGGCGATGCCTCGATCCAACGCCACCCTCGGATGATCGAGCCGGACTGGCCGGCCCTGCACCCAGATCTCGCCCCGCTCGGCCGGCTCGAGCCCGGCCAGTGCATGGGCCAGATCCGTCCGGCCTGCGCCCATCAACCCCGCCAGCCCAAGGACTTCGCCCTGGCGAAGCTGGAAGCTGATCTCGTCAAACTTGCCGGCGCGTCCGAGACCGCGGACGGCCAAGGCCACTGGGCCCTCCCGCGCCGGCTGTTGCGTGGCGGTGGTTCCGAGTTCTCGCCCGACCATCAGGGCGATCAACCGCTCGCGGTTCACCGTGCCGATGGGATAGGTCCCCAGCGAGCGGCCGTCACGCAGAACCGTCACGCGGTCGGCCAGGCGCAATACCTCCTCGATCTTGTGCGAAATGTAGATCACCGCCACACCTTGTTGCCGCAACTCGCCAATCACCCCGAACAGCCGAGCCACCTCCCGCCCCGCAAGGGCCGCCGTCGGTTCGTCCATGATCACGACCTCGGCGCGGTGAGCCAGGGCCCGAGCGATCTCGACCAATTGCTGCTCGGCCACGCCCAAGTCGCCCATGCGCGTCTCCGGCGACCAATCCGCTCCCAAGCGATCGAGCAGCCCCGCCGCCGCCGCGTGAAGTCGCCGCCGGTCAATCCACCCCGTCCAACGTCCAGCCGGCTCGTGGCCGATCAACAGGTTCTCCGCCACGCTCAGGTCCGGGAAGGGCATCAGCTCCTGGTGGATCATCGCCATGCCGAGGCGCCGCGCTTCCGCGGGGTGTCGCACGTGGACCCGCCGGCCTTGGCGCCATAGCTCGCCGGCATCGGCCGGCTCGAGCCCAGCCACAATCTTCATCAGGGTCGACTTCCCCGCTCCGTTCTCCCCAACGAGCGCGTGCACCTCGCCGGCGTAGACTCCAAGCCCCACCCCCGCCAGCGCTTGAACCCCCGCGAAAGCCTTCGCCACGCCCCGGACCTCCAGGACGTACGGCCGGGTCGAGGTATCACAGGTATGACGGTTCGCCGCCATCTCGGCAGCCGCCAGCTTGCAGCAAGAACCCAGCACCGTCGAGCCGCGACCGCGGGTCCCTCCGCCGCACCCGGATCCTCAGCGAGGTGGGGAGCGCGGACGGTCACATCCGCTCAGCATCGATGCCGCTGCCATCCGTCCCAGGCCGGTCGCTCCACCGGACAACACCAACGCCCGATGGCCAAGCTGGGCCAGGCTCGGGTGGAGCCGGCGGACGGGGTTAGGGTGTCAACGCCCAGCCTATAATCATCTTTGTACAATAAAGTGTATGAAGTGTCGCTGGATAAAGCGGCGTGTTATCGAGTTCTAGATCAGCGAGTAGTCATGGAAGAGCAGGGGTCGATGCGAACTTTGAACGCAAAAGGTCAATTGACATCATATACTTTGTACCGCAAAGTGATTTGAAATATGGCGCGCAAACTCGGCCCAGACTAACGCCCGATTATGAAGCTCTTGCTCCTGAACCCACCCCACCCCGCGATCGGAAGCCGCATCCCCCGCGAGCATCTGCCCCCGCTCGGTCTGCTCGCCCTCGGTGGCCCCCTCCTGGATGCCGGCCACCAGGTCGAGCTCTTGGACGCCGAATTCGGGCCCCTCACCACCGCCGAGATGGTAGGGAGAGTCTGTCACGCGTCGCCCGACGCCGTCCTGGTAGGCCACTCTGGGTCTACCTCCGCCCATCCCACGGTCGTCGAGGTGACACGCGCGCTTCGGGCGGCTCGGCCGGACTTGTGGATCGTCTACGGCGGGGTGTACCCGACCTATCACTGGCGAGACATTCTCGAACGCGAACCGCAGATCGACGCGATCGTGCGCGGCGAAGGCGAAGCGACCGTCGTCCGTCTCGTCGACGCGCTCGAGCGCCAGGCGGACCTCGAGGCCGTGCCTGGGATCGCGTTTCGGCGAGCCGCTGCTGGACCGGTCGTCGACGCCTCCCTCCCAGGTCCGACCGCGGGCCGTGTGGTGGCAACCGCGCCAGCCCCGGTCATCGAGGAGTTGGACGCCTACCGCGTGGGGTGGGAGTTGATCGACTTCGCGCGCTACAGCTACTGGGGCCAGCGCCGAGCGGTCGTCGTCCAGTTCTCGCGTGGGTGTCCCCACCGCTGCAATTACTGCGGACAACGCGAGTTCTGGCGGCGCTGGCGCCATCGGGATCCCATCCGGTTTGCGCGCGAGTTGGCCTGGCTCTACCGCGAGCACGGGGTGGAAGTCATCAATTTCGCAGACGAGAACCCCACGGCGTCGCGCGCGGCTTGGCAAGCGTTTCTCGATGCGCTCGTGGCCGAGGGGGTGCCTCTGATCCTGGTGGGCTCGACCCGGGCGGACGACATTGTCCGCGATGCAGATCTGTTACCCCTCTACCGGAGAGCCGGGGTGGCGCGTTTCCTGCTCGGGCTCGAGAGCATGGACGAGCGCACCTTGCGGAGCATCCAGAAGGGTAGCCGGCGCGAGACCGACCGTGAAGCCATTCGACTGTTGCGGCACAACGGCATCCTCTCGATGGTGGCCTACGTCGCCGGGTTCGAGGAGGAAACGGACCTGGACTACTGGCGCGCGCTCCGGCAGATCGTCGCGTACGATCCGGACCAGATCCAAGCGCTCTACGCGACGCCGCACCGCTGGACGCCTTACTTCGAGAAGGCCGCCGGCCGGCGGGTGATCCAGCCGGATCTCGGCCGCTGGGATTACAAACACCAAGTGTTGGCCACTCGGCGGGTGCCGCCCTGGCGGTTGATCGTGTGGGTGAAACTCATCGAAGCTGTGGTCCAGTTGCGTCCGCGGTCGCTCCGGCGGGTTTTGGCTCACCCCGACCGTGCCCTGCGGGCGGCCATGCGGTGGTACTACCGCATCGGCCGCCAGGTCTGGCCTTATGAACTCTGGCATTTCTTGTTTCATGACCGCCGCGTCGCTCGCGGACCCACCCTGAGCGAGTTTTTGGGGTCGCCGTCAGGAAATTTCTGATGAAGCCAAGCCGCGTTCTGCCGATAACTGAGGGCGGATGGACACAGGGAGCGAATCATTCGGCGGCGGGCTGCAGTGGGCAGCGACGAATGACTCCTCGGCCGAGGAACTCGAGGCGGGGTCGTTGAGTGCGGCGATCCGACACGAACCTGTCGCAGCGCCGTCTAGGCCGGCAACGCTGACGTTCCTGTGCAACTCCGAGGGGTTCATCTGCGAGGTGATCTGCAACGATCTGGGTCAACCCCCCGGGCTGATCCCCGGCACCGAGTTTACCCAACTCATCCACCCGCGAGACCGGCTGAAGGCGGAGCGTTTCCTCACGGCCCTGCGCCGCTACTATGCGGCGTTCGACTGGGCGATGTCCCTGGCGTTGGGTGCTCGGCTCGAGCCACTGCACTTCGCTGGCGTGGCCACGCGCGGCATCCTCCAGATGGTGGCGGCGCAGAGCCGGGTCGAGCTGCTGTGCGGACTTAAACTCGAGTTGAATCGGCGGAAGGGTGGAGGCCGCGAGCGGCGCGTCGAGAGCAGCCTCCCACCCCTGATGCCTACCCCGCCGCCTCAGGCACCGTCGAGTCTGCAGCCTCGAAGAACGCCGTGACGTTCTCCCAAGGCACCTCCGGGCTTAACACGTGCGCCGGCGCCAAGATCAGGCCGCCTCCGCCGCCCACCTCCCGGATGCGAGTCCGCACCTCGGCCCTGACGTCGGCCGGCGTGCCGAACGGCATCGTCCGCTGCGCACTGACCGTACCCCAAAACGAAAGCCGGTCGCCGTACTGGCGCTTGACCGCCGCCGGGTCCATGCACTCGGGCTGAACCGGGTTCAAGATTTCGATCCCGACCTCGATCAACTCAGGGATGAGCGGTTCGACGTTGCCGTCGGAATGGTAGAAGACGCGGCACTCGGGTCGGACAGCCTTGACCGCCGCCACCGTCGCGGCCAGCCGCGGTTTGAGGAACTCGCGCCACGTCTCTCGGCGCATCAGCAACCCCCCTTGGCCCGCCACATCGTCGCCCGTGATCACAATGTCCACCCCCGCCCGTGCGAACTGTTCCGCCGCGTGCCGCTGGAACCAGGCGGTCCGCTCGAGCAGGGCATGGGCCAGGTCGGGTGCCGTGAGCAGGTCGGTCATCAGGTCTTCAAAACCCCGGAGGTACCAAGCCCGCTCGAACACCATGCCGGCGTAGCCGACCACCGCGAGGCCGCGCCGGTGCAATTCCGCGGTCCTCTGGGCCACGGTGGCAAAGCGGTAGGCGTCGTCCAAATCCGGCCAGGGATAAGCCTCGATGCGCCGCAGGTCGCGCACGCTGCGCAACGGCGATCGCATGCGGGAGAAATGATGGAAACCGCCAGGCTGCTGCCACACGCCCCATTCATCCACTTCCCCAGCGGCTAAGGCGCGCTCGGCGTCGGGCCCTAACCATTCGGCGAACCGGCGGCGCGGCAGGACGGTCGGCTCGGGGGGCACCCGCGTGAGGTCCATCTGGAAGTAATCGCGGGGTGCTTGGGGCGCGCAGCGCTCGCGCAGCATCCGCTCGATGGGAGGCGTATAGCCAATGACCTCTTCGTAAAGCAGTCGCGGGACGCGGTCGGTGCCCTGATGCGCCAGCGCCGCTAAGACCCGCTCCCGGGAGGTCATGCTCGAGCACGTCAGGTCCGGACCCTACCTGCCAGCGGTCGCCTATCCCGAGGCCTCATGCGTGCGCTGTTACCGCACATTCCGCACCGAGGTGCGTTCGGCAAGCCAAATCATGTCTTGGTTGTTCGGCGAAGCGACATTGAGCGCCAGTTGCCCGGTGTACTTGACCGGCGGCCGGGTTCGCGCGTCGAGCCATTTCCGGATTTCGGCGTGGCCATCGGCGAAGGAGATGCCGCCGGCGCCATTATGGTAGCTGGCCGGAAAATCGATGATGCGGGCACTGCCGGGGCTTTCGACCATCATGTTGGCAAAGCCGCCTGCGTTGATGCTGTCCGGGTGTTCGTCGAGCAGGACGTAAAGCTGCGCCGGAGGCGGCTCGGTCATGTCGGCGGTCTTGTAGTAGGTCTTGTAGCGCTTCGAGCTGACGTTGGCCTGGAATCCCGCTGGGTCGAGCCAGTCGCCGGGTCCGCCCAGGGCTTGGCTCATCCCCATGCTGCGAACCCGGGGATAAGCGCGCCCGCCGATCTTGACGGTGCTGTGATCGGCAGGGCAGTGATAAACCTCGACGGCCTGGAAATAGGTCGCAAATTTCGACCGGTTCGGGTCGCGCAGAATGGCCGTGTTCGTGTTGTCGGTCGTGGTCGGACTGAAGTCCAGCCAACCATCCACCCAGGCAGTGGGCTCGACGGGCCGCGTGTAGCCTGAGCTGGTGATCTTGTCGCTGTTGTCGTCGGCGTAGAAATGCCAGGCGTACTGGAGCTGCTTGAGGTTGTTGACGCAGGCGATGCCGTGCGCCTTGGTCTTCGCCTTGCCCAACGCCGGCAACAACATCCCCGCGAGAATCGCAATGATGGCGATGACGACCAGCAGTTCAATGAGGGTGAAACCGGCCCCGTACGAGCGGGCTTCCACGCGAGTTACATTCGAGTTCATGATGCTTCCTGTTCAGACCTCGGGATCGGCAGCCTGGCTAGTCCACACGCAGCACTTCGTCGAGGAGCTCGGGGAGCTGGGTCAACAGACCTGTCTGGTCAGCCAACAGATTCGCCCCGCAGGCCCGGGCCTCGTCCGCCAACTTCGCTTGGGCGCGCGCATCCTTGAAGTCGGCGAAGGCCAGCACCGGCACGTGGGCCGTGGCCGGGTTCGAGCGCAGCAAGCGTACGGCGCTGCTGACACGGCTCACCGCGGCATCGAGTTCGGCGACGAACACCAACGGCTTCTCGCGCAGGACCAACTCCTCGAGCTTGCCTAGGTCGGGCGCCAGCACCACGCGGTAGCCCAGCGCCTGCAACCGGTTCAGCACCTGGTTGCCGATGACCAGGCTCTCGTAGTACAGGAGCGCCAGCGGTTTCGTCACGGCCGGACGTTGAAACAGATCGGTCGGATTTGCAAAAGGGAAATCTCCAGGCCGCCACCTCCCGCCACGTCGCCCGCCACCCTCTCCCGCCTCAATCCCGAACGCCGCCGCTGCCCCGGCGCCCGTCCGCAACCGATCCACCCACGCCTCTCCATAGCCGCCAGCGCCCAACTTTCCCATTTCCCCGCCCCGGTTGAGTCGGTTAGACTGCCGTGCGTGATTCAGCTTCGGTTCGAGGACCCTCAGGTATTGGACGTGGCTGCTTGTGACTGAAAGTCCCGAGAACGATCTGATCGCGCGTTGTCGGCGCGGCGAGAGCCCGGCCTGGGAAGAATTGTTCGACCAACACTACCCGGCCGTGGGGCGGTACGTGTTCCAGCTCAGCCCCGACTTCTCGCGAGAGGATGTCGAGGAAATCTGTCAGGAGGTCTTCCTGGCCGTGGTCAAGAACCTGAACAGCTTCCAGGGCGCCAGCTCGTTTCGTACTTGGGCCTTCCGCATCGCCGCAAACAAGGCCCGCGATGCCCTCGAACGCCGCCAAGCCGCCAAGCGCGGCGGGGGCCAAGCCCCCATCTCGCTCCAATCGGCTGACCCCGAGACCGGCTGTGCCCCAGACCCACCCAGCAGCGCCCCCGGGCCCGACCAACTCCTCGTGCGTCGAGAAGAAGCAGCGTTCTTGCGCCGCGCGTTAGATGTCTTGGGCGGGCCGTGTCGCGACTTGATCGAGTTGCGCTACTTCGGCGAGCAGAGTTACGAGGAACTGGCCGAGGCCTTCGAGATGAATCCCAAAACGGTTAGCTCGCGGCTGAGCAAGTGCCTGGATCGCCTCGAGCAAGTCGCCGTCGAGATGATTTCCAAGGAGAATTCCGGGACACTCTCCGTCTAACCCTTCGGTTCTATGTCCACCGAGCCCAAACCAACCTTCGAGGACCGCCTCCAGGCGTACGCCCAAGAGCGGCGCCAACAGGCGGGGGCTCCGTTCACCATGCCCCAGGCCTTGCGCACCAAGCTCTTGACTGAGGCCGAGCAACGCTACGCCCTTGCGCCTGCCCCAAAACCCCCACCCAGACCCGCACCCAAACCGGCCGTGGCCAAACCCGGATGGTGGCTCAGCCTCGGACCCAGGTTCGCTTGGGTCGGTGCCACCGCCGCCCTCCTGCTCGTCTGCGCCTTGGTCGTCTTCCTGCCGGATAGCGACCGTTCGGCAACGTCGCACTTAGCCCAAGTCGACCCGGCCTTGATCGCCGGGGCAACCGGCGGTCCTGCCCAGGAACGCGCGGCGATGGACCCGACCAACGCCTCCTCCGGACCCGGTCGTGCGGGTGACCATTACTATGCCCTCCTGCGCAGCAACCTCGCCCCAGCCGCATCAGCCGCACCAGCCCAAACGGCGCCACGCCCGCTCGCTGCGCCTGCCCAGGCCCCCGCACCCGAGCCAGTTGCGCCACCGCCCCCAACTGTGACGCTTCGACCCACGCCTGACACCCTGCCCGGTGTCTCGACCCCCGAACCCCTGCGCGTGAGTTCCGCTACGGCGGAGGCTAGGTCCGAACCGAGTTCCCCACCCGTACCTCCCAGCCCCGACCCCGTTCCAGCCCCACCGGTCGTAACCGCGCCTGCGACACCGGTGCTCGAGCCTGCGCCCGAGGCCAGCACCGCCCTCGCTCGGGTGCCCGAACCGAGTTCCCCACCCGAACCTCCCAGCCCCGACCCCGCTCCAGCCCCACCGGTCGTAACCGCGGCTGCGACACCGGTGCTCGAGCCTGCGCCCGATGCTAGCACCGCCCTCGCTCGAGTGCCCGAACCAGTGCCCGCGCCCCAGCCGGCGCGCCGAGCGGCGATGCGGGGGGTGGTCGAGCGGCTCACGCCCGTCGAACGATCGAGTCGCGCCGGGCAGGCCTTTCAGCAGGTCAACCTCCAACGACTACGTCCGAACTTCAATTCGCCACCAGCTCTCCCAGTCCTCAACGAGTTCACCGTCGAGCAGGTGGGCGACCAGTTGCAGTTCACGGACCAGGATGGCTCGGTCTACACGGGGCGGCCTCGGCCCGCCCCGTCCAACACCGTTCAGTTTCAAG
>VHCO01000171.1 GCA_016871715.1 Verrucomicrobiota bacterium
GCCCACCATCGAGGGCAATGTCGATTACAAGGTTTGGCGCACCCGACTCCTGCGCATCGACCAACTCCTCATCCAAAGCGGCCTGGAGAACCAAATGCTGCAGATCGACGCGCAAGCTTGGCTGGCCGAGGGTGGCCAACCCACGGCCAGGGCCCTGGAGAATCGGCAACTCCACGCCCGCCGCGCCTTGCGCTGCAACATCGCTCGCCTCTTGCTCCATGAGGGTTACCGTGCCTTCGCCGTCCGACTGGCCGACAGCCCCCTGCTGCAGCACTTCTGCGGTGTCAGTCGCCTCGAGGCGGTGCGCGTCCCCAGCAAGAGCACCCTCCAGCGCTATGACGCCGAGACCTGGGAGGTGCTCGGCTTGTTCAACCACAACTCGCGGCCAGAATCGCGCGCGGTCGCTTTCGACCGCCTCGGCTCAACTCACGC
This sequence comes from Verrucomicrobiota bacterium, assembly GCA_016871715.1. GTDB lineage: Bacteria > Verrucomicrobiota > Verrucomicrobiia > Limisphaerales > J093 > VHCO01. The sequence goes on from VHCO01000171.1 coordinate 433, forward strand.
ACCTCGAGAGCCCGCTGTGGATGCAGGAAGTCAAGTTCGAGCAGCGGGACCTGGACTGGTCGATACCCTTCGCGAGCTGATCGCGCGGCCTGGACACGCGCCAGCATCGCTTCGATGTCCGGGTCAGCGGAGGGTGATCCAGCGGTTGGCGAGCTTGCCTTTGGTTTGCTCCAAGGCGGAGGCGATGGCCCGGGCCAGCGCGCCGATCTGAGGCGCTTTGAACCGCTCCAGGTCGTAGAGCAGTACTCCAGCGTGTTCCCGGCCGTCGGCCACCCGGAGCGCCAGCCATCCCGGAAGCGTGGCGCGGTCCTTGGACACCAACGCCCGCCCATCCTCCCAGCAGGCTTCGAGCAGGACATCGTCCGTGGCGTTGATGTAGGCGCCGTCCTGCCAAGCGGACAAGTGTTGGACGTCCACCTCGGGGCACAGGGTGCGCAACGCACCGGCCACATCGGCGGGCACGTGCGAATCCAGCAGCAGGCGGGTCATGAGACGCGGAGAAAGGAATGATTGGGCACCAACCCAGCAAGGTCCTCGAGCGGCTGCCGTCCAGCGTGCCGGTCCGCGGCGATCTCCTCCGGAAAGGCCTGGGCGTAGTTGATCGCCGCCTTGAGCAGCAGCGGCGGCAGACGGAGCAGTTTGGATGCTTTCTCGGCATCACCGCGGCAGTCCGCAACCGTCTCGACCGCGAGCCAGACCGGCAAGCGGACGCCACGCACGTAGGCCATGCGTCCGGCGGGCGTCTGACGAAACTCGATGCTGGGGTGCAGGGTGGTTCGCACACCCTGGGTGACGTAGTCGGTGCCCAGTGTGGCTGGGCTGGTGCCGAACCGTTGAGCCAGACGTTGGAGTTGGAGTCTAACCTCTTCGGGGACTCGCAGGGAGAGCGGCTTAGTTGCCATACAATGCATACGTTGAAGGACAAGCGTGGAGAAGTCAAGGGGTGGACCGCGCCGGTTCCCAAGCGGATCCGCGGACGGCAGCCAGCGGACGGCGCCGGTCAGGGGTCCACCCGTCCTAGTCCAGCCAACGCACCAGGTCCGATGTAAGCGGGCTACCATGATGCCCACCCTGCCTCATCGGCCGGCCTCCGAGAGGGGCGTTGCGCGCAGCCGGGTGAACGCGGATATGTTGGCGACAATCAGCGACTTGCCATCCTGCGAGAAACCGCATCCGCTAAATGGCCCTTCGAATAGTGGCGAGCCGACCTCTCGACCGGATGCCACGTCGTAGATCATGAGCTGTCTTACGCCGGCGGCTAGAACGAGCCGGCGGTTATCCGGCGTGAAGTCCATCGGGCACATCCAGTGTTGGTAGGCCAGCGGCCTGCGCTCACCGATCGTGTGGGACTCTCGGTAATCCTGGCCATCCCAAGCCCATAGCTTGACGATGCCATCCCCACCCAGCGTAGCCATGTGAGCCGTATCGCGCGACATGAGGACGTTCCAAATTGCGCCCTGGTGGCGGAGGAGTTGTCGGACGAGGTTCTTCCTGACGTCCCAGAGGTGAACCCCTCGCCCGCGTGCGTCGGCAATCATGACGGTTCGGGAATCGGCACCCCACCAATGGCCCGGTGGGTCCCCAAAATCGCCAGACACCAAACGTGCCACCTCCCGGCCGTCATCGGTGCTCCAGACAACTCGCGCTCGGGTGGCCTTTTCGTCGCCCAGGATCAGCGTCTCGTCGGGCGAGAAGCAGCTTGCGGGCAGAACGTAGCTTCCCTCTTGAGGGAGGGTGCTCACTTCTTTCGTCGCATCGACTTCCCAGATGCGGTAACAACCATCCTGGCCCGCATAGCAGACGAACCGTCCCCGCGGTGACATCCACAACACCTCGCCCAGAGGCTTCATCGGGAGTCTGACTTCGAGTATCCTATCGTCCAGTCGAAGACTGAATGAGTTCCCGTTGGGCGAACACCTGAGGCCGCGTGATGCCTGCCAATACACCATGGCATTCGTAGAAAACAGATGCCACGCCCTTTTCTCGGGGAATTCAGTTGTGCTCCAGAGCCTGATGGTGCCGTCCAACCCTGCGCTAGCCAACAGCTTGCCGTCTGGCGAGAAGGCCACATCCAGGGCGGGAGAGCGATGCCCTCTGAGCTCGGCTAGCCGTGTCCACTCGGCCGTGTCCCAAATGATAATCCTATTGTCAGCGTCAGCCGCGGCAAGCTTGGCGCCGTCAGGGGAAAAGGCCAGGTGCCAGAGCTCACTGGCGAGGTTGGTCACGACGAGCCTTTGACCGCTTCGCTCCAGGTCGAACACGTCGAGGGAGGTTCCCCCGACGACCAACCGTGAGCCATCCGGCGAGAGGGCGATGGGCGAGTTCATGTGCATCCTCCCCACTTTGGCCCGGAGTCTGCGATCTGGGTCGGCAATCGTTTGGACTTTCTGGCGTCGTTCGATGTTCCACAGCGCAATACCCTCCGCCTCCTCGAGGGCGAGGATCGGCTCCCGTAGGGCGAACACAGCGCGGATGGCCCGATGTCTTGAAGGGGTCGTGGCCAACGTCGCCAGGCGCTCTTGCGTGGCGAAATCATAGAGAAGGACATCGCCCGTCCCTTCCGTGATGGCGAGGGACTTCCCGTCCGGAGAAACCGTCAGTGACCGCAAGCCTGAGGAGTTCGTGAGGGGTGTGGCCTCGGTCCAGTTGCGGACCTCCCAAAAGCGCACCTTGGGCCCCCCCTCAGTAGGGTCGTCGGTTCCTGTGAGCAGGTACCGCCCGTCGGGCGAGAAGGCGAGATCGCTCACCTGTGGATGCTTCAAGGTAGTCACCTCGTTCCCTTTCCGGCTCGCTACGTCCCAGATCTTGACGGCCTGCCGACCGCCGGAAGCGAGCAGCCTGCCATCGGGGGAGAAGGCGATGCTGTTGACACCGCCGCTGTGGCTCTGCAACGAGAACAGCTCGTCGGACCGGGATTCGAGCCACAGATGACCCCACTCCCAGCTCCGCAAGTCCTGAGCTCCGGGCTGTGGACGGTGCCGTTCCAACAGACCACGCACCCGTCCCAGTTGGTTCTCGCGCAAAGCGTGAAAGGCCACATTCATGTCCGCGAGGTAGGCCTGTTGCTCCGCAACACGGCGTTGCTTGGCCTCCTCCGCCTGTGCTTCTTTAGCGCCCTGCTCGTTTTGCTCCGCTCGCTGGCGCTGGTCAGCCTCCCTTTCAAGAGCCTGAACTGCAATCTGCTGGTTCACCACTGCGCGATCTCGCTCACGGTCGGCCCGGAACCACTGCCCAGGTGCTCACCACCACCCCCAACACCAGAGTGGCCGCAACTGCTGCCGCCGCCGTCACCATGAGCTTGTTCCGCCGCACGAACTTCTGCAGGCGGTAGGCGGAGCTGGGCGGCCGAGCATCGACGGGTTCCTGTTTGAGGTGCCGTTCGATATCCAGAGCCAGCCCGTTGGCGGTCTCGTACCGGCGCGTCCGGTCCTTCTCGAGGGCCTTCATCACGATCCAATCCAGGTCGCCCCGCAACAAGTGGATGAGCTTCGGTCCCTCGGCATGCCGATGTTTGGCGGTGGCCGTCAACTCGCCCTGGATCATTGTGCTCAGGCGAGTCGACGGTCGCACCGGTTCCTGTTCACGGATGATCCGCCGCATTTGGTCCAGCCCCGCCGCTAGCAACTCCTTGGCGTCGAAAGGGGTTCGCCCCGTCAGCAGTTCGTACAGCAACACGCCCAGGGCGTAGATGTCGCTGCGGGTGTCGATGTCCAATCCACTCAGTTCCGCCTGTTCGGGGCTCATATAGGCCGGCGTGCCGAGGAATTGCTCGAAGGCGGTGTAGAGGGTCTTGTCCGTGAGCCGCTGCTGGGTGGTGGCCTTGGCGATCCCGAAGTCGATGACCTTGGGCACGGGCACACCGTCGTGGAGGGTGACGAGGATGTTCGAGGGCTTGATATCGCGGTGGATGATCCCTTTCTGGTGGGCATGCTGGATGGCGTGGCAGACCTGGATAAAGAGGTCCGACCGCTGGGGGGTCGAGAGGTTGTTCTGGTCGCAGTAATCGGTGATCTTAATGCCCCGGACCAGCTCCATCACGAAGAAGAGTCGCCCGGTTTCCGTCGCTCCAGCGTCCAGGACCTGAGCGATGTTGGGATGCTCCATCAGGGCCAGGGCCTGGCGTTCGGCCTCGAACCGGGCGATCGCGCTGTTGGTGTCCATGCCCAGCTTGATGACCTTTAGCGCGACCCGGCGCCGAACGGGTTCCTCCTGCTCGGCGACATACACCACCCCGCACCCGCCCTCGCCGATCTTGGCCAGATAGACCTCGCGCTGTTCCGGCGTGTCCAGCTCGAGGGCAGCGCTGAAGATCACTTCGATTCGCTCTTTGCGTGAGTTCATGCAGCCAGGACGTTCTCGTTCTATCCCTCCAAACGTCACTCGCCGCTCGACCGGCTCAACTTTTTTCAGGAACAAGGACTTTTCTGGGTCAGGCGCCGGTACAGCCAGGCGCGGCAGAAAGCCCAGGAACGCTTCGCCGTGGCCAGGGACAGGCCGAGCGCTTGGGCTGCCTCCGGCAGCGATAGCCCGACGAAGAAGCGCAGTTTGACCAGCTCCGCCTTGGCCGGATCTTCGCGGGCGAGCGCCTCGAGTGCCTCGTTGACCGCCATGAGACTGTCAGGATCGGCCTCGACCGCCAAATGGACCTCCTCGAGGTCCAGCCGCCGCCAGCCGCCCCCGCGTTTGAGCCGCTGCTTCTTGCGCGCGGCCATGTTGGCCAATCCAGACGTGACCCCGATCGTTCCGGACCGCCCCCTATCCGCCCCTCGCGGTTCGGGCGAGAGCGTCCGGGCCGGACTCCGCGGTTGGCGGGGTGGCGCCGCGAGCGGATTCCACGGTGGGACTCGCCGATTCTCCTCGCAAGCTTCTCGCCGTCGCGCGCATCAGTTCGGCCATCCGGATCTTCTCGTGCCAGGGGAGCAGGGCGCGGGCTCGCTGCCAGCGGGCCTGGGCCTCGAAGAGCTTCTGCAGGTCAGGAGGCATGGAGGAATCGCCGCTGGAATTGGGTCCAGGCCTCCGCCAAACCGTGCCGGGCGGCCACGCCAACCACGCTCTCCGGCGTGACCGCCTTGGCTTCGAGCAGGGCGAGGATCCTTGCGAAGTCCTTCGCGCGGCCGACGCTCAGCGCGATCACGGCCAGGTGATCGGCCCTGACCACCCTAAAAGGCACGCCGTCGAAGTCCGCCGTGTCGGCCAGCGCGAGCGCTTCGCGCGTCAGCGGACTGAACACCGGGATGAACTGAACCGGCCAGGCGCCGACGGGGATGGCTTCGCCTTCCGGCTGCCAGCCGCGCTGGGCACAGAAGTCGTAAAGCGGTCGCAACACGTCCAGCCGTTGCGGCGACGGCACCGCCACGAGGACGTCGGCGTCGAAAGTGGCCACCGCTTCGGTGTAGCGCATCTGAGCCGCCGCACCGAACAGCGCATATTCGGCGATGACCTCGGCCTCGCGCATCGCGTTCAGCAATGTGGCCACCTCTTTCACGCTCCCAATTCTAGGCCCTGAATCCAGGGGCGCAACTTACATCGCGCCGGTCGGCCCCACCATTGGGTGAAGGCTGCCCCCAACCCGGCCGGACCGTCGCCCGCCCCGGCAAAGCTCACGGCTCCTGGGACCGCTGAGGAGTCCCGGCCCGTGGCGCTTTCGGAGGCTGCGAACAGCTCGGGATCGACGCAGGCGGTCGGGGAGATTCCTCCTCGGTCGATGCCTGTGGAACCGGTAGGCGCATGGCTATCCTCGAGCCGGTCTGGGAGCGGTGCCCCGGGCGCTGGAAGCGACCCGGAGATGTCCAGCGGTTCGGCCTGGCTCTCCCCTCCTTGGTGCAGCCTGGCTGCTCGGAGCGCTGGTCCTGCTGGCGCAAGTGGTCTGGTCCGGTCGCCGGCTCAACGCGGAGCTTGCCCGGCAGCATGCCGTGGTGAATCCGACCGTGGGAGAGGTGCTCGCCGAGGTGCAGCGGCGGATGGAGGTCCGCCGGGTCTTGCCCGTAGTGCAGAGCCGCGCGGTGGGCAGCCCCGCGCTGATGGGCTTCATCCGGCCGTGGTTACTACTGCCCGAAGGCGTTGCGGGAGGCTTCACGCCGGCCGAGTTGCGCTACGTTTTCCTGCACGAATTGGCCCACCTCAAGCGTCGCGACATCCTCGTTGATCAAACACGATCATTCCCGGGGACGCTGGCCCTGGCTGGCGCCGGTACTTCTGGGCGGCCTCGGGCTCGTGGCACTGACCGACGCGAAGCAGACAGCAAAGGCTACTGTTGGCGGCGATGGGGCCCAGGGGGCGCTCACTCACTGCGCGGAAGGTGGAGACGCCCGGCGACATGTGGCTTCTCGCGGGGCAAGTATCAACGGACGGCAGGAAGCTCATGGGGTATCGGACGCTGAGCACCGACCCGGTGGTGTTGAACCTACTGATGAGAGGTCGAGATAGACGACGCATTGCAGGGCGCGCAGTCCTCTGCGCGCCGCAGCCTCGTAAGTCCACCGTGGTTGACGGCGCGCAGAGGACTGCGCGCCCTGCCGACGACTTGTAGACCATCTCGGTGACTCATGAGTAACAACCCATTGGGGTCGCGAGGAGAACATGGTGGGCCATCTGCAACCTCTGGAACCTTGGCGGCGCCCTGTCCGCTCCTCCTATGGACGGCCCCTAGACCGATCCTCGTCGTCGAACCGGTATCCCACGTCCCCGAGCGTGTGGGTTAACCGAGGATGACGGGGATCGTGCGCGGTTCCTGAAGCGGTTGGTCTTGGCGAATCAGCGTCGGCGCTGGTAGGGGGGGCGGGGCGGGCGGCGGCGGGAGCGGGCGGGGCGCGCGGGTCCGGTGAGGGTGTCCCAGAGGCGGAGCCAGAGGGAGCGCTTGGCGGCGGCGGCGGCAGTCTCGAGCGGCGCACAGGGGCCGCTGCAGGTCGGGCAGAAGATGCGCGTTTGACCGCCTGCGAGGCGGAGGGGATGGACGCAGTCGTCGCACCAGGCGCGGGCGCACTGGCGGCAGTGGAGGGTGGCGGGGAGGTGGTGGTGTTGTTCGCAGGCTGGGGCGCCGTCCGGGAGGAAGCGAGGGCCCGGGGCCTCCGGGACGGTGAGCGTGGGGATGGCGATTTCGGGGGACTCGAGCGCAAGCCGAAGCTCGAGCGAGCCGAGGCGGAGTTGGTGGCCGTCTTTGAGCTCGGCCTCGAGGACGCGCTGGCCTTGGACGAACGTGCCGTTGGTCGAGCCCAGGTCCTTGACTTTGGCGCTGAAGTCGGTGACTTCGAGTTCGCAATGGTAGCCGGAGACGGTGTGGTCGGAGAGGAGGAGATCGTTGGCTGGGGCGCGGCCGAGGGCGTTGGGGCCACGCTTGAGCTCGAGTTCGAGCCCTTGCTCGGGACCTGAGCAAATGACTAGGCGCGCCATGGGGTCGGGCGGTGGCAGTGCGCTGGCCCGGAGGCCGCGTGTCGGAAGCTACACGGGTGGGCATGGGTTGTCGAAGTTTTTCCTTGAACGCGGCGCGATTCATGTCAAGAGACAGGGACGGCACCTGGTTTGGGACAAGGCGTGCGGTAGGGGTGCGTTCTTGGGTCGAGCGGGGTGGGGGGGCGAGGGAGCGGTTCGGGTTCGGGCTGAGGGGATGGGTGAGCGATTCGGTTGAGCGGACATGGCACTGACGGCGGAAACGGCCAGCGAGTTGAAGGCGAGCGGCGGCTCCAAATTGGGGCAGCCGACGTTGTTGGTGGTGGACGACGAGGAGGGGCCGCGCAACTCGGTGCGGGTGTTATTTCGGAGTGAGTACCGGGTGTTGCTGAGTCCTGGCGGGGAAGAGGCGGTGGCGTTGGCGCTGGGATCGCCGGTGGATGTGGCGGTGGTGGACATTCGGATGCCTGGGATGTCGGGCATCGAGGTGTTGCGGCGGCTCAAGGAGATCGACCCGGACACGCAGGTGATCATTTTGACCGCGTACGAGACGCTGGAGACGGCGCGGCAAGCCTTGAGGTTGGGAGCACACGATTATCTCTCGAAGCCGTTCACGGTTGCGGAGATGCGGGCGGCGGTGGCGAGCGCGGTCGAGCGGCGGTTGGGGGCGCGGCAACTGCGGCAGAGCACGGAACGGTTGCGGGCGCTGCATCGGGAGCTGGAGGTGTTGCAGGCGCACCAGGAGTGGGCGAAGCAGCAGGGCGACATTTACGGGAGTGTGCTGCACGATTTGAACGGGCCGCTGACGATCATCGCCGGCTACATAGCGTTGTTGGACACGCAACTGGGGAGTCGCAGCTATCTCGAGGGGCAGGGGATGAAGCAGTTTCGGGAGGTGATTCGGACGCTCAACGGGCAGGTGGCCAACTGTATTGACGTGGTCCAGCGGTATCTGGGATTTCTGCGCGAGGGCCGGTCGGAGCCGAGAGTGCTGAAGGTGAACCAGGCGTTGGCGGACGTGAACAATCTGTTGCAGGTGCACCCGGATGCGCGGGACAAGGAGTTGGTGGTGCGGCCATGGTCGGTGGATTTCGAGGCGCCGATGAACGGGGTGGATTTGATCCAGGTCTTGCTGAACCTGGTGATCAACGCGTTGCAGGCGGGCCCGGCGCCGTTGCGGGTCGAGCTCGCGGCGGCATTCGAGCAGGGGCCGTTGGAGCCTGGGCGGCGGAGCGAGGGGCGTGGGCGGCGGTTTGTTTCCGGAGCGGGTTTTGCGGGAGAGGGGCCGTTTGTGACCTTCACGGTGCGGGACAGTGGGGCGGGGATTCCGGCGGAGGCGATGCAGAAGCTGTTTCACGTGCGGTTCACGACCAAGCCAGCGCCGAAGGGGAGCGGGATTGGGTTATCGATCGTGCGGCGGTTGGTGTTGCAGGCCGGCGGGGCGCTGGAGGTGGAGACGGAGTTGGGGCGGGGGACGACCTTTCGGGTCTTGTTGCCGTGTGCGGGCCTTGGGGTGGTCGAGGAGTGAAGGGAGTATGGTCATGACTCGGCAAGCGATCCGGCGGGTGGTGATCACGGGGTTGGGGGTGATCGCGCCCAACGGGAGCGATTTGGCGGAGTTCTGGCGTTCCTTGTGCGAAGGGACCAGTGCGGTGGGTTGGCTGACGCAGTTCGATCCTGGGTCTTCGCCCTGTCGGTTGGCGGCCGAGGTCAAGGAGTTCAAGCCCGGACGTTACATGGACGCGCGGAAGTCCCGGCGTTGGGACCGGGCGCTGCAGTTCGAGTTGGCGGCGGCGCGACGGGCGCTCGAGGATGCGGGTTGGGCCAATGGACAGCGGACGCGGCGGATGGGGTTGGTGGACGGGACGGTGTCGGTGGGGTGGGAGGCGCTGGCTCGTGCGGCCGCCGATGGGGTGGGGAAGGGGGTTCGGAGCGGAGGGGCGCCGGCGCTGATGCATGCGTATCTCGGGGCGAGTTCGGGGGAGGTCGACTTGGCGCTTGGGTTGCGCGGGCCGCATGTGACGGTGGGGTCCGGGTGTGTTTCGGGGAATGCGGCGGTGGGTTTAGCGTTTCGCCAGATCCAGGCGGACGAAGCGGATGCGATGTTGGCTGGGGGCACGGATGCGGCGCTGAACGAGGGGGCGTGGGCGAGTTTGACAGGGGCCCGGCTTATGACGCGGTGGCAGGACAAGCCGAGCCAAGCGATGCGTCCGTTCGATCGGCACCGCGATGGGTTCGTGTTGGGGGAAGGGGCGGCGTTCGTGGTGTTGGAGGAGCTGGGGCATGCGGTCGCGCGCCGGGCGCGGATCTATGCGGAGGTGCTTGGGCACGGGCAGAGCAGCGAGGGTGTGGACGCAGCGCCGGTGTTGCGGGAGGGGCGCGGGTTGGCTGGGGCGATGGAGCGGGCGCTGGCGGAGGCGCGGTTGCATCCGGGCGAGATCGACTATGTGAACGCGCACGGTTCGGCGACGGAGGCGGGGGACTTGGCGGAGACGGACGCACTCAAGGAGGTCTTTGGCCGCTGGACAAGCCGGGTGGCGGTGAGTTCGACGAAGCCGGTTACGGGTCATTTATTGGGGGCGGCTGGGGCGCTGGAGACGGTGGTGTGCGCGCTGGCGATTGCGCGCGGGGCGATTCCGCCGACGCTGAACCACGCGATGGCTGGGGATGGGTGCGATTTGGATTACGTGCCCAAGCGGTGCCGTCCCTATCCGGTGCGGCACGCGTTGAACCTGAGCTCGGGTTTCGAGGGCAAGGACGCCTGCTTGGTGCTGGGCCGATACCGGGAGGGGGCATGAACCGGGTCAAGGCTAGGATGCCAGCTTGGGGGTGCGGCGGTGGTGTGGCGCCGGGATCGGGATGGTTTGGGGGCGGGTGAGCCGATCGGGCATGGGCATGGGATACCAGGGCGACATCCGGCGGTTCATCGAGCGGCTACCCGGGCAGACGGATACGGGGAGGATTCTGGACGAGTTGCACGGCTTGCTGGTCGGCGCGCTGGGGGTGGGGTCCTACCAGCTTGTGACGCTGGGCGGGGCGGCGCGGGGCTTCCAGGTGCAGCGGTCGCACCCGGGGCCTGCTGGGCGGCGGTTGCCGGAGCTGGGTTACGACTGTCCGTTGTTCCGTTATTTCCGGGAGACGCGAGCGGTTTATCTGGCGTACACGGCGGCCGGTGGGGGTGGGGGGGCTGAGTTGATCGAGTTGGCGGCGGAGGCGAGGCGACAATTGACGGACCTGGAGCCGGAGTACGGTTTTGGGTTGATGGCTGGGGATGAGCCGCTGGGGTTGTTGTTGGTTGGGGCGCGGTTGGAAGGTGCGGGGTACACGGCGGAGGCGGTGGAAGGCCTGGCGGAGCTTGCGGGCAACCTACGGTTGGTGGCGAGCCTATGCCGGCTCGAGAACGAGCTCGAGTCGTTACGGGAGTTGGACGTGTTGGGTCGGATGTCGCGTGGGATGGCGCACGACTTGAACAACCTGATGACTCCCATCGCTACCTTTGTGCAACTGAAGGACTTGGGTGAAATCCCAAGGGATGTTCGAGAGGATTTGTTGCCGGTATCGCTGAGGAACCTCGAGACCATTCGTCGGTACATTCGCGAGACGCTGACGGTAGCCGAGCAACGCCAGGCGGTGATGGGGCCGTGTCGGCTGGATCGGGTTGTGGCGGAGGCGGTGGCGGGGCAGGAGGCACTGGTTCGGGGGCGCGGGGTGCGCGTGGAACTTGGGGTGTCGGTCGGGGTGGTGGTGCGCGGGGACGAGTCGTTGCTTCAGCGGTTGCTGGCCAATTTGCTGGCCAACGCGACGGATGCCTGTGAGGCGGGCGGGGAGGTGCGGGTCGAGTTGACGCCGCGGCAGGGGCCCGGGGGCCAGCCGTGGGTGCGGTTGCGGGTGGTGGACACCGGGGCGGGGATGAGTCCGGAGACGTTGCGGCGGATCGACACGCCGTACTTCACCACCAAGAGCCAGGGAGCGACGGTGGGCGGTTATGGACTGGGACTAGCAATTTCGAGGAAGATAGTGCATCTTCACGGCGGTGCGTTCGGTGTAAGGAGCGGAAAGGGGTGTGGTACCACCGTGGAGGTGGATTTCCCCAGCGAGCAGAACCAAGACCTGCCAAAGGAATGAGTTGAGGGCGTGAAGACATTGATGGTCTTGGCGGAGAATCCCGGTTTAGCCGAGGCGGTCCGGGTTGCGCTCGGCGATGGGTCGTATCGGGTGTTACGCTTTCGGGATTTGCGGGAAGCGGATCGGTTGCTCGAGACCGGGCTGATCGATGCGTGCATTTTGGATGCGGACCTAACGGATGTCCGGCCGGTCCGGACGATCCGCGAGATCCGGCAGCGGTTGCCGCACTGTCCGGTGCTGGTGTGTGCGGAAGCGCGCGAGCGGGAGTGGGAGGAGGAGGCGTGGCTGGCGGGGGCGACCTATCTGCTGGGCAAGCCGCTTCGAGCGTCCGCCTTTCGGCATTTCCTGGAGCGTTGTTGGCAGGTGGGACCGGGTGCGGGTGCAGTTATCGAGCCTGAGGCGGAGGCGGCGCCGCGGCCGGCGGCGGGACCGGTGGCGGCGCTGGAAAGGCTCCGGTTGCACTCGAGGCTGCTGGGGCAGAGTCTGGCGGCGCGGGGGTTGCTCGAGGAGTTCCTGACGCGGATACGGGGCGTTTTGGGGGTCAACCGCGCGGCCGTTTTTTTGCGGCGTCCGCCGCTGGGGCTCGGGGCGGACCCGAGTCAGTTGCCGGACCGGCGGCTGGAGCCGTTGTGTGCGCAGGGTATGGCGCCCGAGTTGGTGGCGCATGTGGCGTTGTCGCGGGATGGAGGCATTGGCCGATACGCGGAGCGGTTCGGTCGGATATTGTTGTTCGAGCGGGCGCAGGCGGCGGGTGACGCGGAGGCGGTGCGGGAGTTTGGCCTGCTTGGGGGGCGGGTGGCGATTCCGGTGACGGATGGGCGGGAGTTTCTTGGGGTGGCGGTGTTCGACCAACCGCTGAGCGGGGGGGTGTTTGGGGCGGAGGAGTTGGCGGTGGTCTTTCAGTTGTTGGAGGAGTTGGGGCGGGCGATCCAGAACGCGTGGCGTCACGAGCGGTTGGAAGTCGGGTACCAGATGACGAGCGACATTTTGGATCAACTGAGCAGCGGCTGCGTGGTAGTGGATCAAGACTTGAGCGTGTTGCACGCCAACCAAAGTGCGCGGCGGTTGTTTTTGGGTGGGGAGTCGGCGGGAGAGCTTCAGTTTGCGGACATACCGCAGGCGATAGGGACGCTAGTGTACCAGGTCCTGCAGAGCGGGGCGGAGACGGTGAGCGGGGAGTACCGGCCGCCGGCGGCGTCCGAGCAGGTCTTTCGGGTCGAGGTGTTGCCGTTTCGGCGGGGGGCAGCGAAGGCGCCGGCGGCGGCGCTGCTGTTGATCAAGGATTTCACGCAACACGAGCGGTTGCAGGCGATGGAGATTCAGGCGTCGAATTTGCGGTTGGTGAAGTCGATGGCGGAGCATCTGGCGCACGAGATTGGCAATGCGCTGGTGCCGTTATCGGCGCACCAGCAGATGATCGAGGAGCGGGGCAACGACGCTCAGTTTTTGGCTTCGCTGTCGCGGGCGATGGCGACGAGCGTGCAGCGCATCCAGCGGCTCTCGAACCAGATGTTGCACTTGGCCAGCGAAACGGCGGTGAGCGCGTCGGCGGTGGGGCTGCCGGGTTTGGTCGAGGAGGCGTTCATCGAGACGCGGCGGTACTTTCCGGATCGGGTGCCCGAGCTGCGCTTCGCCCCTGGCGTGAGCGAGGTTGCGGCGGCGGGCGATCGGGAAGCGCTCAAGCAGGCGATGGTCGAGGTGTTGCTCAATGCGTTGCAGGCGGCGCCGGACGCCCCGAAGGTCGAGGTGGCAGTGCGGCGGACGACGGAGGGGGCGGAGGGGGGCCTGGCGGTGGTGGAAGTGCGGGATTTCGGGCCTGGGTTTTCGGAGGAGAGCGCCCGGCGGGCGACGGAGCCGTTTTACTCGACGAAGGTGGTTGGGCTTGGCCTTGGGCTGACGGTGGCGGAGCGGATCGTTCGGGCCCATCAGGGTCGGCTTGAGATCGAGTCGGCGGCCGGCGGTGGGCCGGGGTTGGTGCGGGTGGTCTTGCCGCTGGCGGCGTTGTGAGGAAACGGCCGGGCGCGCCGGCGCAGGTTCTGGGGTTTGCGAGCTGGGAGTGGCGGGCGCCGTTTTCGTTGCGTGGGGGCTGGGGGCTACCTACTGTGGGGGCGGTGAAGTTCTCGGTGAAGAGCGATTATGCGGCGCGGGCGGTGTTGAGTCTGGCGCGGTCTTACCCGCGGGGGGAGGCGCGCAAGGGGGAGGAGTTGGCAGCGGAGGCGGGGGTACCGGCCAATTACTTGGTGCAGATCCTGGTTCAGCTCAAGGCGGAAGGGATGGTGAAGAGTGTGCGGGGCAAGGCTGGAGGTTACCTGTTGGCGCGTCCGCCGGCGCAGGTGAGTTTTGGGGATTTACTGCGGGCGATCCATGGCGAGGTGTTGGACGCGCCGGCGTTGAACGACCCGGAATGCCCGGCGGAGTTGCGGGGTGCCTGGGGGACGCTCAAGCAGCAGGTAGAAGGGGCAGCCGATCAGCTCAGTTTTCAGGATCTGCTCGAGCACGGGGCGGAGAAGGCGAAGATGTACTACATCTGATGGGGGTCTAGTCCAGGCCGCGCGCGAGTTGGGCCTGGACGCCGTGGTAGACGCTGTAGAGGAGGCTGGTTTCGGCAACGACCTTTTGGATGATGCGTTCGAGGTTGGGGAGGTCGGCGGGATGCACGACGGCGTGGACGCTATGTTGGAAGGCGGCGAGGGGTTCGAGGGTCTGGAACGGTTCGCCCAGGAGGATGAGGACGGCATGGCGCCGCTGGCTCATGGGGAGGGATTGGAGGTTGAGGAGGGAGAGGTTTTCGGCGGGGGCCGGCGCGGCGAAGCTGAGTTCGGCGATGACGAGTTGGTATTGGATTTGAGCGAAGTGGCTGGCGAACTCGGCGTGGGTTCTAGGGGCGTGGAGTTTGTAGCCGGCGTCGAGCAACGCGGTTTTGGCGGCTGCGAGCCACTCGGGTGTGCTGAGCAAGGCCAGGGCGGGCCGGTCAGTTGGGCCGATGAAATCGAGTTCCGGGCTCATGGCTACCTGAGGCGCAGGCTCGGGGCCGGGGTAGGGGGCGGCGGGGCGGCGGGGCGGTGGTCGTCGGCGCGCAGCATGAGGTTGGTGATCGAGGTGGTCGATTCGCCCCGTTTCTTTTTGATGTTGTCGATGCCGCGCTGGGTGGGGCCGCGCCGGCTGCAGTAGGCCAGGGCGGTATCTTCGGCGATGGCGCCGCGTTCGTAGGCCTCGAGGCAGGCTTGGTCGAAGGTGCGCCAGCCGAAGGGGTAACTGGCCTCGATGATCTCGTAGAAGGTGCGGCCTTCTTCCTCGCCATGGACGATGGCGTCGCGGGTGCGGAGGTTCGAGCCCATGATTTCGAGCAAGGCGAGGCGGCCGCCGCCGACCTGGGGGGCCAGGCGTTGGGTGATGACCCAGCGCAGGGTGTCGGCCAGGCGGAGGCGGACCTGTTTTTGTTCTTCGGGTTCGAAGAGGCCCAAGATGCGGTTGATGGTTTGGCCCGAATCGATGGTATGGAGCGTGCTCAAGACCAGGTGACCGGTCTCGGCGGCGGTGAGGCCGATCTCGACGGTTTCGCGGTCGCGCATTTCGCCCACGAGGATGACCTTGGGTGCTTGGCGTAGAGCGGCGCGCAGGCCGCTGGCGAAGGTGTCAAAGTCATTGCCCATTTCGCGTTGGTTAAAGGTGGCGCGTTTGTGGTGGTGGGCGAACTCGACGGGATCTTCGAGGGTGATGACGTGGATGGCCTTGGTCTCGTTGATGGCGTCGAGGAGGGCGGCCAAGGTGGTGGATTTGCCGGTGCCGGTCGCGCCGGTGACCAGGATGAGGCCGGTCTTTTCGCGGGCGACCTCGTGGAAGGTGTGAGGCAGGTTGAGTTCGGCGAGGGTTGGGATTTTCGTATTGAGGCGGCGCAAGACGACGGAGTAATTGCCACGTTGGGAGAAGACGTTGACGCGGAAGCGAGCGCGGCCAGCGAGGGTATATGAGAGGTCGCAGGAGCCGGTGGCGAGCAGGTCGGTGAGCAGGCGGCGATTAGGACCGATGAGGCTCAGGGCGACCATCTCGGTTTGGAACGGGGTGAGGCGGTCGATGGCGGGTTGGGTGGCGACGGGGTAGAGCTCGCCCAACGACTCGACCTGAGGCGGGCGATCGACGGTGAAGTTGAGGTCGGAGACCTCCCGCTGGGAGTCGAGCATGGTGCCCAGGAGACGGTCGAGTTCGCTACGGCGCATGGTCCGTGGCCCCTAGGCGGAGGTTAACCCTCGTCGTCCACGGGCGGGTGGGCGAGGAAGGTGCGGAATTTTTTGCGGTCGAGGCATTTCTCATAGGCCTCCTCTGGGCCGACTCGGCGCATGCGCAAGTGTTCGAGGATGGCGTCGTCGAGGGGTTGGTTCCCGAGCTTTTTGCCCACCTGAATCATGCCTGGGATTTGATGGGTTTTGCCTTCGCGGACGAGGTTGGCGATGGCGGTGGTGAAGACGAGGATTTCAAGGGCGGCGACGCGGCCTTTGCGGTCCGTGCGGCGGAACAGGTTTTGGGCGACGACGCCGCGGAGGGATTCGGCGACGGTCGCGCGGATTTTATTTTGTTGGTCGGCGGGGAAGACATCGATGATGCGGTCGACGGTTTTGGCGGCGCTTTGGGTGTGGAGGGTGCCGAAGACGAGGTGGCCGGTGCTGGCGGCGGTGAGGGCCAGTTCGATGGTCTCGAGGTCGCGCATTTCGCCCACCAGAACGATGTCCGGGTCTTCGCGCAGGGCGGCGCGCAGGGCGGAGGCGAAGGTGCGGGTATGGACGCCGACCTCGCGGTGGTTAACGAGGCAACCTTTGCTTTCGTGGACGAACTCGATGGGATCTTCGATGGTGAGGATATGGTCGCGGCGGTTTTGGTTGGCGTAGTCGATCATGGCGGCCAGGGTGGTGGACTTGCCGGAGCCGGTGGGGCCAGTGACCAGGACCAGGCCTTTGTGGAGCATGGCGAGCTTTTTGAGCACGGGGGGCAGGGGCGCGTCGAGGGCCTCGAAGTCGTCGAAGGAGAGCACTTTCGAGGGGATTTGGCGGAAGACGGCGGCCACGCCGCTGCGTTGGTTAAAGAAGTTGGCACGAAAGCGCGACACGCCGGGGATTTCGTAACCGAAATCCACATCGCCGGTCTCCTCGTAGACTTTGATTTTGTATTCGGGCGTGACCTCGTAGAGCATCGCCTTGAGCTTGTCGCTGTCGAGGGGCGGATAATCGAGTTTATGGAGCTCGCCGTTGATGCGGAGGATGGGGGGGTTGCCTGCGGCCAGATGGAGATCGGAGGCTTTTTGCTCCAACATAAAATTGAAGAAAGCGTCGATCTTAGCCATAAACGGTTCCGCGCGATGCGCCCATGAACTCAGCCGTCCCAGGCCATGCCCCGCCATCCCCGCCCGACCCGGTTGCCCTCTCGACCGCCGCGGAGGCGTTGACGGCGATGTTGCGGCGCGAGATAGCCGCGGGCGGTCCGGTGCCGTTCGACCGGTTCATGGGCCTGGCATTGTACCATTCGGCGCACGGCTACTATGAGCGCGCTACGGATACTATCGGGCGGGCGGGCGATTACTTAACCAGTGTTTGCGTCGGACCGCTCTTGGGCGAGTTGCTCGGTTGGCAGTTCAGCCAGTGGCAAGCGGAGGCGGGGGGTGGTGCGTGGCGGATCGTCGAGGGAGGCGCCCACGATGGGCGGTTGGCGGAGGACATCTTAACCTATCTGCGCGGGTGGCAGCCGCGGTGGTCGACCGGCTGCGAGTACTGGATTGTGGAGCCCTCGGCGCGACGGCGGGCGCGGCAGCGGGCGCGGTTGGACGCTTTTGCGCCCCAGGTACGGTGGTGGGGCGGGTGGGAGGAGGTGCAGGATCGGAGTGTGGATGGGGTGGTGTTCGCCAATGAGTTGCTCGACGCACTGCCGGTCCGGCGCTTCGGTTGGATCGCGGCGGAGCGGGCCTGGCGCGAGTGGTTAGT
>VHCO01000172.1 GCA_016871715.1 Verrucomicrobiota bacterium
GCAGGCGGCCGGGGGGGCCGAGGAACCGCGGAAGGGAAGGGTGCTTGAGTGGAAGGAGGTTGGGGCGGAGTATCGGCGGCGGTTGTTTGTGCGCGGGGGGGTGTCTGGGAGCAGCGGGAAGGTGGTGATGAGTCGGGAGCAGATTAGGCGGGTGTTGCAGAAGGGCGGGGAGTTGAGTGTAGGGGAGGTGTTGCGGTTGCGGATCCGGCACATGACGGACGGGATGGTGTTGGGATCGAAGGGTTTTGTGGATGAGGTGTGGTTGGCGCATCGGGAGCGGTTTGGGGCCAAGCGGCGGAGCGGGGCGCGGCCGATACGGGGCGGGGGAAAGGCGCTGGCGGAGTTGAGGGCGTTGCGGGATTTGCGCGTGGCAGCCATCTCGTGAACGCAGAGGAGGAGGCGCGCCCAGATGGTGTTCGACGGGATTATCGCGGGGCAGGCGGGGGCTGGCGCAGGTGCACGACCGCCAGTGCGAGGGAGAAGTGGGCGGGGGGATAGCTGGGTCCGCGGCGGCGGCCTGGAAGGACGGGATGCTGTTGCGATTAAGGCTTCCACCGGGGGCCGGATGGGGCAGGATCGGGGTGGACAATCCGGACGCGATGAAACGATTTAAGATTGGCTGGAGAACTTGGGGGCAGCCGGTGTGGCTGGGCAGGACGTGGGTGGTGGCGCAGGTAGCGTTGTGGGTTGGCGCTGGTGTCACTGTGGGTGCGGAGGCGCCGGCGAAGCAAGCCGGCGATCGGTTCGAGGGTCTGTTGGCGACCGGCCATCACCAGTTTGGCGCCCAGGATTACGCTGCTGCGCGCGCGGCCTACGGGGAGATTGCGGCGGCCACGAATGGGCTGGCGGCGCATCGGGCCATCGCGCGACTTCGCTTAGCGCAGACCTACCTGCGGGAGCGGAACTGGGCAGCGGCGCGAGTGGAGTTGGCCAAAGTGGGGAACCTAACGGAGGCACCGGTGCATCTCGTGCTCGAGGCGAGCGAGTTGGCGCGGGAGAGCGAGCGACTTGAGCGCGGGTTACCGGCGCGAGATCCACGGGCAAGTCGGACAGTGCTGCCCGTGGCAGCGGCGCCGGGAATGACGGTGCACGTTGCACCGATGGGATCGGATAGCGACTCTGGCACGGCTGGACGTCCGTTGGCGACACTCGAGGGGGCCAGGGATCGTGTGCGAGCGCTTAAGGCGGAGCGCGGTTTACCCCTGGGGGGCATCATGGTTCTGGTTCATGGGGGTCGTTACTCGGTGCGACAGACCTTTCGGTTGGGGGCCGAGGACTCAGGCGGGGAGGAGGCACCGATCATTTATCGGGCAGCCGCGGGTGAGACGCCTGTGTTCAGCGGCGGCGTTCGGCTGACCGGGTTTGCCGAGGTGGAAGACCCGGCGGTGTTGGCTCGGCTACTCGAGGAAGCGCGTGGGCAGGTTCGCGAGGTGGACCTGAAGGCGCACGGGGTGACGAACCTTTGGCCGCTCGAATTGGGTGGGTTTGCGAGCGGACGCGGGTTTGTGACACACCCGGTTATGGAGTTATTTGTGGCGGGGCAGCCGCAACCGCTGGCGCGATGGCCGAACGATGGCTTCGTGCGGGTGGCGGAGGTGACGGGAGCGCCTCCGAACCCGGAGGTGGCGGCGGCGGCTTCGGCGGAGGTTCGGATCCGGTACGAAGGCGACCGACCCGCGCGGTGGGGGGAGGAACGGGAGCTTCTGTTGTACGGGTACTGGTACTATGACTGGGCCGATTCGTACGAGCGGGTGAAGCGTGTGGAGGTCGAGCAGCGGGAGTTTGTGCTGGCGCCGCCATATCACCGGTACGGATACCGCAAGGGCCAGCGGCTCTACGCCTTGAACGCACTCTCGGAGATCGACCGGCCTGGGGAATGGTGCATCGATCGGGGCCGCGGGAAGCTTTACTGGCACGCGCCGGCGGCGGTCCGGGACGCGGAGGTCGAGTTATCGGTGGCGCCGTTCCCGTTCCTCGAGTTGGAGGAGGTTTCTCACGTGCGTTTTGAGGGGTTGACGTGGGAACTGGGGTGCGGCGATGGGGTGGTGGTGCGTGGCGGAGAAGGGTGCGTTTGGGCGGGATGCACGGTACGTCGGTTTGGGGGCAACGGCATCGATTTGCGTGGCGGCCGGGGGCACGGCGTACAGGCCTGCGACCTTTATTCGTTGGGCCGGGGCGGGCTGCGGGTTGCGGGTGGCGATCGCCGGACGCTCGAGGCGGGCCAGCACTGGGTTGAGAACTGCCACCTTTATGACCTTTCACGCGTGGATCACACCTACACGCCGGCGGTCTGGCTGGACGGGGTGGGCAATCGGGTAGCACACAATCTCATGCATCATCTGGGCAGCAGCGCCATGCGCGTGGAGGGCAACGAGCACCAGATCGAGTACAACGAGATCACGCACGTGGTGCTCGAGTCCGACGACCAAGGGGGTGTGGACATGTTCGGCAACCCGACCTACCGAGGGAATGTGTATCGGTACAACTATTTCCACCACATCGGGCATTGGCGCCAACCGACGGAGGAACCGGCCTGTGGCCAGGCGGGCATTCGGTTGGACGACTCGATCTCGGGCACGTTGGTGTACGGCAACGTGTTCTACCGGTGCGCCACCGGCAAGCTCGGCTTTGGCGGCGTCCAGATCCACGGGGGCAAGGAGAACATCGTGGACAACAACCTCTTTGTGGACTGTGTGAGCGCGGTGAGTTTTAGCCCGTGGGGAGAACGGCGCTGGCGTGAGTTCACGCAGGACGCCTTAGCGGCGCCGGGAATCGATCACGGTCTTTACCTCGAGCGTTACCCTGCCCTCGCGGGGCTGAGCGAGGGGCACGATCAGAACTGGCTGTGGCGCAACTTGGCGGTTCGCTGCGGTCGGTTCCTGCACCGGAACCGGGGCGGAGCGCTGCTGTTCGACAACGCCGTCACGGACGACGATCCTGGCTTCGTGGATTTTGGAGCTGGTGAGTTCGCGCTGCGCGGAGAGGTGCCGATGTTGGATCTGCTGAGTTTCCGGCCCATTCCATTTGGCGAGTTGGGGCTGTACCGAGACGCGCATCGGCGCGAGTTGCCCGGGGAACTGATTCGGGCGCTGCGCCGCGGTTTAGGCGATTCGAGTCGTTAGGGATAGCCCTGACGCGAAGGGGGTCGCGCCCGGCCGCGGTAGGCTAGGCTGGGTGACTGGGCGAGAGCCGCTCAGGGCGTCGTCAGTTCTTTCATGAAGATGTTCTTGAACTGGAGGAGGCTGGGGGGGCTATTCCATTGGCCGCTGGCGTTCTTACCCCCGTGGTGTTGGAGGGCGAGCCGGCCGCGGGGTGGGAGGTCCGGGATGGTAGCGCCGGGGATGACGGTCTTACCGTTGAGGACAGTCGTGACCGTGTTGCCGCGGACGGTAATCTCGAAGCGGTTCCATTGGCCAACCGGCAGGTCAGCCTGAGTGCGCGGGGTAACCGCCGCACGCAGTTCGGGCGAGGTGTTGCGGTCGGTGCGCAGGCCATACATTTCGCCCGAGCCGATGGGCCAGCACCAGATGTTAACTTGGTAACGGCCGTTGCCGCGGATGAAGATGCCGGAATCGGAATCGGGCAGGGCCAACCGCAGCTCTTTGCCGTGGACGTCCCGCGCGTGGGTCCCGTCAGGCAGGATGTAGGGGACGTTGGGGTTGACGTAGGGCGTTTCTTTGATGCGCCAGTCGACCCGGAGCACGAAGTCGCCATACTCACGCTCGCTCCAAAGGGATTTGTCCCCAGGCGCCTGGCTTAGCGCATCGTAGTCGATGGCGCCGTCGATCACTTTCCAATGGCCGCCGTCGCCGGCGGGGACGCGCCACCCGGCGAAGTCCTGACCGTTGAACAGGCTCACGAAGCCTGGCGGAGCGATGTTATCCGCCGCCCGGGCGGCGCCACCGACGCTCAGACTGCACCAGAGGAGTGCGGCAACGATGCTCGCGTGTGAGGAGGAGGGAGGGTTCATGGGGTTGTCTTTCGTAGTGAGACGCGGACGGTCGTTGGATTCGTGGTTCGGCTGTCTTGTTCGCTGCGGCCGGAAAAGGCAAGTCGCGCTGGCGCTGGCGATTCCGTACCGACGCGACCATAGCGCGGCAAGGGTGAGGTTTTTGCAAGCCTGAAACCCGCGTCCCCAGACCCGTGGCCCAGACCCAGGACCTGGGCCGGAACCCGTCGTGTGAATCGAGAGGTTGCCGTCGGCCCCGGATCGCGGCCCGTTGGCGGGCAGCGTGCGGGCGCCACGGTGGATTTGACAAATGGACGTTCCCGGGTACTTTACGGCCGTCGCTGCCCAACGGGCAGCTCAAAGGCAAAGGTACAAATGCCGGCGCGACCTGCCAGCCGGTAGCAACTCAAACCAACATCAGACGATCTGTCGGCGGCTTGGAGTCGGGAGGACTGGCCTAGCAGTGCGCTAGGGTCCACTTCCCGGCGGTAGGACCGCGGGGGCATGATCCGTGAGGAGAAAGGATGCAGGTATGCGGGGTGGGGCATTGTGGGTGTGGCTGACGGTGGGCACCGTGAGCGTCAGCGTGGTGAGTGGGGTGAGCGGTGCGGCGGCAGCGCCGCTCGAGGAGGAGGCAGACCAATACATCGTGGTACTCGACGCGAGGGCCGATGGGGCGGAAGTCGCGGCTCGGAATCAGTTGGGGCCCAAACATGTCTACACGGACGCGCTTCGAGGGTTCGCTGGCCACATACCGCCCGGGCAACTGAAGAAGCTGCTGTCGGATCCCGCGGTGGCGTGGGTGGAAGTGGACACGCAGGTCCAGACGGCGGGCAAAGGCGGAGGCAAACCGCCGCCGCCACCGGCGCCGGCCCAGGTGGTACCCACGGGGGTGAGCCGGATTCAGGCGCACTTAAACCCGAAGGCCAAGATCGACGGTTTGGACGAGCGGGTGAACGTGGATGTAGCGATTGTCGACACGGGCATCGAACTCAAGCATCCCGATCTTTACGTGTACAAGAACGTGAGCTGTATCTTGGGCATTCGGACGGGGAACGACGATCACGGGCATGGCACGCATGTGGCCGGGATTGCCGGGGCGTTGGATAACGCGATCGGGGTGGTGGGGGTGGCGCCTGGCGCGCGGCTTTGGGCGGTCAAGGTGCTGCGGTCGGACGGCACCGGGCTGATGTCGGACGTGATCAAGGGCGTGGATTATGTCACCAAAAACGCCGGGAGCATCGAGGTCGCCAACCTGAGCCTAGCCGGGGCGGATTCGCCCTCGCTAAAAACCGCCATCGCCAACTCGGTGGCGAAAGGCGTGGTGTACGTGGTGGCGGCCGGGAACGACGGCAGCAATGCGGGGCTGCTGAGTCCGGCCAACAGCCCGGATGTGCTGTGCGTTTCTGCCGTCGTCGACACGGACGGCACATGCGGTCAGAAGGGCGCGGGGAGCGAATGGGGCTCGGACGACGCGTTCGCGACGTTCAGCAACTGGGGTGCGGTGGTGGACATTGCGGCGCCGGGGGTGAACATCTTGTCGACCTATCGCGGAGGCGGTTACGGGGTGGCCAGCGGCACCAGTATGGCGAGCCCGCATGTGACGGGTGCGGTTGCGCTGTATTTGAGTGGCCAACCCAAGCCACGGAACGCCTTGGAGGCGGCGCTCGTTCGGCAGGCGATTCTCGATCGGGCGATCGGCCAAAACGTGTTCTGCGATAACCAGGGTGTGGGCGGGTTCGTGGCTGATCCCGATGCATCCCCCGAGCCCCTGGTTCATGCCGCGGGCCTATGAGGGGAGGGCGTGGCACCCGAGGCGTTGGCTCGCTAGGGGTGGGGTGGCGCCTCGGACGCGCGGCTGGGCTCGACCTCCAGGCGCAGGGCATGGACTAAGAAAGCCCACTTGTCGCTGGCTTCCTCGATGAGTTTGGCGGTGGGTTTGCCGGCGCCGTGGCCGGCCTTGGTTTCAATGCGAATCAGGACCGGGTTCGGGCCGCGGTGATACTCTTGGAGGCGGGCGGCAAACTTGAAACTATGGGCGGGCACGACGCGGTCGTCGTGGTCGGCGGTGGTGACGAGCGTGGGGGGATAGCGTGTGCCGCGCTCGAGGTTGTGATAGGGCGAATAAGCGTAGAGGGCGCGGAATTCATCGGGGTTCTCCGCGGAGCCGTAATCGCTGGTCCAAGCCCAGCCGATGGTGAATTGGTGGAAGCGGAGCATGTCCATCACGCCGACGGCGGGTAGGCAGGCGCCGAAGAGTTCGGGGCGTTGGGTCATGCACGCTCCGACGAGCAAGCCGCCGTTACTGCCGCCGGCGATGGCCAACCGCTGCGGGCGCGTGTACCGCTGGGCAATGAGCCATTCGGCCGCGGCGATGAAATCGTCGAACACGTTTTGTTTCTCGAGCTTGGTGCCTGCTTGGTGCCACGCTTCGCCGTACTCGCCGCCTCCGCGCAGGTTCGCGACGGCGTAGACTCCGCCCTGTTCGAGCCAGACCAGGTTGGCCACGCTGAAGCTGGGGGTGAGACTGATATTGAAGCCGCCGTAACCGTACAGGAGGGTGGGTTGGTTTCCGTCCCGCACTAGACCCTTGCGGTGGGTGATGAACATGGGCACCCGCGTGCCGTCCCGGCTCTGAAAAAACACCTGGTGCGTCTCGAAGGCCTCCGGGTCGAACTCGACCTTGGGCTCGCGCCACACCGAGCTTTTCCCAGGCGCAACCTCGTAGCGGAAGATCCGGCCGGGCACCGTGAAACTGGTGAAGTGGTAGAAGGTCTCGGGATCGGTGCGTTTGCCGGCGAAGCCGCTGACCGATCCGAGGCCGGGAAGTTCGAGTTCCCGTTCGAGCCGACCGTCCAGGGTGAACTGTTTGACCTGGCTGCGGGCGTCTTTGAGGTAAGCGACGATCATGCGTTCGCCGACGACGTGGACGCTTTGGATGGTATCTTGGGTTTGGGGGATCAGTTCACGCCAGTGCGCGCGGTCCGGTTGGCGGGTGTCGATGGCCAGGACGCGGCCTCGGGGCGCGGCGAGGTCGGTGTGCAGCCAAAACACCGGTCCGTCGTTGCCGGCGAAGTCGTAGGAGGCATCGAAGTCGTTGAGCAGTTCGATGACCTTGGTCTCGGGCACCGCGAGGTCGCGGTAGAAGAGCCGGTTTTTGCGGTGGGTGCCCTGCCAGACGTGGATGATCAAGTAGCGGCCGTCGTCGGTGACCCGGCCGCGGAAGCCCCACTCCTTCTGGTCCGGGCGCTCATACACCAAGACATCGTCGCCCTGGGGCGTGCCGAGGCGGTGGTAGTAGAGCTTCTGGAAATAGTTCACGCCGGTCCGCTGCGCCTCGGGCGGGGGCTCGTCGTAGCGGCTGTAGAAGAAGCCCGCACCGTCGGGTGTCCAGGCGGCGCCGGAGAATTTGACCCAACGCAGGTGATCGGCCAGGTCCAGGCCGGTGGCCACCTCGCGCACGCGCCATTCCTGCCAGTCGGACCCGCTGCTCGCGAGGCCGTAGGCGAGGAACCGGCCGTCGTCGCTGAGGGCGGACCCGGACAAGGCGACGGTGCCGTCGGGGGAGAGTCGGTTGGGATCGAGCAGCACGCTGGGTTCGGCCTCGAGGGTCTCGGCGGTATAGAGGACGGACTGGTTCTGCAGGCCGTCGTTCTTCGAGAAGAAATACCGGCCGCCGCGGCGGGTGGGCAGGCCGTACTTCTCGTAATTCCAGAGGCGAGTCATGCGCGCCTGAATGCGCGGTCGCTCGGGGATTTGCTCGAGGTAGGCGAAGGTCAGGCGGTTTTGGGCCGCGACCCAGTCCAGGGTGGCGGGGGCGTGGTCGTCCTCGAGCCAGCGGTAGGGATCTTCGACTTCGACCCCGTGGTAGACGGTCAGGTCCGGGATCCGGGCTGTCGCCGGGTAGGCGCGCTTGGGGATGCCGCGTTGGTTGGGTCCTGGCGTCCACGGGGAGCCGCAGCCGGTCAGCCACAGGGCGCCGGCCAGCACCGCGCTGGCGCAAGCGGCCCATCCGAGGCCGCCGAACGATCGTGATGGGTTCCGTTCAGGTTGCATACTTCGATGGATGTTAATGCGATCCGCCCTCGAGCCTCAGCCGAGCCAGGCGAAATGGTCGTTGCCCGCCTGCCACAACGTCAAGCGGCCCTCACCGAACTCGTCCGCCTCCAACTCATCCACCACCACCAAAAAAAAGCGGTGCCCGTGGTCATCCCGGTGAGTTTGCTTGAGGTAGAGGAATTGGGCGCTGTCGGTGAGCTGTCGCCACGCGACCGCGGCCGAGATCGCCCAATGCTCCGACCACCGGTTCCAGCGGACCTCCCAGGTGTTGAGGTCCTGGACGAAGGTGACGGGGCGTTCGAGGGCTTCGAGGCATTTCAGGAAGCCGTTGTGTTGGACGAGGTCGTCCCGGGCGTGATCGGGGGCGGGATGGGCGAGCAACCGGACCAGGTCGGTGATGCGTTTCGGGCGCAGGGTGCGCAGGGTGGTGGCATGAGCGATCGGCCCGGCCAGCCACAACAAGCGCGGCGGCAGTTGTTCCATGATGAAGGTGGTGCCGGTGGACAGGATGACCTGGTCCTGGTTTTCCAGCGGCAGGGTTTCCCAGTCCGCGACCTGTTTGGCCACGTAAGCCTTGAGCAAAGGCCACACCTCGGAGAAGAGCAGGCGCCGTTCTTTCAACTGGGTCTGCACCAGGGGCAAGATCTGGTGCAAGTGCGGAAAGGCGCGCCACACATCCCGGATTTGGGAATCGCGGAACAGATAAATACTCGCAGCGGCCAGTACGGCGTCGGCCGTGTGCGGTTCGATGGCCAGGCGCGAGGTGCCGGTCGCCAACTCGAACAAGGCCACGCCGGCGGAGAAGATGTCCGAGGCTTCCGTGGGGGGGACACCGGCTTGGAGATTCGAGGCGTCGATGAGGACCTCGGCATGATCGGGGGTAGCGGAGTAGACGTAGGTTTGGAGGTCGCGGCGATGCCGCGGCGTGAACCACGCGCCGAGGTCGACGAATTTAATGACGTGGTCGTGGCGGCGGATGATGTTCTCGGGCTTGAAATCGATCAGGATGATGCCGTGTTCGTGGAAGAGGTGGATGATCGAGAGGGCATCGCACACGGCCCGCCGGAATTCGTCTAGCCACTCGCCCGGGTAGCTGTGGGCGGCGGCTTGATCGCACCAGGACTTGAGGTCTTGACCGTCCAGGTACTCCATGGCGATGTAAGCGAACTTGCGTACGTAGTCGATGTGCGCGCCATAGTAGGCCGGCACAAACGACCTAAGTTGGCTGATGACCTCGAGCTCTTCGTAGTTCGCCAGCTCGAGGCGAAAACTCATGTACGGTCCGTAGCTGACCTCGTCCGCCTTGCCGCAGCTCAGGTCGAACAGCTTCACCACCACGCCGCGATGGTCGGTGAAGTAAAGCTCCGTCTCCTCGTTCTGCGCGAACACCTGGGCGAGCTGCACGCGGCCGAAGGCCTTCAGATCGAGGGCCAGCCCCGTGTACTTCCCCAAGATGAGCGAAGGCAACTTCATCCTAAGATCTCGCGCGGGGCGGCCGGGCCCTCGGCTCGCTCACCGTCCGGGGCTTGCTCGGCCAGGCCTGCCACCAGCCCAGGGAAGCGGCAATCCGCGCACAACGCGTTGGAATGGTCGCAAAAGTCGCCCAGAATCTGCAGCACCCCTTGCTGTTGGGCGGCTGTGCGGGGCGTGCCGCGCCGGTTCCCCCGCCAGAGCCGCCGTCGAGCCTGGCGCAAGAGGGCGTTGTCCTGGGCCGGCCGCCACGCGAAATAACGCTGAGCGACCCGCTGGGCGAGGGTTTCGTTGCGGCCAGCGCGGGCTCGGCTCCAGAACCATGGGAGCACGATGTTGATGGCCAGGTCCGTGACGCGCGGCGCGCCCAGGAGCGGTTGTTTTTTCGCGAGGCGTGCGGCGCCGAGCCGCCCGTGCCGGCTCCAAAACGGGTCCGGTGGTGAACTCAGCCGCCGTGCGAGCGTTGGCGCCAGCGCCGCGGGCGTTAGGTCTTCGGTGAGCCACTCTTCCAGGCGATCGATCCAGCCCGGATCCGATACCCAATGCGCTGCCAGCGCGAGGCGGCGTTGTGGGTGATTGGCCGGGCGCACGCCGTGGAATCGCCAGACCTGGCGTGGCAAGAGGCAGTCGGCATAGCCGGCCCGCTCGCGCCACCACAAATCCCAGATGCTGCGGAGATACTCGTCTGCGGCATGCCGAGATCGAGTGGGCTCGGTGGGCAACAGGCCGGCTACACCCAACAGGCGTGCTTGCCAGGCCAATGGGTGCGTGGGGAGCGCCCGACCCGCGCGCAAGCGCGGCAACAGTTCGCCGAGTCGGCGCATGGGCCACACGTTATGCCGGTAACCGAGGCCGGCAAAGAGGCCTTCCCAAAGGGCCTGTTCCCAACCTACCTCCCGGGCGCGCCGCTCGAAGCGCGCCCCCTTGAGCTCTAATCGCGTGCGGGCCGCTCCCTCGAGCAGGTCGGCCACCTCGCCCTCCGCAAGCCCGGCAAGCGGGTCGGCGCAGTCGCCGGACTGATGGCCGGGCAAAGGCAGTTCCGGTTCGGCCCCCAAGGCGGCGCTCAGTTCCGCCAGGGGCGCGTCGAGCCGGTCGGCGATGACCAGTGTGGGCGGGGCGGGTGGCGGGCGGGCCGGGCGTTCCCAGACGACGTGGAGCTGGACGGCAGCGTAGGCGGGGTTGGCCTGGTGACGGTGTTGGCGCCAGGCCTGGGCCCGCAGATCGACCTCGATGTCGCCTACGCGCGGCGGATCGTCCCCGAGCTGCACGATGGCGCCGCGGAAATCCGGTCCCTCGCCGCGGTTCCAGAAGCCGGGATGAAGCACGACGACCGGTCGGCCGTCGGTCGTGCTCAGCTCGTCGCGCCGCAGGCGTTGGTGGAGCCAGATCAATTGGAGCAGGTGCTCGTTGGGCGGCGGCGCCGATGCGCCGTCGTGCAGGGCCTCGAACACGACGGCTGCGGCGCGCCAGCGCGCGTACAGATCGGGCGGTAGGCGGGGCACAACGCCCCTGCTATTGCTTCACGGAGGCAAGCGTGTCAAGCCTCGGCCGCAGCCGAGCGGACAAACGATTTGCTGTCGTTGCCGGTCGCGACTAGACTGCCGGCCATGATGAGCGCCGCGCCAACTCACCCAACGGGCTTGACCTGGCTCATGTTCGCCCTGCTGACCGTCGGTTGCTGGGGCGTGTACGGAGTGCTCCTCCACAAAGGCCAGGCGCTGATGCAACCCCCCGGCGGCGCCCCGTTGGATCCGGCGCTGCTGCGGTACAAGGCTTTCTTGTTCGTTGGCCTGGCGTACTTCCTGACGGCGGTGCTGGCGCCCTTGATCTTACTCTGGGCGAAGGGCTCGGCCTTCAGCGGTTACACGGCCCGGGGCGCCTGGTGGTCGTTAGTGGCGGGCATCGCCGGCGCGGCGGGTGCGTTCGGGGTGCTCTTGGCGTTTGGCGCCCGAGGTACCCCTGCCGTCGTGATGGCTATCGTGTTCGCGGGCGCGCCGATTGTGAATGCGCTCTATTCCCTCTGGCTGCACCCGCCGCAGGGGGGCTGGACTGCGATCAAACCTCAGTTTTACCTCGGGATCTTGCTGGCGGCCCTGGGCGGTTGCCTGGTGACCTACTACAAACCCAACCCCGCTCCCACACCCGCCCGCGTCGCGATGGCCCCAACCCACGCGTCCGCACCGGCGGCGGACGCCCGTTGATGCAAGCTGAGACGGAGACCGCGATCGGGGGTAGGGCGACCGCGCGGCAGGCTCGCCGGCGCGCCTGGGCGCCGGCCGACGATCGGCGATGAGCGGCGTGTGAGGATGGCTATGGCCGGGAAACCTCGATTGCCGCGCCAACAGATGCGGGAGCTGCAGTGGACCCAAGTGCGCGGCTTGTTGGACGCCGTGCTCGGGGCCAATCCCTTTTACACGCGCAAGTTCGAGGCGATTCGGCCCCGGCTCAAGCGCACCGAGCCGGCCGGGTGGGAGGAGTTCGCGCGCCGGATACCGTTCACCACCAAAGCCGAGCTCGAAGCCGACCAGCAGGCATCGCCGCCGTACGGAACGAACCTGACCTACCCGTTGGCGCGTTACACGCGCTGCCACCAGACCAGCGGCACCACCGGCGTGCCGGTGCGTTGGTTGGATACGCCTGAGAGTTGGGATGCGATGGTGACGAGTTGGTGCGAGGTGTATCGGGCCGCGGGCCTGACCGCGGCTGACCGCGTGCTGTTTGCGTTCTCGTTTGGACCGTTCATCGGGTTTTGGCTGGCCTTCGAGGCGGCCGAACGGTTGGGCGCATTATGCATCCCCGGGGGCGGCCTGAGCAGCGCCGGGCGGCTGCGGACCATCCTCGATCAGGGCGCCACGGTGCTGTGTTGCACGCCCACCTACGCGCTCCATTTGGCGGAGGTGGCTCGACAAGAGGACATTGACCTGCACGCTCACCAAGTGCGCCGCGTGGTGGTGGCCGGCGAACCGGGCGGCAGCATCCCCGCCACGCGCGCACGGATCGAATCGCTCTGGCGTCCCGCTCGCGTGTTCGATCACCATGGCATGACCGAGGTGGGCCCGGTCACGTTCGAGTGCCCGGCACAACCCGGCCTGCTCCACGTGATCGAGGCCGCGTACTACGCGGAGATCATCGATCCCAAGACGACCGAGCCGGCGCGCGACGGCGAACAAGGCGAGTTGGTGCTGACCACGCTCGGGCGCACCGGTTCGCCCCTGTTGCGCTATCGCACGGGCGATCTGGTGCGGCCCGCCTTCGCGCCAACGATCCTGGATCCGGCCCCGTGCGCCTGCGGCCGCCATGAACTGGCCCTGACCGGTGGCATCCTCGGCCGGGTCGACGACATGGTCGTCATTCGGGGCGTGAACGTGTTTCCCAGCGCCGTCGAGGCCATCCTCCGCGGCTTCCGCGATGTAGCGGAATATCAGGCCACGGTCCGCGAGGCCGGGGGGCTCAGCGAACTGGCGTTGCGGGTCGAGCCCGGCGCCGAGTGTGTGGACGTGGGCGGGTTGGTTCGGCGGATCGAGCATGCCTTTCGGACTGCCTTGGCCTTGCGCGTGCCGGTGGTGGCCGTTCCGCCAGGCTCCTTGCCGCGCTTCGAGCTCAAGGCCAGGCGGTGGGTGCGGCTCTAGCTTCCTCGTCAGGCCGCCCGGGGGGGGCGTCCGACACAAGCCCTCGAAGAACCGGCCTTGCCACCATTGACGGCTGCCTGGGTTTGGCACCATGCTCACGCCATGAAAACACCTTCCGCTTTCCTGGCGAGCGCACTGGTCCTTGGGGCTTGGGCCATCACGAGTTGGGCGGCGGCCACCGGCCCCGTCTTCTACGGCGACCCACCCGACGACCATCACCCCTGGGCGGTCCACGACCGCAACCGGCCACAGCCCGTGCGTGTCGCGCCCGGCACATTCAGTGCGCCCGAGCAACCCGGCCAACCGCCCTCGGACGCCATCCGGCTCTTCGACGGGACCGATCTCTCCCAGTGGGAGACGGACAAGGGCGCGCCGGCGCCGTGGCGCGTTCGAGACGGTTATATGGAGGTTGTCCCGGGCAGCGGCGGCATTCGCACCAAAGCCAAGTTCGCCGATTGCCAGTTGCACCTCGAATGGGCTGCGCCGGCTAAGGTCGAAGGCTCGGGCCAAGGGCGGGGCAACAGCGGCGTCTTCCTCATGGGCCGCCTCGAAGTCCAGGTCCTGGACTCGTACAACAACGAGACCTATGCCGACGGCCACGCCGGGGCCTACTACGGGATTCATCCGCCCTTGGCGCTGCCGCTGCGTCCGCCGGGCGAGTGGCAAGTGTACGACATTGTGTTTCGGCGGCCGATCTACCGCGACGGCAAGCCGGTGGATCCCGGTTACCTCACCGTCTTCCTCAACGGCGTGCTCGTGCAGGACCACGCGGTGCTCGAGGGGTCAGGTGGCCACATGGGGCGGACCCGCCCCGGGCCCTTCCCGGCACAGGGACCGCTGAGTCTGCAAGACCACGGTAACCCGACTCGCTTCCGCAACATCTGGTACCGCGAGCTGCCGCCGC
Source organism: Verrucomicrobiota bacterium (assembly GCA_016871715.1). Lineage (GTDB taxonomy): Bacteria > Verrucomicrobiota > Verrucomicrobiia > Limisphaerales > J093 > VHCO01. Next base: position 14,012 of record VHCO01000172.1, read on the forward strand.
GGCCAGCCGATGGCGGCACCGACGGCTACCTCACGCCCGAAGCCACTCTCGCCAAACGCCGCGAGGTGGCCGCTTCGATCCGTGAGGCAACGGCGAAGTCGGCTGTGGCGACCGACCCGATTTCGGAGATGCTAGGGCTGATGGAATCGCTCGTGTACGAGCTGGAGCGTGCGACATCGGAACGGGCACAGGCCTTGGCCGAGCAATACGTCGCCAGCCTCAAGCAGTTGACGCCAGCCCAATTGCCGGCCAAACGCGACGAGGCACGCCGCGTACGCGACGCCTTCAAGTACCTGGTCAAGTTCCAGCGGTTGCCGGCCGAGTTCGCGCCCTTAGCCGCCCTCGAACAACTGATCAAGGAACAGGGCTGGGACAAGCGGCGGCAGTAAGGCAGTAAGGGCGCCGACCTATCGGCCGGTCACCGCCGAGGCCTCCTGGCGCGACCATCAGTCAAGGTCAATGGGCAGGTCTAACCCAGGCCGCCCACCCCGGCGTTCACTCGCCGGCTACGGGCAGTAGCAGGTACGAGGTCCGCGCCGTTCCGAGCGAGAGGGTGTTCTGGGCCACGCGCGTGCGTGCGCTGGCGCGGAACGGCTCGCCCGTATTCGGGTTGGGATCGTAGCCGGGAACACTGCTCGAGGTGACCAGCAGCCGGATGCGGTGCCCGCGATTGAACACCACGCTGGTCGAGCCAAGATCGAGCTTGAAGCGTTCAAGGCGGCCCGGCTCAAGCAGTTTCTCCTCCTGAAACGACTCGCGAAAACGAGCGCGGAGCTGGCCTTCACACAGGTTGAACGAGCGCCCGTCCGGATAGACATCGCAGAGCTTGGCGAAAAAGTCCGTGTCGGGCGCGTCGCTGCTCGCCTCCAGATGGACGTACACCCGGCCAGTGACCTCGACCGGGGCGGTCAAGGTCTCCGTCGAGAATACCAGCACGTCAGGTCGGTTCTCCAGTGGACGTTGGTCTTTCGGTCCCGCCGGCAACGTCAGTTGCGGGCCCCCTACAGTCGGCGCCGGCTGGCTCGGATCGTAACTGTAGGTCAGGGTCCCCGGTTGGGCCGGCGCCGACCGCGACAAGGTCCGGTCGGGCTGGAGGTACCAGCGGGTGGGCCGAGTGACCACAGGCGGCCACCGGTCGGCCGTGCGCCACGTGTTGCCCGGCGCGGCGGGATCCTCCACGTCCCCCATGACGTAATAGACCACCGCCGGGTCGCGTTCGACACCGTTGGTCGCTCCTTGCAGATGGTGATCGAACCAGCGCCAAGGATCGTGAAACGTCGTGGGAGGCTTCTTGGCATTCGGAAACTGCAGCTCGCCCGCCTTCTCGCTGAACACGCCGTGGGTCCAGGGGCCCATCACCAGCTTCTGGCGCCCATGCGCCCGCGGACCGCCCTCCCGGTCGTAGCCGACAAAGGCGTCCAGGGTCCCTTGAGCGAAGATGTCGAACCACCCGCCAATGTGGACGGCGGGCGCATTCACTTCGCAATAGCGGTCGCCCAGCTCGCGGTCGCGCCAGTAGGCATCGTGGACCGGATGGCGCGTCCAAAGCAGGAGGGCGTTGGTGCTGAACCGCGAAATCCGCAGCCAGTCTTCGATCATGGCCTTCTTGAATACGCCCCCAGGATAAACGCAATCGTGGTACAGACTGGGTGCCCCCACCGTGATGTGCTGAGCGGCGACGCCGTCCGTGCCTGCCCCCGCCAACAGCAATTGCGTGATCCCCACCGCCGACCCGCCGTAGGTGCCAATCCGCCCGTTACACCACGGCTGCCGTTGCAGCCAAGCGATCGTCTCCACGCCGTCCCGGTGCGGTTTCCACCCGTCCGCTTCGAACGGCAGGTTCTCGCCTTCAGATGCAAAGCGACCGCGCGTGTCCTGAAAGACCATGGCATACCCGCGTCGCGCCCCGTCCCCGCCGAGTTGACCCAGCCCGTCCTTGTTGTATGGCGTGCGCGCGATCACCGCCGGAAAGGGACCTTCGCCAGCCGGCAGGAAGACGTCTGTGGCCAACCGGACACCGTCACTCATGGGCACCCGAAAACTCTGCTTCGCGCGGTCGGGCGGCGGCGCCTCTGCGGCCGAGGCATACGTGAGGAGACAGGCCACCACGGCCGGCGCGAGGCACGCGCAACACGTCCCAGCGCGATGCGCCGATCCCCGCGCAGGCGGCAGCCCGATCCCACGCATCGACACGACGACGTTCTGTAGGCCCTCGCAGCCAGAGAGAAACCGGTTGGAGCGCATAACAGGATTAGTTGTCGCCGTCGATGAGGCGACCCAGCCCGCCCAGAATCGAGCCTTCACCCTTGGCTTGGCCTCCCGCCTTCGGCGCAGCCGCGTAAATGCGGTCCGCCAACCGACTGAACGGAAGCGATTGAATCCAAACTCGACCCGGGCCCCGCAGCGTGGCGAAGAAGAGACCTTCGCCGCCGAACAAGGCCGACTTGATCTTGCCCACGTACTGGATGTCGTACGCCACCGAAGGCTGGAAGCCCACAATGCAGCCCGTGTCGACGCGCAGCACCTCGCCCGCGGCGAGGTCGCGGTTCCTCAGCGTGCCCCCAGCATGCACAAAGGCCCAGCCATCGCCCTGGAGCCGTTGCATGATGAAACCCTCTCCGCCAAAAAGCCCCACGCCAATCCGTTTCTGGAAGGCAATGCCCACGCTCACGCCCTTCGCCGCGCAGAGGAACGCGTCCTTTTGCGCGATGAACTCCCCGCCAATCTCAGCCAGGTGAATCGCAATCAATTTCCCCGGGTACGGCGCCCCAAACGCTACCTTGCGCTTCCCAGACGCCCGATTCTGAAACACCGTCATGAACAGCGACTCGCCCGTGAGCAGCCGTTTCCCGGCCCCCAGCAGCGACTTCAAAAAGCCGCTGTTCTCCTGCGAGCCGTCCCCGAAGATCGTCTCCATCTCGATTCCGTCTTCCATGTACATCATGGCGCCGGCTTCGGCCACCGTCGCCTCCATCGGGTCCAGTTCGATCTCCACGAACTGCATGTCGTCGCCATGTATCTGGTAGTCGATCTCGTGCATCGTCGCCATAGGTTCAGTCTCGTTCAGGTTCAGTGAGCGGTCGCGAGTCCCAATGGACTACAACTCACCATAGGCCCCTACCCCAGACAAAGGAAAAAAATCGAGTTTTCCTTCCCGCGGTCTCGTGAAGCCCCCCCGTGACAACCACCGGCCACTCGGCCGGCGGTCGTTCACAGGCCACTCGGCTCGATCCGCTCGCTCCCCTCCCGCAAGCGCAATGCCAACCTGGCCGAGCTCAGGATACGCCTGCCACGCGCAGATCTCGCAAGGCGCTCAGCCCCGCCAGCGGCGCCCCGCCGCCCCGAATCGGCCGCGCCCCGCTCCGCCGCTTCGACCCAAACCGCTCCCGATGCGCCAACCACACCGCATCCACAAACCCCTTCGAACCCAGCACCACCCCATCCGTCATGTGCCGTATCCGCAACCGTAACACCTCCCCCATGCTCAACTCCCCGCCCTTCTCCAACACCCGCCGGATCTGCTCCCGACTCAACTCCTTCTTCTGGCTGCTCCCAGACACCCCCCCGCGCACAAATAGCCGCTGCCGATACTCCGCCCCAACCTCCTGCCACTCATGCACCCTTCCCTTCCGCTGTTCCTCGGACCCCGCTGCAGCCTGCGCGCCGGCCAAGAATGGAGCGCGGGCATCTTGCCCGCGGGTCCCTCTCCCTGCCCCATCCTCTTCCCCTGGTGCCCCCGCCGCTGCCCTCGCCGCCTGGCCCGCTCCCGCCCCAGCCCCGCCCCGAGACGCTCCCTCAGTCCCGCCCGTATACAGA
>VHCO01000173.1 GCA_016871715.1 Verrucomicrobiota bacterium
CGTTGGGGAGGGAGCGCGGCCATCTTGGCCGCGGGGCAGCGGGCGAGACGCCCGCTCTCCGTTGGGGAAGGAGCGCGGCCATCTTGGCCGCGGGGCAGCGGGCGAGACGCCCGCTCTCCGTTGGGGAGGGAGCGCGGCCATCTTGGCCGCGGGGCAGCGGGCGAGACGCCCGCTCTCCGTTGGGGAGGGAGCGCGGCCATCTTGGCCGCGGGGCAGCGGGCGGTCCGTGTCCGATGGGTGACCGTTTAACCCTGAGCGCGCGGGGGGGAACCCTGCGCGTACCGCGCTACGGCCTCGGCGCGCGAGCGGACATGCAGTTTCTCGTAAATGTGGCGCACGTGGGTGTTGACCGTGCCGAGCGCGATGCCCAACTCGTCCGCGATCTCCTTCGAGCGATGGCCCTTGGCCAATAACCGCAGGATGTCCTCCTCTCGCGCGCTAAGCCGCAAATCGCCGTTGGCCACCGCGACCGCCTGGCGGAACGCCGTGACGACTCGCCGCGCGATGTGACTGGACATCGGCGCCCCACCCCGCTGCACCTCCGCGACCGCTTCCAGGATCTCCTCCGGCGACACATGCTTGACCAAATAGCCGGTGGCGCCGGCCTTGAGCGACTCGAAGACTTGTTCGCTGTCTTCCTCGACGGTCAGCATGATGACGTGCGTGCGCGTCAGCACGCGGCGCAAGCGGCTGACACACTCGATGCCGGATTGGCCGGGCAGGTGGATGTCCATTAGCACCACCTCGGGCGCAACGTCCGGCAGACGCTTGAGGGCTTCCTCCGCGCTGGCGCAGGCGGCGACGCAGGAGAAACCTGGGGCGCGGTCGATCAACAGCGCTAGATTCTCCCGCACCCTCCGGTCGTCCTCGACGATGGCCACGCGGATGCTCACGGCGAAGGCGGATTCGGGCGGCGGACAGGACCGGCGACCAACGGCACACGCAGCTCGACGGTCGTTCCGCCGCCGGGCACCGACCGGCATTCGCAGGCGCCCCCCAGCCGCGCCAGGCGGGCGGACAGGTTCGCTAGCCCGTGGCCGGAACTGCGGCCTTCGGCGACGTGGAACCCTCGCCCGTCGTCGCTCACCTGCACAACGAGTTGGTCCGGCTCGACCCGCAAACTCAACACGATTTCGGTGGCCGCAGCATGCCGGACGGCGTTGGTCAGCGCCTCGCGCACCCCGAGCGCCAGTTGGTGCCGAGTTGCACCGTCGAGCGGGAGAGGCGGGATGTCTTCCGGGAATTCGAGCCGGCAGCGCAAGCCGTCGGCCTTCAAGAACTGCCCGGCCTGTTGTTCGAGGTAACTGGCCAAGCTCGACACGGTATCGCACTGGGGGTTGACGGCCCAAACGACCTCGCGCATGTGCGCAGCCAGGGCGCGGATGCGTGCCGCGGTCTCGCCCAGGTGGTGGGTGAGTTGGGCGGTGGCGTCCGGCGTCCGCCGCAAGACATCCACCTCGAGCGCCAAGCCCGTGAGCGAGGTGCCGAGGTCGTCGTGTAAATCCCGGGCGATGCGGGTGCGTTCGTCGGCCAGGGCCTGTTGGTGTTCCACCTTAAGGAGACGCCGCTGCCAGCGGAGGCGGTACGCCTGGATGGCGGCGGCTAAGCCCACGATCGCCAGCGCGGCCAGCGCGTAGAACCACCACGTCTGCCAAAACTGCGGCTCGAGGGTGAAGGCGAACCGCGCGGGCGCCTCGCTCCAGACATCGTGGTTGTTGCACGCGGTGACCAGGAAGGTGTAGTCGCCCGGCCACAGGCTCGTATAGAAGGCCGTGCGCCGGTTCTGATCGTCGTCATGCCAATCCCGGTCCACGCCCTCGAGCCGGTACTTAAAGCGCATCCGATGCGGGGCGGCGAAACTGTTGGCGGTGTAGTGGATCTCGAGCACGCGCGCCCGGCCGGGCGGCAACCTGACTGGCGGCTGACGGCTGCCGGATTGAGGACTGTGTCTGGCGGTTGGAGGAGGTGGCGGAGGTGACGCTGCCAGGCCGTCCCCGTAAACCACCTTTCCATCCGCCTTCACCTGCTCGACCACCACCGGCGGCGGCACGTCGTTGCGGCGGATCGTCTGCGGGTCCACCATCACCGCGCCACACGCGGTCGGAAACCAAATGCGGCCCAGCCGGTCCTTGCCGCCGGAGGGCTGGATGACGCCGCCGTTGCACTGGCTGTTGAGCATCCCGTCGGCTTCACCAAAGGCAAGCACCCGCGCCTGAGTCTGGCGGCCCGCCGCCACCGCGTTCAGCTCCTGGCGCGCCACCCGGTAGATGCCTTGCAGACCGCTGAGCCAGAGATTGCCGAAGTCGTCCTCCTGGATGTTGTTGACGGTATTCTCGTGCAGGCCGTGCTGAGTGGTGAAGGTGAAGAAGTGCCCTTCAGGCGTGCCGCCGGCCGCCTGACGAGCGACGGAGGAAGGCACGGGGTTGGTGTGGCCGGCTTGATTTCTGCTTGCTGCTTTCTGCTTTCCGGTTTGCGCTGAGGGCGGCACAAATCGGTTCAGGCCGTTGCGCGTCCCGACCCAGAAGATCCCCTCCGCGTCCTCGTGAATCCACCAGGCCCGGTTGTTGTGCTCACCCCGCGTCGTGCTGAAGGCGGTCATCTGTCCGTCGTGGAGGCGAATCAACCCGCCGCCGTAGGTGCCGAACCAGACATCGCCGCGGCGATCCTGGTGGATGACCCGCACGTCCCACTCCGAGCCTGTCTGGGGGAGCACCTGCACGGCGCCGGCCTCGTCCATCCAGGCCACCCCGCGGTCGAAGCCGGCCCAGATTCGGCCGGACCGATCTTCGTAGAGCGTGCGCACCCAGCTCTCTCCAAGACTCAACGGCGATGGCGACGCCCACGCCCCGTGCTCGAAGGTCGCCACCGTGTTGGCTCGCACCCCGTACCAGACTCGGCCGCGACGATCGGCCAGCAGGCCCTCCGGACGACCCCAACTCGCGGGCGGCTCGACCGGCGGCAGATTCGTCACCTGTCCATCCCTGATGGAACTGACGCCCCGATCGGTGCCCAGCCAGATCGTGCCATCCGGGCCGGCGGTGAGCGATTTGACGAAGTCATTACGCACCCCCTGCTCGCGCGCGTAAACCCGCACCGCTTTGGGGCGCAACTGGCACAGGCCGGACTCGGTGCCCAGCCACCAATGCCCCTCGCGGTCCTGAAGAAACTCGTTCATCGGGTAATCGGGCAGACCGGACAGATCCAGAAACTTCGAACCCTCGGCCGTGAACCGGGCGATCCGGGGCGGACCGTCCATGCTCCAACCAACCCACAATTCCCCCTGGACCGACGCGCAGATCCGCGCGGGACATTGAGGATCGGTCGCCGCCACCGATTCGATGCGTTCCCATTGCCGCTCAGCGCCGCGCCAGAGGCCTTCCCGAGCGGCCACAAACACAGTGCCGTCAGGTTGCCTGTGGAAATGCCGGTAACTGGTGTCGGTCGCGCCCGGCAATCCCAGCCGGCTGCTGGCGCCGGTCGCCGGTTCGAACCGGAAGAGGCCCATGTGCATCAAGACCAGCAAGCTCCCTCCCGGCTCTTCTTCGACCTGATTGATAAAGTGCCCCACGATTTCCTCGCCGTCCGCAACAACGCGGCGGGGGCGCAGTTGCCAGCTTTGGACGGTGCGGTCCTGGAGCCGGACGAGTTGGCCCGGGTGCGGCGAATACCATAGACCGCCGTCGCGTGCGGGCCACAACCGGCCAAACGGATGCGGGAACCCTTCTTCCTCGGCGAAGCGCTCGAACCGATGTTCGCGATACCGCAACAAGCCGCTGCCGGTGTTGATCCAGAGACTGCCGTCCCGCTGGTCTTCAGCCAGGGCATTGATGGCGTCGTGCCTCATCTCCGGGGTGTTGTTGGCGTTAAAGACATCGAACGTCACGCCGTCGAACCGGGCTAGGCCGGCCAGCGTGCCGACCCAGAGATACCCCTCGCGCGTCTGGAGCAGCGCCCGAACGCTGTTCTGCGGCAAGCCCTGCTCGGCGGTGTAACGGGTGAGGCGGTAGGTGGGCCGATCCGCAACGCGCTGAGACGGAGCAACGGCGGCGGCCCCGGCACGCGCCGGCACGCCGAGTCGCCCAGCGGCCGTTTCGCCCGCCGTGGCGGACACCCGCAACCCCAACGCGGCGACCGCCGCCCAGGCGACCGCGGCACGCTGAACGAAGCGGCAACCCATGCGGTCGTAGGGCTATCATAAACTGCGGCCCAGGCAAAGGGGGAACACGCGCCCAGTGGCGTGGGCGTCCCGCCTGCGAGCTGGGGAGCTTGGGCAGGATGCCCAAGCCACGCCATCGCGGCTCGAGGCCGAGCACAACTGGTTGGCGCCGCGTCAAGCCGTGCTGGAGGTGGCACCTGTTGGCGACAGGCCGACAGCGAGCCGATAGCCCCTCAGTTCTCATCACCCAGACGGCGCCAATCTATCGAGCCGCCGAACCCGCCGGTATCTGCAAAAGTGTAGATGGCCGCTTGGCACGGAACTTGTCGGGAACACAACCGCTGGCTGAGCCGAACAAGCGTCGGAGAGGCATACCCGACCTCTGGCCGCAGTTCGCCCCCCGCCTCCCTGAACACACGCTGGCGAGCTTCGACCGAGGGGGAGTTGGTGCTGAGGGAGTGCGCTTTGGCCGAGTTGGTTCCCGTGCACGCGACAACGGAGTTGCTGCAATTCTTGGCGGACTGGAAGCTCGACGAGCAAACCCTCGCCAGTCTGCCTTTGGCATCCGGCGAACGGGAGCGGCTCATGCAGATCGAACTGGCCTGCCGCTTCTACGCCCAGGGCTGGCTTTCCCTGGAACAGGGCGCGGGGAGGGCGGCGCTGGATCAGTACGCTTCTGGGGTGTCCCTGGCGGAACGCGGCATTCCTCGACAGGACGGCATGACCGAAGCCCTGGAGGACGTCGCTCAGGCGCGTCGTCAGTAACACTTCCCCCGTTTTCGAAGTTGGCATCGGACTCCAGCGCGCCCATATACGGACCATGCAATCGCTCACGTTGGCCGAAGCGCAGCAGCACTCGATCGAGTTGGTGTGCGACCTCCCTCGCCGCGGCTTCCTGTGTCCACAGGGGTTTACGGCGCGCAGAGGACTGCGCGCCCTACCGCCGACTTGCAGTCCCTCTCGGTGGCTGATGAGCCTGTCCCAACTGGCCATGCCACGACCGCCGCGGGGACTTGGGCGGGGTGCGCGGAGCCGCCTACAGGGACAACGAGAGCCAAGCCCTAAACATCGCCGTTTGCCCCTGGGTCAAGACCCGACGAGCCGGTTCCATGCATGCCTTCATAAGTGCCAACGAGGGTTTCTGAAAAACCTGCCCTACCGGACGACGCGGAAGAACGCGGTTCCGACCAGATCGATTTCATACGGGTTGGTTTGGGTGGGGACGGGCGCGAAGTCGCCTTGCACGCGGTCCGATTGTTGGAGCGTTCCGCCGCCGGTCCAACTCACTTGGACCTTGCCTGCCGCTCGCTGGATGGTCAGGACCGGGGCTGGCTTCGGCACCAGGTCGGACACGTCCCAGGTCAGGGCGACCCCGTCCCAGGCGCCGCTGAGCGCCTTCATTCCGTCGGGCGAGAAAGCCACGGAGAACACACCGTCGCGATGCGCGACAAGAGTCCGCAGGAGGGTTCCATCACTGACCCGCCAGAGTCTCGCAGTCTGGTCGCCACCGACGTTACCACTTGCCCCGGTCAGAGCTAGGCTTCCGTCGGGTGAGAAAGCCACCGAAAACACCGGCCCAGTGTGCCCCGAGAGGGTGCTGACCAAAGTACCGTCACTCACCCGCCGGAGCGTGGCCGCATTGGCCGGGCACGAAAGCAGCATCGATCCGTCGGGCGAGAACTGCAGGACACGGGCGTAACCCGGGAAGCTGCCAAGCAGCTCGCCGTCACTGGCGCGCCAAGTCCTGATGTTACCCTTTTCTCCGGTCGCGATCGTCCCGCCGTCAGGGGAGACGGCCACGGCTTCCAGAAGCCGCGTGTTGTGGCCGCGGAGACGTCGGACCAGGCTTCCCTCGGTTGTCCGCCACAGGTTGAGCGAAGCGTCCTGGCTCCCGGCCAGCGCTTGTGTTCCGTCCGGCGAGAACGCCACCAGCCTGATCCCGCCGCCGTAGAGACCCGCATCCCCTTCCCAGGTGCGCAAGAGGGCCCCGTCGCTCGCCTGCCATAGCTTGACCGTGTTGTCGGACCGGCCCGAGAGGATGAGGTTGCCATCAGGCGAAAGCGCCGCTTCCATGCCCGCGTCCTTGATCTCGCGGATCAAGCCCGCGTCGCTCACTCGCCATAACCGAACGTTGTCCCAGGCATCGGCGGTCATCAGCTTGGTCGCGTCCGACGAGATGGCGACCGTGAGCACTGAGTTCGGGTGGCCTTCGAATGTCTTGAGGAGCTTGCCGTCACTCAGCCGCCAGAGGCGGGCGGTGTCATCATAACTGCCCGTGACCGCCTGGGTGCCGTCGCGGGAAAAGGCCACGGCAAACACCCTCCCGTTGTGCCCGGTGAGCGTCTGGAGCAGTGCGCCGTCGCTCGTGCGCCAGACCTTGGCCGTCTTGTCCGCGCTGCCCGTCAAGACGCGATCCCCCGTGGGCGAAAACGCGATCCCATGCACCATCCCCGCGTGACCGGTGAGCGCGCGGTCCAGGGTGCCGTCCGCCGTCCGCCAGAGCTTGGCGGTGAAATCGCTCCCGTTCCAGTTCCCGGTGCCCGTGGCCACGAGGCTCCCGTCGGGGGAGATCGCCACCGCGTCCATCGGGCCGTCCTGGTCGCCGAGGCTGCGTAGCAACAAGCCAGTGTCAGCCTGCCACACGTGGGCTCCCCAGTTCCCGCTCGTTACGATGAACTGCCCGTTCGCCGAGTAGGCGCCGGACTCCAGCGTGCCGAGACCGAACTTACGGAGCCATTGCGTCACCACTGTCCCTTGGGCATCGAGCGCCGGCACGAGGCTCGTTGCGCCTAAGGACACGACGAGTCGAGCCAATTGGGGTACGATTATGCGCCATATTGCTGAGGTCATAGGCTTGGGGATTTTTGGGGTTGGGTTGGTCATCATGGTTTGGGAGTCACTGCTCAGCCACACGACAAAGGCCAGGTTTGCCCGGATAGGCTGCAAGGAACTCGAAACCGGTTTGTGCCGGGTTGCGCCCTGACTGCTCACCTGGCACGCAACCAACCGCAGAATACGCCAAAGACGCCAAAGCCCGGCGAGATTGGCGGAGGCCCAGTGGGGGCTCGTTGGGCTGTTCCGCGCGGTTGGCGGTTGCCTTTCCTGAGCGATTGCGTTGCGCCTTCATGCGGCCGGGATCATTTGCCTCCACTCAAGCAATTGGGTTTCGCGTTGGTCCGGCGCTTCCGGCTAGTCCACCAGCAGGGTCCGGTAGATCCTCCGCGGCGCAGGCGGTTGCAGCCTCTCGACCTGGGAGGCGCTGCTGCCGTTGGCGGTCACCTCGTCGCCCACGTCCAGCCAGGTCGGGTCGTCGACCGCCGCTTTGGTTTGGAGCTGGTATTTCCTCCCGGGCACGGCCGACCAGATGATCTGGACGCCGCCATCCGCTTGTAGGGCGACGTCGAGCATGGCGAAGCGCGACTGGCCGTTGCGCGGGTCGGTGCCGGCGCGGATCTCCTGCCAGTCGGTCTGTCCGTCGGCGTCGGTGTCCTGGTCGAAGGCCAGGCTGGTGACGTCGATTTGGACCGGGACGGCGCCCTCGTTGATCGAGGCTTGAAGGATGGTGGCCTCGCCATTCTCGGTCGCTGGCAACTCGACAATCAGCAGACCGCCCACGCCTGCGATCGGAACCGCGCCCGCCATGGCCACGCGTAACTGTCCCGGCCGGTTCGTGTTGGTCACCACGGTCAGTGACTCGGCCATCGGCCCCGGGCGGACAGAACTCACCGCGGACGCCGAGGAAGGCAGGGCGAGCGTCAAGTCGAGGCTGTAGACAGAGGGCTTTACAGCCCGGGCCAGCAGCCACAACCGTTCCCCGGCGGAGTGAGTCTGTGGGAGGCGTTTCAGCCCCAAGATCACGGCTTCCGCCGGTGACGCACCCGCTGGCGAACCCGAGCGGACACCGGCCGAAGCCAGGCGGACCGACCCTGGTCCCGTCCCTTGCGTGGCTGCCAGGCCCGGTCCACCCGTCGCCCAGTTGCCCGAGGCATCCCCTAGGAGCACGGCCACGAAATCCTGACCGGAGACGTGGCCATTGAGGTTCGGGTAAGTGCGGCTGTTTGGCCGGAAGTCCCACACCGATCCTGCGCCGGGGAACGGCAGGGCGATCAGGTCCACCGCTTTCTGGAGGATGTAGAAGGCGTCCATGGCGGTGATGGCGCCGCTCTTGTCCACGTCGGCGGCCGTGGCCGCATCGCCGGTCAGGGTGTTGAGAGCAGCGGCATGCTGGAGCACGAGCGAGCCGTCATAGGCGGTGATGCCGGCCACGCCATCTGCCTTGCTGGCGCGGAGGGTGTAGGCGCCGGAGGGTGCGCCCTGCACGGTGTACCGGCCGGTTGGGTCCGAAACGCCGGTGAACACCCGATCGCCATCGAGCGTGAGCAGCGCATCGGCGACAGCCGTTCCGCGGTGCCAATAGGCGATCGTGCCGCTGACGTTGTACGCTGGAGCGACAGCGAACGAGCCGTCGGCCGGCTGTACCCGCACGGCGCCGTCGTTGAGCGAGGCGTTGGCCAGCCGCAACGGCGAGTTCGAGCCGGCTGCGCCGACCACCTCGAACTCGAGGATCGCCAGGCTGCCTTCGCCGGCGGCGGTCCCGCCCACCGCCGCCAGCGATAACCGCACTTGTCCTGGTGTGGCCGTGTTGACCACCAGGCTCCACCCTGGCGTTAGACTGCCCGTCCGCGCACCCCGCCCCCGGAGCACGGCGGCATTGAACGTGACGGTGAGGTCCACCGCCGCCAACCCTTGAACGTTCGCCGCGTTCACGGGGACTCCGGCGTGCTGGCTGGGCGCGCCGCCTGTGTTCGGCAGGCTCAACGACACGGTGTCGCTCTCGAAGATGAAAGCCCGCAGCAACATCCCGCTCTGGCCGTCCGGGTTGGTCACAACGATGTCTGCCGCCGCCGGGAAATGGGCCGGGGTGACGCAGGTCAGGCGACTCGAGTCGACGCGGATCACTTGCGTCGCCGGAAGGCCACCCACGGTGACGGTGGCGACGGGCCGGAAGTTAGCGCCCACGACGGTGAGCGCCGTACCGCCGGAGGCCGGGCCCCGCCCGGGGGTGGCGGCGGTGACGACCGGTCGATCGGCGACGAGGACGGTGTTGGGCCGCTCCGGTCGCCCCGCCAGGGCCGTGCTGATGCCGTCCGTGGCTTCGAGGTAGTAGTCGAGCCCGGGCGAAGTCACCCGCGCACCCTCCAAGCTGGCGGCGTAGCGGTTGCCGGCGGTGCGGGTCATGGGGTGGGCCTCGTACGGATTCGCGCCCCCCGTCAGGCGGAAGAACAACGTCACGGCCTGGACCCCGACATTGTCGGTCACGTCGGCCAAGAGGGTCAGCGCGAGGCCCGGCGAGGCGACCGTGACCGGCGTGTGGACGATCACGGGGGGGATCGTGTCCCGCGGCGTTCCCTGGGCGACATTCGAGAAGCCGGACTCGGTCATGTCCGTCTTCACCACGGTGAACTTGTAGTAATAGGGCTGACCGGGCTGGACCTGCGCGTCGCGGTAGGTCTTTTGTTGGGAGGGGACGATGGTCGGGTTGATGCGGGCGAAGTTGTTGCTCGGGTTGCTCGACCGATAGAGGTTGTAGCCGGCCAGTAGGTCGAAATCGTCCTGCAACCAAGCCAGATCGACCTTGGCCTCACCGCCGGTGGCCTGGAGGGTCATCGATTCGGTGCCCGAAGTGACGATCTCGAAGCGGAACCGGCCGGCGTCGTCGCCGGTCACCAACCAGGGATCGTCCGCCGCCACCGCGCCCGCGATCCGGACGAGTTGGTAACCGTCGCCTGTGGCTGAAGTGACCTGGAAGACGCCCGTCCAGGTGCGCGCGTCGCGCCAGCCGCCGTCGATCGGGTGCGCCAAGTAATCGGTGAGCGGCGCCGCCGGTCCGAACGAGACCTGCGGTTGCACCGCTGTGTTCATGTCCCGATTGAAGGTCACCGTGAACGTCACGTCCTCGGCCCCCACGATCATGGTGTCCGGCGACCCGCTGGTGGAGAGCCTGAGGCTGGCGACGAAGGGGTAGCACTCGACCGGTGCGTTGGTGAGGATCGGTTGATAGATGTAACGTCCCTTGTTGAAGTCGTCCTGGTAATCGTAGAGGAGGGCGTCGATGAGGTTGGTCGAGGTCGTCCCCCAGAAATTATCGGTCAGGTACACCCAATTCGCCCGGTTCCCCTCCGCATGCAGCCGCATCCAGCTCGGGAAATCCCACCAGCGATTCAGGAAGGCGTTGTGCTTGACCTGGTTGAATTCACCCCGCAGCAGGTAGGCCTGGCGCACGGCGTCGATCTGCGCTTGCGACCAAGTACCGGGAACCTCTGCGATCCAAGGGCCGTTTTCGGTGACGATCCACCGCCCTTTGTCGGGATGTCCCTGATCCGTGATCATGCCTGCGTGTCGCGGGCCGACCACAGGGTGCCCCGAGTTCCAGTTCTGGTAGGCGAGCGGCTCGCCGCTCACCCAGACGTAGTTGGTGGTGCCGGCCTCCGCCACCAGCCCGAGCCTCAGAGGATAGAATTCGCGGAACTCCTCCCAGGCGTTGAAGGGCCCCCCCCGGCCCGCGTCCAGGGCGGGGATGTTGATCAGGTTCGGGTAAAGCCGCGCGAAGTTGTTGGCCGTCATGAATTGCCGATAAGCCAGCAGGAAGGAGTTCTCCGCCGCATCGTTGACCGTCACCAGGTGGCCGCCGAACTGGCGGGCAAACTGTTCCGCGGCATCGAAACTGGTCGAGAGCGAGATGGCGAAGTAGGTCTTGGGCCCGGCCGCCCCGCCGGTGACGTTCGTGGGAAAGACGCTCAGCACGTAGGTGTGGCGGTCCAGACTGAAACCGACGCCATAGGCGGACGATCGGGAGGTCGGGAAGAACACGTTGCCCTGCCCGATCTTGGTTTTGTCACTCAAGGCCAGGTCGCACCCCTCGAACAGATTCTGCCGCAGCGTCGGCGAGTACACGGTCATTTGGAACTCCCCGCCCATCTTCCTGTAGATCGAGTACGAGGCGGTCTGCGGAGTCCCGGCGCCGAGGTAGTTGGGGCGTTCACCGTACCGGGTGCTTTGCTGGGTGAAATAGCAGTGGTCGATCAGCCCCGCGGTCAGCAGTGGATTGCGCACCCGGGCATAGCGCAGCAGGATCCGGCCGGGGTCCGACGGCGTGAACACATTGACGACCGCCTTGGGCAGGAGCGTCGAGTTGAACAGCTCGACCGGCTCGGCGGCCGTGCCCTGGACGTCGAGCGTGCCCTCGACCTGGATCAGGGCGTTCGGATTGGGATAGTAGGGGCTGTTCGGGCCGCTGCTCCAGAACTGCACCTGCGTGCCCGCCTCGATGGTCAACGTCGCCCTCGACTCGACCAGGGTGCGGTCCGGCACCAGCCAGTAGTAGTCCTTGGTGAGCGTCAGGTCCTGCGAGATAATCCGCGGCAGCTCGCGCCCCCGCTGGACGATGAGCGAGAACCGCGATTCGAACGGGTACTGCGCCGGGTCGGCCGGGTCCAACCCGTTCCGGGCGGTGAGCACCAGGCGGAAGGGAATCACGTGGTCGTTCGGGCAATCGGCCGAGACGCGAAAACGGAACGGGTGCTGGACGCCCGTCACTCGCTGTTGCGCGTCGTAGATCAAGCCGTTGTCGTCGACGCTGAACGACCCGATCGCCCCGTAATCGACCGTGTCGGTGATCCAGCTCACGTACGGATCGGTCTGTGCCGCCCCTGGCGCCCGGGCTTCGAGACGCGCCTGGACCGGGTCGGCTTTGCCCCAGCGGTTGCGGACCACCACCGCCAAGTCGATGGTCTCGTTGGCGTCGACGATGCCGTCCGCGTCGTTGGCGGGCGACTGCGCGCTCGTGTCGAAGAGCCAGTGTTCCAGATAGCTGAGTTGCGGTTTGGGCACAGTGGTCAGCGCGGCCAGGGCATCCGCGGTCGCGTAGGACGCCGACGGTCGGCCGTCCGGAGCGGACCGGCCTTGCCGCAGCGGACCGGCGGCCGCGACCTGACCCATGATGAAGCGGGAGGGATAGAGGTTCTTGTCGGTCCAGCGGGTGCGGGCCAGGGCGGCAATTCCCGAAACCAGGGGGGCCGCCATCGAGGTGCCGTCCCACGCGGCGTATTGTCCGCCGGGCAGCGTGCTCCAGACATCGACCCCGGGGGCCATCAGCTCGTATTCGATCGAGGTGTTGGCCACGCCGTCGAAATTCGAGAAGGGCGCCAGATGGTTCCCCTGGCCGTCCGGGGTCCGGCTCTGGGCCATCACCCCCAAGACCCAGTTGTAGGCTGCCGGATACAACGCCCGCGGCGCGATCGGACTGTCGCAGGGCTCGTTGGGGATCCCCTCGTTGCCCGCCGCCGCGACCAGGATCGCCTGCCCGAAGGCAACCGCCAACGCATCCGCTTCGACCTGCGACGCGGCGTAACCGCCGAAGGACATGTTGATGACGCTGGCCCCCTGCGTCACCGCGTATTGGATCCCCTCGGCGACGTCGGAGCTGGCCAGCGTGCCCGAGTACTGGGCCGCCTTGACCGCCAGAATCTGGATGTTGTGAGCGACACCCACACCGCCTTGGCCGTTATTGGCTTGGCTGGCGATGATCCCCGCCACGTGGGTCCCGTGCCCGTGATCGTCCATCGGGTTGCCGGAGTGGCTGCTCGCGTTACCCACCGTGCTGCACCCATGCACGTCGTCCACGAACCCATTGCCGTCGTCGTCAATCCCGTTGCCCGGAATCTCGCGGCTGTTGACCCACATATTGGCGGCCAGATCGGGGTGGTTGTAGTCCACCCCGCTGTCGATCACCGCCACCACGATGTCCCGGTTGCCCCCGGGCGGCAGCCCCTGGCTCTCGAGGTACGCCCAAGCCTCGGGGACCTTGGCCGCCGCCAGGTGCCACTGGTTCTCGGACAAGGGGTCGGGAGAACTCCCCCCCGCCAGCCGACGCACGTACTCCGGCTCGGCCAGCTCGACATCCGGGTGCTGCGCCAGTTCCTTCACCAACTCGAACACGTCCTGGCCGGCCGGACACCGGGCGCGCAGCCAACGCGTCAGGTCGGGCATTTGCCCGCCCCGAGGCGAGCCGACCCTCTGGAGGGCGACTCGGGACGGCGGCCGGGCATAGGGAAAGACCCGCTCCACCCCGGTCAAACCGTGGGCGGCGAACACTCGTTCGAGCGCGGCTACATCCGGCAGGCCGTCGAGCGACTTGGTGCGAGACGTCGCCGGCGGCATCAGTCTCACGACCACTCGGCCGGGGAGAAAGTCGCGGCCCGCGACCGGCTGATACGGCGGGGGCTGGTTCAGCTTGTCAAAAGGGGAGTAAGCGTGTTTGGGGATGCCTTGGGCCGGGTCGGTGCGGAAGGGGCCGTACGGGCTGGCTTTGGCGCCGGCGCTCGAGGGCGACGCCGGCTGGTCCCTCGAGATGGACTCCGCGGTCGTCGAGGTACTCCCTTCGGATCCGGCGGCGAGGAGCGAGAGCGGCACCACGAGCAGACAGGCGGCGAGGGCGAGAGCGCCCCGCCAGCGCCCTTGCAGGCACGGGCCAAGCCTGCCGCTCCGGGGGGTGACCTCGATTCTGTAAGTCACGCTCGTCTCTGCACGGGGAGATTGTGCGATCGGGTATCGGTGCATGTTCATGACTTGAGCGGGTTGAATTCTGCAGTGAGAGCAACGGCACCGATCCCCCTCCGGGAAGTGCGGTGGCAACGGCGGAGCTCCTGCGTGCCGAGGGGGCCTCCGCGGCGCAGAGGGGACGATACCTCGTTCGTGGGCATCTCGTTGGCAACCGGGCGATGTCGGTTCGGGTTTCAATGTGAAAACGCCGCCATTCTGTCGCGCCCGCCCCAGCCGCGGTATCTACAAAAGTGTAGATGCCCCCTTGGCACGGGAATTGAAGAGGAGGCAGGTCACCGAACCCGAGCGGCCGGCCTGGCGGTCCGGCCCTACCTGGCGGTTCAAGCAAAGGAAAGCCGCATGGGTGAGCGCCAAGAGGCTTAAGCTTTGGAAAAGCCGAGATGCGCCGGTCTCCTTGGGGACAAGCGGATCGCAGTTCTCGGCAAGTTCGAGGTTCCGTTGGGTAACCAGATCAGTTTCTACGAGAGTCTGGGCGTCACCTTGGGCGACAGGAGGGCGGGCAGGCACCAATCTAGTGAGCCGGCGAAAGCGCCGGCGTCTGTATGAGTGTAGATGGTCGCTTGGTGCGGAACTTGTCAGGAACACGGCCGCTAGCTGAGCCAAGGAAGGGTCGGGGAGGTAGGCCCGATCTCTGGGCGCAGCTCGCCAGCGGCTGGCTTTCTTGCAGACAGGGTGCGCCTGGGGGCTTGCTCCCCATCCGGCGCAGAGCTATGCTCCCGCCCCATGACAACGGAGTTGACCGCCGATGGCCGGATTGCGATTCCCCGCGAACTCATCGAGCGTCTGGCGCTACGACCGGGACAAGCGCTGGAAGTTCAGTGTCAGGGCGACCTGTTGCTGGCCTGGTCCAAGAAGGAGGACGATCCTTTTGCCCGGTGGCGTGGGCGCGGGACCCTTCCCGTTGGACAGACGGTGGACGAATACCTCCGCCTGACCCGCGATGACCACGGCCCTTGACACTTCCGTGCTCCTCGACGTGCTGCTCAATGACCCGCAGCACGCCCCCGCCTCCCTGAACGCACTCCGGCGAGCTTCGACCGAGGGGAATTGGTGCTGGGTGAGTGCCGCGAAGGCGTTGGCACCGGCCCCGCCATTGGCCGCAATCTGTCCCATGATGAAGCGCGAGGAATAGACGTCTTTGTCGCTCCACTTCGTTCGCGCCAAGGCGGCAATACCCGAGACAATCGGCGCAGCCAACGCGTCAGGTCGGGCATTTGCCCGCCCCGAGGCGAGCCGACCCTCTGGAGGGCGACTCGGGACGGCAGCCGGGCATTGGGAAAGACCCGTTCCACCCCGGTCAAACCGTGGGCGGTGAACACTCGTCCGAGCGCGGCTACGTCCGGCAGACCGTCGAGCGACTTGGTGCGAGAGGAGGCCGGCGGGTTCAGTTTGACGACCACTCGGCCGGGAAGAAAGTCGCGGCCCGCGACTGGCTGATACGGCGGGGGCTGGTTCAACTTGTCAAAAGGGCAGTAGGCGTGTTTGGGGATGCCTTGGGCCGGGTCGGTGCGGAAGGGGCCGTACGTCCTGGTCTTCTCCGCGAGCCGGCGATTCACCCTCGGCCGGCCGGCCCCACTCCGGCGGCCGCCGCTTTGGCCAGCAGCCGATCGAGCTGGTCCAGGCAGAATCGCGACCAGGATTCGTAACGCGCCGGGTTGGCAGCGGCTTCCTGCAGGGGAACGAACTCCGGACCGAGGATCCCGCTGCGGCGGCCGGCGACCTCCTCGGTGCCGACGTGGGCCACATGCACGACGCCGAAGTGCACCGCCCCAACGTCGGTGCTGTCGTCGTTGATGACAGCCACCGCCGTCTCCACGACTTCCTCGATGGCCACCTCTTCCCGCAACTCCCGTCGCATGCCCTCCTGGTAGCCGCGGTCAGCGGAAAAGAGCCCGTGGTCGTCCTCGGAAATGTGCCCGCCAATACCCACCGAATAGAGCCCGTGCAGCCGTTTTTCCTGGCCGCCCTTGCCGCGCTGGTAGCGCAGGATCTTGCCGTGACAGAGAATCAGGACGTAAGGGATGAGCTGCTTGTAGCGGCGATCGTTTTTGGCCTCGGTCCGATGCAGATAAAGCAGCCGCGACGGCGCCGTGACCACCGGCAGGTAGCGCTCCACCTCCAAGCTCAAGCCCTGGAACACGCCCAGTTCCTCGAACAGTCTCCGTTCAAAACACAACACTCGTTCTTCGGCGGCCGTGGTCAGTCGGTCTTGCGAAATCGTTGCCGCCGATCGTGTCGCCCTTGTCATGGCCTGGCGAGGAAAACTTGCGACTCGCTCGAGTCCGCTGGCCCCGTCCGCACCGATGCGGCCTTGCCATATTGTCGGCTGAGATGGAGGTGGAAGAGCTCTGGAGAACGCGACGGCTGAAAGGGAGCAAGATATGAGGTGGATCGGCCGTGAAGGTAGATGTTTCACGGCTGGAAGAACCTAGCAAGAGAGGCCAGCCCCTCCTGTGGCAAATTCCGGCCTATGGCTGTTTCACCACGGCCCGGTAAAAGCCTTTGCGCTGCCCCGGCGAGTCCGGGTCGATCCAGACCTCGACCGGCCTCGTCAAGGTCACGTCCACCAGGCTCTGCCACTGGATCGGCGCGGTGGTGTCTGGGGTGTACTGGATCGTGTAGGTGGCACCGACCGTCCCCTGGATGACGATTCCCGCATACATCTCGATGCCCAACACCGGGGCCGCAGGTGTGACCGTCACAGCCGCCGGATCGCTAGACACTTTGCCCCCCGCGTTGCTCACCTCGACCGTGTAGCCGCCCGCATCTGCCATTTGAACTCCCGTCAGAGTGAGGGTTACGCCCGTTGCCCCAGGGATCGGCGCTCCGTCCTTGAGCCACTGGTAGGTTAGCGGACCAGTCCCAGTCGCAACCACCGACAACACGATACTCCCACCGCCAGTGATCGTTTGGGTCTGCGGCTGCTGCGTAATCTGCGGCGCCGCGATCACGTGCCCAACTGTCACCGATCCGTCCTGGCTGCCAAACCCGGCCAACTCGAAGTTGACCGTCACTTCTCGCAGCGTCGGATCATCCATCAACGCCACCGCTGTGCGCGCCCCGTCACCGCCCACCACCGTGAAGGAGACCGTGTATAGCACGGTGCCATCGGCCGCTGTCACCCCGATCGCATCCAGGTCGTCCCACGAAAAGGCGAGCCTGCCCAACCCGGTCTGCGTGGTGCCGAAGCTGCCTGCCCCGATCCCCGCTAAGCCATAGTTGCCGGTCCCTTCATACCGCAGCACCGTTGGATCCCACCCCAACGTGAACTGGGCGCTCGTCACCCCCCGGAAGTCGCTCAGGCCAACCGACACTTCGAGCACTTGCCCTGGCAGAGCCGTGTGGCTGCTCACCGCAAACCCGACTGTCGGCCCCGGACTCGGGCCAAGCAAACGTGCCGCGCCCCTTCGGTTCGTTTCTGTTGTGGCCAGCACAATCGGCGTCCACGAACTATTCACGTCGCCCTGCTTCACCGCGATAAAGTCCTGGCCGGCCGCGTCCACATTCAGGTTGGCGTAACTGCGGGTCCCGTCTGCCCCCCAAGGGCTTTGCGGGTTGGGGAAAGCGTAGTCGGATCGGATCAACCGCCACAGCCCGCCTGGGAAGTCGGTGGCAATGTTCAAGATCAACCGGCGGATCAGGGTGATGTCCGCCGTGGTCACTGAACTGGACCCATTCACGTC
>VHCO01000174.1 GCA_016871715.1 Verrucomicrobiota bacterium
ATGCAGCTCTCGATCCACCCCGCCGGATGAACCCGGGCAGTCGCCGCTCACAGGCGATAAACGCATAAACGCCGGAAGTGAACTTGCGGCTCTCCAAGCGCCAGAAGGGCGGTTTTAGTGAGGTCTGGAGGCTGGGCGGGTTGGGGTCCGCTTGACTCGCGGGTGTGCCCGCCGGTTTAATTGCGCCCTGTTCTGCTGAGCTGGGTGCAAGTGCCCAATGCCATCGTAACCGCAATGAAGACTCGCCTATCGACTCGACGTGGAAACTGGTTGTGGCCTCGAGCGGCGCAGCGCGGCTCCTGGAGCGCGCTGCTGCTGGGGGCCTGGTGGGTTGCGACGATACCGGGGCAAAGCAGCGGCGTGGTGACGACGGTGTTGTCGCCGCCGACGGCGCCCGGCAACGCGCATTATGTTGGCAACCGTGCGCCGTTGCGGCCCAGCCCGCTGATCAAGTTGCCGATAGGGGCGGTTCGGCCGGCGGGTTGGGTACGGCGGATGCTCGAGTTACAGGCGGAGGGTTTTCACGGGCACCTGACTGACATCAGTGGTTTTCTGCGGAAGGAGGGCAACGCCTGGCTGGACCCGCGCGGGCGTGGCGAGCGTGGTTGGGAGGAAGCACCGTATTGGCTGAAGGGATTCCAGGATTGCGGCTTCCTGCTTGGGGACGAGCGGATGATTCGCGAGGCGCGGGTGTGGATTGAAGGCGCGCTGGGCAGTCAGCAGCCTGACGGGTGGTTTGGCCCTGGGGAGGACCGGACAGGTGTGGCGACGGACCTCAAAGGGCGGGACGACTTATGGCCGAACATGATCATGCTCTTCTGTCTGCAGTCGTTTTACGAGCAGACCGGCGACGCGCGGGTGTTGGAGCTGATGCGGCGCTATTTCGCCTACCTTGGGCGTGTGCCGGAGGAGCGGTTTTTGGTGGGTTATTGGCCGAAGATGCGGGCGGGCGACTTGCTGCACAGCGTTTATTGGTTTTACAGCCACACGGGTGAGGTATCGGCGCTCGAGTTAGGGCACAAGGTCCATCGCCACGCCGCCCGCTGGGACGAGGGGGTGATCAACTGGCACAACGTCAACCTCGCCCAGGGCTTTCGCGAGCCGGCGGTCTACTTCCAGCAGAGCCACGATTCCAGGCATCTCCAAGCCACCGAACGGAACTGGCTCGAGATCCGAGCGCGGTACGGCCAGGTTCCGGGCGGCATGTTTGGCGGGGACGAGAACTGTCGCCCCGGCTACACGGGGCCGCGGCAAGCCATCGAGACGTGCGGGGTGGCGGAGGAGATGCTCTCGGACGAGATCTTGTTGGCGATCACGGGCCAGGCGCTCTGGGCGGACCGCTGTGAGGACGCGGCCTTCAACACCTTTCCGGCGACGATGACTGCAGATCTCAAAGCGCTGCGTTACTTGGTGGCACCCAACCAACCGCAGAGCGACCATGTGAGCAAGTCGCCCGGCATCCAGAACGGCGGCCCCATGTACCACCTCAACCCGCATGGACACCGTTGCTGTCAGCACAATGCAGGGCATGGCTGGCCATACCTGGCGCAACACCTCTGGTACGCCACCGCGGGCAATGGCCTGGCGGCGGTCCTGTACGGTCCTGCGACCGTGACCGCGAGGGTGGGTGACGGCGAGCTCATCACGATTACGGCTGCGACGAGGTACCCCTTTGCGGAAACCATCCGGTTGACCCTGGCCGTTGCTGGCCGAGTCACATTTCCCCTCTACCTGCGTGTGCCAGGTTGGTGCGCGCTACCCGAACTGACGCTCAACGGTCGACCGCTCGAGGCCGGGTCGGCGCCGGGGGCCTTTCTGGTGCTGGACCGAACCTGGGCGGATGGTGACACGGTCGAGTTGCGATTGCCCATGACGGTGCGGGTGCGCACGTGGGAGAAGAACCGCCACACCGTCTCGGTGGAGCGGGGGCCGCTGACGTATTCGTTGCAGATCGCGGAACGTTACGTGCGTCACGGCGGCACGGACGCTTGGCCGGCTTGGGATATCTACCCCGATTCACCCTGGAACTACGGTCTGGCACTCGATCCTGCCCGGCCGGCGGAGTCGATCCGCGTGGTCCAGCGCTCGTGGCCTGCGGATGACCAACCCTTCGAGGCGCAAGCCGCGCCTATTCAGCTCAAGGTGCCGGCGCGCCGCATCCCCGCCTGGCAACTGGACGAGAAAGGCCTCGTGTGCGAAGTCCAAGACAGCCCGGTCCGCTCGAGTGAGCCGATCGAGGAAGTCACGCTCATCCCCATGGGTGCTGCCCGCCTGCGCATTGCGGCCTTTCCGAGGATCGGCACGGGCGCGGCCGCGCGGGACTGGACGGCGCCCCAGCCGGTGCGGGTGACGGCTTCGCACTGTTACGAGCACGACAGCCTGGAGGCGGTGTGTGACGAGTTGGAGCCGGAGCATTCGGCGGATGGATCGATTCCGCGGTTCACATGGTGGGATCGGAAGGGGAGCGCCGAGTGGCTGCAACGCACGTTCGACGCGCCGCGGTCCGTGTCGCGCGTCGAGATGTACTGGTTCGATGACACGGGTCGCGGGGGGTGCCGCGTGCCTGAATCTTGGCGCCTGCTGTACCGGCAGGGGGGGCAGTGGCTGCCCGTGACTGAGGCGAGCGGTTACGGGGTCGAGAAGGACCGTTTTAACCGGACAACGTTTTCGGGGGTGACAACGGACGCGCTGCGCCTCGAGGTGCAGTTGCGCGAGGGTTTCTCGGGCGGGGTCCTCGAATGGCGGGTAGGACCATGAACCCGCGGCACGAAGCACAGCGGTTGCTCGTGCGCGCGACGCGCACGGTCGAGCTCGAGTATTTACTGTTCTTGCCGCGCGGTTACCAGGACCGGCGGGGCAAACGGTGGCCGCTGATCTTGTTCTTGCACGGGTCCGGCGAGCGCGGGCGCCGAGTTTGGCGCGTGGCCAAGCACGGGCCGCCGAAGTTGGTGGCGGAGCTGCCCGACTTCCCGTTTGTGGTGGTTTCGCCGTTGTGCCCGGCGGGGCAGACGTGGTCGAACGACGTGTTGCTGGCACTGTTGGAACGGATTTTGGCGGAGCGGCGCGTGGATCCGTCGCGGGTGTATCTGACGGGTTTGAGCATGGGCGGCTACGGGGCGTGGGGGTTGGGGCTGGGTTATCCGGAGCGATTCGCCGCGGTTGCGCCCGTGTGCGGTGGAGGCAGCTTGTTGCCGATCTTGTTGGTGCATCCCCGCAGGGTGCGCGCGTTAAGGAGCCTGCCGGTCTGGGCATTCCACGGCGGTAAAGACTCGGTGGTGGGTGTGGGCGAATCCGAGCGCCTGATCGAAGCCCTACGGCGGAGTGGGGCGCGCGATGTGCGGCTGACGGTCTACCCCGAGGCGGAGCACGATTCCTGGACGGAGACTTACCGAACCCCGCAACTCTACGCTTGGTTCTTGGAACATCGGCGGCTGCGCAAGCGAAGGCGAACATGAAAGCTCGACGTTCAACCCAACCCCAAGGTCAGCGCTTGACCGTTGCGACCGCCGCCGTGCTCGTGGCGGCCGGGTGCGCCACCACCGCGCCGGAGCCGAAGGCGCAGCGGTTATCGGCGCAGATGGCCTTGATCGAGGTCGACCGGGAATTCGCGCAGGCTGCCCAGGAACTTGGGGTTGGGGAAGCCTTCGCGCGGTTTGCGGCTGAGGACGCCCTCCTCTTGCCCATGAGCGAGGCACCCGTCAAAGGCCGGGAGGCCATCCGGCAGCATTTTCCGCCGGAGTCGGCGGTTACGCTGACCTGGGCGCCGCGCGAGGCGCAAGCCGCACGGAGTGGGGACCTGGGCTACACCTGGGGAACCTATGAGGTTCGTGGGGTTGGGCCGGACGGCCGGGCGACGGTTCGGCACGGGAAGTACGTCACGATCTGGCGGCAGGAGCCGGGGGGCGCCTGGAAGTGGGTGGTGGACATCGGCAATCCCAGTCCCGCACCGTAGGGCAGCCTCGAGTTGGCCTGGTAGACTGCCCGCGAGGGGGGGACGCGCCGTTTGGGCGGCTGGCAGCGGGGCGGGCCAACGCCACAGGAAGCGGCGGCCGGCTAAAGCTTCAAGAAATTCGCGAGGATGGCGCGGCCGTTGTCGGTGAGGATGCTCTCGGGATGGAACTGGACGCCGAAGATGGGTTGGTCGCGGTGGCGCACGCCCATGATTTCGCCTTCCTCGGTGTCCGCGGTGATCTCGAGGCAAGGGGGCACGGTATCGCGTTGGATGACGAGGGAATGGTAGCGGGTGGCCGAAAAGGGGTTGGGCAAGCCGGCGAAAAGGTCACGTCCGTTGTGCCGGATCAGGGAGGTCTTGCCGTGCATCATGCGGTAATTGACCACGACTTGGGCGCCGAACACGTGTCCGATGCATTGGTGCCCGAGGCACACGCCCAGGATGGGGACCTTCCCGGCAAAGGCGCGGATGATGTCGTTGGACAAGCCCGATTCGCGCGGCGAACAGGGTCCCGGCGAGATCAGGATGCGATCGGGGTGGCGGGCGTGGATTTGTTCGAGGGTGATTTGGTCGTTCCGATGCACCTCGAGCGGGGCGCCCATTTCCCCCAGGTACTGCACCAGGTTGTAGGTGAAGGAGTCGTAATTGTCGATGACGAGTACCATGATGGCCGGGGCGCAGGGTAGCGGCTGGGCGAGGGAATGAAAGGGGAATTCGCGCGCGCGGCCGTGCCGTTCTCAGATGATGGTGCCGTGGGGGATGACCTTGTTTTTCGGGATAATCACGATGCCGTCGCGCACGAAGTACAGCGGGTGATCGGCGTTCTCGGGTTTGTTGGCGGCGGTGATCACGCAATTGTCCCCAATGCGCGCGTTCTTGTCGACGATGGCCATGTCGATGCGCGTGTTTTTCCCGATGCCGATGCGCGGGAGGCCGGCGGTTTCGTGCTGGGTGATGGACTCGGCCGATTCGTAGTAGTCGCAGCCCATGATCACCGTGCGGGTGATATGGCTGCCGGCGTCGACAAACGACCGGACCCCCACGATGCTGCGGGCGACCTTACAGTGGTTGACGATGCAGCCGTCGGAGATGATGGCATGGTCGATGGCGGCGCCGTTGATTTTCGAGGCGGGCAGGAACCGGGGCCGAGTGTAGATCGGCGCGCTCATATCGAAGAAGTTGAACCGCGGCAACTCGGAGACGAGGTCCAAGTTCGCCTCGAAGAAGGAGCGGATGGTGCCGATGTCCTCCCAGTACCCCTGGAAGACATGGGAAAAGAGGCGGTGCGTCTCCAGCGCCATGGGCAGGATGTGTTTGCCGAAGTCGGCGTGGGTGTTGTCCAACAAGCGGAAGAGCACCTCGCGGTTGAACACGTAGATCCCGGTCGAGGCCAGGAGGACGTCGTCGGAGGTCTTCAAATCGTACAACCCGTAGGATTCGCGCGGGAGCAACAGGCTATCGATGACGGCCGGGTCTTTGGGCTTCTCGACGAACCGCACGATGCGGCGGTCGGTGTCGACTTGGAGGATCCCCAAGGACTGAGCCGAGCGGCGGTCGACCGGCACGGTCGAGACGGTGATGTCCGCCTGGGTGTCGACGTGTTGGCCGACAATGGTGCGGTAATCCATGCGGTAGAGTTGGTCCCCACTCAGGATCAGGGCATACTCGAACTCGAGGTTGCGGAAGTGGACGAGGTTCTTGCGGACGGCATCGGCGGTGCCCTGGTACCAGGAGTTGTCGGTGAGGGTTTGTTCGGCGGCCAGGATCTCGACGAAACCGGTGGTGAAATGGTCGAACTTAAACGAGCCGTAGACGTGCCGGTGCAGCGAGGCCGAGTTGAACTGGGTCAACAAGTAGATCCGCCGCATGCCGGAATTGATCGAGTTCGAGATGGGGATGTCCACGATCCGGTACTTGCCGGCCAGCGGCACGGCGGGCTTGGCTCGTTCCCGGGTCAGGGGAAAAAGTCGCGTACCCTGTCCGCCCCCCATGACGATGGTGAGGACTTTGTTCGGATCGACCGCGCGCATTGTGGTTGAGCCCATGACAACGATTGCTTTCTTGCGACCTGTTTCCTACGCTTATAGCTTCTGGGCCGACTCAGGCGCAAGCCGCAAGCGGCTTGGGAAACCCGCGCCGGCGAGGCGGATTCTGGCCTCGTAAATCATATGGGCCCAATGGCTTATAAACCTGCCGGTCGCGCCGACCCGCATGTTGCGGGCACACATTATGCCGAAACATCGCATTGGAATCATCGGTGGCTCCGGTTTGTATCAAATCGACGGCTTCAGCCGCCAGCGTTGGGTCAAGGTCAAGACGCCGTTTGGCAATCCTTCCGATGAGCTGCTCACCGGCCGGCTCGCGGGTCGGGAGGTGGTCTTTTTGCCGCGGCATGGCCGCGGGCATCGGTGGTTGCCCAGCGAACTGAACCATCGAGCGAATGTATGGGCCCTCAAACATCTGGGGGTGGCCTGGATCATCAGCGTCAGCGCGGTGGGTTCGCTCCAGGCGCGCTATCGCCCTTGCGACCTGGTGTTGGTCGACCAGTTCATCGACCGCACCAAGCAATCCCGCGAACACACCTTCTTCGGGCGGGGCATCGTGGCGCATGTGGCCTTCGCCGAGCCGGTGAGCGAGGAACTGCGCCAACTGCTGTTGCAGGCGGCGCGGGCGCTCAAGGCGCGGGTCCACGATGGCGGCACCTACGTCTGTATGGAGGGGCCGGCCTTCAGCACCCGGGCAGAGTCGCTGGCCAACCATCAGCAGGGACACGCGGTGATCGGGATGACCAACCTGGGCGAGGCCAAGTGCGCGCGCGAAGCCGAGATCGCCTACGCCACTCTGGCCATGGTCACGGACTACGACGGTTGGAAGGCGAACGAGGCCCATGTCACCGTGGACATGGTCCTCGAGTATTTGCACCGCAACGCGGGCACGGCCCAGGCCTTGATCCGGGCCGTCCTGCCGCAGATCCCGCAGGAGCCCAACTGGCCCTGCCACGAGGCGCTGCGCAACGCCATCCTGACGGACAAGAAACTCTGGCCAACCCAGACCCGGCGCGCTCTGGCGCCGCTGCTGGCCAAGTACGGCTGATCAGCGCCACTGGTGTTTGGGGTAGCGGCGCTGGAGTTCTTGTTTCAGGCGCGGGTAGTGTTCGCGCCAGAAGTTAGCCAAGTCCTGCGTGATCTGGACCGGGCGCATGCTCGGCGCCAGGATGTGGACCAGGACCGGCACGCGATTCATGGCGATGCGGGGCGCGGCGGCGACGTCGTAAAGCTCCTGGATGCGTAAGGCCACATACGGCGGGCCGTCCGCCGCGTAGCTCACCTTCGGCCGCCGCCCGTTGGCCAGCGTCAACCGTTCGGGCGCGTGACGCTCGACCAGTTCTTGCTGGGCCGCGGGCACCCAACCCCGGACCGCCGTGCGGACCTCCCGCTCCTTGACGTCTTTGTAGGAGAACCCGCCCAGGCAGATGTGCTCGATCAACGTGCGCCGATCCGCTTCACTCAGGGGCGGCAACTCCAGTTCCGGACACCAGCGCCCCAACAGATTCAGCCGCAAGATCCATTGGTCGACCGCGTGATCCCAATGCTTGAGCGTCAGCCGGCCCGCGATCACCTCTTCCGCCAAGATACGGGCGGCGGCCGCGGTGGGGGGCGGCTCGATGCGGCGGGTGGACAAGCTCAGTTCGCGGAAGCACTCGGCGGCTTCGGCGCAGACGCGTTTGGTGGCCGGATCGAAGAAGACGCGTTCTCGGAGCTGCCAGTCTTCGGGAAAGAGTTGGCGCAGCCAATCCGCCTCGACGGCCGTGGCGAGAGACAACAAGGTCTGCACCGACCGGTCACTGCTGCCCACTTCGCGAACCTCGGCGGCCACCAGGAGCGGGTGGTCTTGGACCACGCTCTCGCGCGCGAGCACGCCGCGGCGCCCGTGCACGAGTTCGCACCGTAGGGTGCCCTGGTCCAGGCGCCGCGCCACGCGGTCGGAGAAGCCGGCGAGGACACACTTCTGCAGGGCTTGGTCGGGCACGGATTTTGGGGTGGTCTCGAGGCCTTGTCGCTCGGCGATGAGCAGGAACTGCTGCAGCAGCGGTTGGACTTGGCGCGCGGTTTGGGCATGGATGCCCAACCGGCGACAGGCCTCGAGTCGGAAATCGTTTTTGGCGGCGTAACTCCAGGCCCGCATTAAGACCCAGAGATCCGAGAGACCGCGCCCGCCGAACAGGTCCTCTCGTCGGCCCTCGACATCTCGACCGACGTTGCGCAGGAGCAGATCGCGGCCCTGGGTCAGCGCGGCCATGAGCGCGGCCTGGTACACGCACCCGTACTCTCGCGCCGCCAGCAGCATCCGGCCGTAGCGCGGGTGCACGGGGAAGGCCAGCATCCGGCGTCCGATCTCAGTGATGCGCCCGGCGCGATCCAACGCCCCCAGGTCGGTCAGCAGGACCTCGGCGTCGCGCAAGCCCTGCTCGGCTGGGGGCTCGAGCCAGCGGAACTGGCGTAGGTCCTCGAGGCCGGCGGCCTTCAGGGTCAGAACCACCTCGGCCAGGTCCAAGCGCCGGACTTCAGGCAACTGGTGCGCGGGCCGTTCCTGGTGCTCGGGCTCCGACCACAACCGCATGCAGCGACCTGGGCCGGTGCGACCGGCCCGACCGGCCCGCTGTTCAGCGGACGCCTGGCTGATCTTTTCGATCAGGAGCGTGTTGATCCCGCGGTGCGGGTCGTAGCGCGGGATGCGAGCCAAACCGCTGTCGATCACCAACGACACGCCTTCGATGGTGACACTGGTCTCGGCCACGTTGGTCGAGACAACCACCTTAGGCCGCTCGTACCGGGCCACCGCCGCGTCTTGATCGGCCGGCGCCAAGTCGCCGTGCAAGGGCAGTAACAAGTAATCCTTGGACTCGGCGCGGTGCCGGATCGCCTCGAGCGTTTGCGCGATCTCGTAGCCGCCGGGCATGAACACCAACACGTCTCCGCCGCACCCGCCGCGCACGTGGCGGCCAAACGCTTCCGCCGCCAGCTCCCACACCGGCGGACTTTGTGGCCCAAGCCGGTGGGCGAGGTACTCGATCTCGACCGGGAACTGCCGGCCTTCCGCCTGCACCACTCCGCACGGCCGCAAATACTCCGCCAACGCGTTCGATTCGAGGGTGGCGGACATCACCACCACCAGCAAGTCCGGCCGGCTCTGCGCTTGCAGGTCCAACGCCCGGGCTAGCGTGATGTCGCCATATAAATGGCGCTCGTGGAACTCGTCCAAGATCAGCGCGGAAACACCTGTGAGGTGGGGATCCTGGATCATTTGCCGCAACACCACCCCTTCGGTCGCATAGCGGATGCGCGTGGTGGGTCCGACGCAGTTCTCGAACCGGACTTGATAGCCGACTTCTCCGCCCAACTCGACACCCCGCTCCCGCGCCACCCGCGCCGCCAACAGCCGCGCCGCCAACCGACGCGGTTGCAGCACGACGATTTGCCCCTCGCCGACTCGACCCTGCGCCAGCAGCATCTGGGGCACTTGCGTCGATTTGCCCGAGCCCGTGGGCGCTTGGAGCACCAACCGCGGGCAAGCGCGCAGGCGGTCGCCGATGTCACCCGCGACGTTGTAAATGGGGAGCTGAGAGGCTGGGGAATGCATGCGCCGCAACGCTAACGCTGCAGAAGCGAGCCGGTGGCGCCTCGAGCTGGCATGCTGGATCCTGCGCCGCCGCTGGCCCGAGGCGTCCCGCCTGGGGTCTGGGGGGTAGTAGGCGTCACGTGGGAAAGGGGAAGGGCTCGAACGGGAGCGTCACGACGTGGGCCGCGCTCTCGCCCGCGAGCGTGCGTAAGCGCAGTTCGGTGCCGAGCTGGAAGACCTCGCGCCGGACGTACCCGAGAGCGAGGTTTTGTCGACGCGCGGGTGAGACGATGGCGCTGGTGATCTTCCCCACTTCGCGGCCGGCCTGGAGGAGGGGATCGCCCGGAGCCGGCAACTGGGGCAAATCCGGCTCCAACCGCAGACCTCGCAGGGCCCGACTGACCTGTCCGTAGGTGCGAAGGCGGGCGATGATCTCCTGCCCGATGTAGCACCCTTTCGTGTAGCTGATCGCCCGCGTCTCGAGTCCTGCCTCGGGCGGCAACGTGGACTCGTCCATGTCGACGCCATAACGCGGGATGGCGGCTTCGACACGCGCCAGCTCGAGGGCCTGCCAACCGCACCAGCGCCCGCCGGCACGGGCCGCCGCCGCGGCCAGCTCTCCGGCCACCGTTTCGAGGGCCGCCGTGGGCACGTAGAGGTCGTAGCCGCAACTGCCCGTGCGGGGTTGGTTGACCAGGTAGACAGCTCCCAATTGCGGGAGGAGGAGCGAGGCGTGGGCGTAGCGCTGGGTTGGAGGCGTGCCGGCCCAGGCCAACCGGCGCAGCACGCCTTCAGCCTGCGGCCCTTGCAGGCTGAGCAGGCCGTAATGGGGAGCCGCGTCGATCACCTGGACGTCTTCGGCGATGACATACCGGGCCAGGCGCTGGGCGATCTTCTCACGTTGACCCGGCTCGAAGTCCAAGAGGTGCTCGTCGGCGAGCCGGTACACGTTGAGGTCCGCCTCGAGCTTGCCTTTGGCCGTGAGCAGCGCCGCCAGACACCCTTGATTCGGCCGCAGGGCCTTGAGGTCTTGGCTCAACTGACCCTGGAGGAACCGCTCCCGGTCCGGTCCCAGCACGCATAGCCGGCCGCGCAAGCTCAGGTCGAGCAAGCCCACCGTGGCGGTCAGGCACCCGTGTTCGGCCAGGACCTCGCCATAATGGTCCACGACCTCGTCGCCACCAACCTCGATGAAGGTGGCGCCGTGGCGTTGGTGCCAGTCGTGCAACTCGAGCCGGTTCACCGGAGCCAAAGGCGCGCGCGCTCAGGCCGCTTCACCCCCACGGCCCGCAGGGGCTTCAGCCAAAAAACCAGGGCGTCCACCCGCGGACGCCCTGCGACGTCGACCTCGAACGGACCGCCGCCGGTTAAGGCAGCCGGGCTAGGCGGACACCGAGCCGGGATTTCTTGCGGCTGGCCGTCGACTTGTGGACGACGCCGGTCTTAGCGGTCTTATCGAGGGCGGAGCTGAGCAGGCGGTAAGCCTGGCCGGCTTCGCTCTTTTTGCCCGCGGCGAGCGCGTCTTCCAGGTTCCTTTCGAGCGTCTTGAGCCGGGACTTGGCGGCTCGGTTGCGCCCCTGTTTGCGCGCGCTGCTGCGCATGCGACGTTCCGCAGATTTGGTATTCGGCATAGAATCGGTGCTCAGAAAAACGGGCAAACCGTAGCCAAACCGCGCCCATTGTCAACGGCGGGTTCAATCGCGGCAGGCGGCGAACCGGGGCCAGCCACGCAGCCCGCGACGGCGGCGACCCCGTCTGGGCCGCTGCGCGCTCAGCTCGGCAAGTATTCCCGCGGGTCGACAATGCGGCCGGCCAGGGCGCTGGCCGCCACGGTCGCCGGCGACGCCAAAAAGACTTGGCTGTCTTTGTGGCCCATGCGGCCTGGGAAATTGCGGTTGGTGGCGCTGATGCACTTGAGCGGCGCGTTCATGCGGCCGAAGGTGTCCACCGGCCCCCCGAGACAGGCGGCGCAGCCGGCGTTTTCGGTCATCTGGACGCCCGCCGCCACCAGCAGGTCCCACAGCCGTTCCCCGCCCCAGCGTGTCGTCTGCAGCTCATGCACAATCTCCGGCGTGGCCGGCACGCCAAAGGTGTCGATGCTCACTCGCCGGCCGCGCAGCCACCGGGCGAACTCGACAAAGTCACTGGTCTTGCCGCCGGTGCAAGACCCGATATAGGCGCGGTCGAGTTGGACGTCGCCGAGTTCTTTGGCGAGCTTGCGCTGGCCGGGGTCGGGATGGCAGGCCACCGTGGGTTCGAGCCGGGCCAGGTCAACCGTCAGTTCGTAGACGACCTTCTGGTCCGGATCCAATTCCACGGGCTCGTAGCTCTGCCGTGTCCCGTTGAGCCGGGTCCGGGCCTCGACGTATTCGGCCGTGCGCGCGTCGAAGGGGAAGATGCCGTTCTTGCCACCCGCCTCGATGGCCATGTTGGCGACCGTCATGCGATCGTCTACGGACAACGTCGCGATGCCGGAGCCTTCGAATTGCAGTGCCCGGTAGGTGGCGCCATCGAACCCGATCTCGCCGATGATGTGCAAGATGATGTCCTTGGCCATGACCCCCGGCTGCAGTTTGCCTTCCAACCTGAAGAGCATGGTCTCGGGCACCTTGAGCAGCAGTCTGCCGGTTCCCATCACGAAGCCCGCGTCGGTGTTCCCAATGCCCGTGGCAAACTCATTGAACGCTCCCGCCATGCAGGTGTGCGAGTCGGTGCCGAAGAGGACCTCGCCGGGGCGCGTATGCCCCTTTTGCGGCAGCGCGGTGTGGCAGACGCCGGCGTACTGCGAGCCGTATTGCCGCTTGAGCGCGCCCTGCGCAAGATCGAATCTCCACATCCCGTTCGGATCGTCGATGACATCGTAGAAATAGGTGATTCCTTGTTGCCGCACAAACTCGCGCAGGATGTCCACGTTGCGGTTCGATTTCGAGTCGGCCGTGAAGATGTAATGGTCGGGAATGATCACCACGCGGTCCTTGTCCCAGACCTTGGCCTGCGCCCCGAACTCGCGTTGGAACACGCCAATGGTGCCCGGCCCGCAAACGTCGTGCGTCATCAGCACGTCCGCTTTCACCCACACATTCTCGCCCGCCCGAACTTCAGCCTTGCCGGCCGCCCGGGCGAGCAGTTTTTCGGTCAGTGTCATATCGCGAGCTAGACTGTAGTCGACGAAAGCCGGCGGGTGCAACTCGCGATCGCCGTGCCGCTTGGTCGTGCGGGCGCGGCGAGGGTTCCTGCGGCCAGCCCGACCCCATGGTCGTTCCTCCCGTTGGCCTGTCGGGGGCGAATTGCAGCGGGCTGGCACCTGGCGAATGCGCCGCCGGAGATTTACTCCTGAGTCACCGAGATGGACTCCAAGTCGGCGGTAGGGCGCGCAGTCCTCTGCGCGCCGCGGCCTCGTGTGGCCACAGCGGTTTGCGGCGCGCAGAGGACTGCGCGCCCTACCGGCAATTTGTCGTCTACCCCGAGCTCGCATCGGTAGGAGGGAGAATGGGGTGCCGGCAAACGCCACGGGCGCGTGGGCGAACGGGCGAACGGACGCACACGCCCCTCCATCTCCAACCGCTTGCGTGCGCCCGCCTTTTCGGATAGCCTCGGGTTGCTTTGTCGGAAGCCTGGCGCCCCCATAGCTCAAATGGATAGAGCAGCGGTTTCCTAAACCGAAGATCGAGGTTCAATTCCTCGTGGGGGTGCCAACTTCAACTGAAACTTAATTGCTTGCGGTTCAAGCGATTGAACGAGGAGGGAAGCTCAACATGAACTGAAATCGGGACGCTTGGTTGCGGGGCACTTGTCCAGACTTCTGCCCACAACCAAGCCTCCCGAAGATCCAGGACGCGGAAGCCGCCCGCACCCGTGGCCGGAAGGGAGGCCGGAGACCGATTGCTGTAGATGACCCACGGGTTCAAACCGCCAAGAAGATCCACGCAGACAAGTCGCTCTCCATCGGCGAGATTTGCACGACGCTGCGGATTTCCAGGGCGACGTTCTGCCGGTACCCGAATCCTTAGCGAGGTGCTCGAGGGCTGCAATCGCGGGTGACACCCGGCAGGCTCGCTGTGGGGCGCGGGTCGTCAGACCCGCTTGGCGGACGTGACCGTCCGCGCTCCGCCTCGCTAAGGATTCGGGGCCGGTATCTGGCGGCGAGCTGAGCTTGGCGGAATCAAGGCGTAGGATAATCCTACGAGTGTGACGACGACGATTACCCTAACCACCAAGCGCCAGGTGGTATTGCCCAAGTCCATGTGCGAGCGCAAGCGCATCCGGGCAGGAACCTCTTTGCGGATCACCGAGGTCGGCGAGGGCTTTTACGTGACGCCCGTGCCGGAGCCGACCGAAGCCGAACTGGCGGCGGTGTTCAAGGCACTGGATGCGGGACGGCACGCCCGGCCCATCACCGCTGAGGATGAGGCGGTCGTCCAGGACGAGATCACAAAATACCGGGCTTCCAAGTTACTGGGATGGACTCCAAGTCGGCGGTAGGGCGCGCAGTCCTCTGCGCGCCGTGGCACCCTGTGTCCACAGTGGTTTGCGGCGCGCAGAGGACTGCGCGCCCTACCAGCGAATTGTCCTCTATCCCAAGCTCTCATCAGTAGATGGTCTCGGTCTGGAACTGGAACGAGCGTTCCGGGGAGGCAAGGAAGCGGTCCGCCACTTGGGCGGTCTTCCCGTTGCCGAACTGACGCCCCGGCAGAGGGTCATATCCAGTCGATCCCGGTATCGTCGACGGCTCCAGTGGCGATCATCACCCTGCGGCTTTCAGCATCAACGACGACAGCGCGTCACCCTGCCTAGGGCGGTCGCTCTTCTGGTCGCGGGTGACGTTGGCCTGCTTGTCGTAGTA
This sequence comes from Verrucomicrobiota bacterium, assembly GCA_016871715.1. Lineage (GTDB taxonomy): Bacteria > Verrucomicrobiota > Verrucomicrobiia > Limisphaerales > J093 > VHCO01. Next base: position 14,415 of record VHCO01000174.1, read on the forward strand.
TCCCAGATTCCAACCAAACCTGTCCCGCGCCCCTTAAGGCGCCTGCCGAGTTTCAGCCAACCCAGCACGGGGCAAGTGCCTCGCTAAGGATTCGGAGGGGCTGCCCGACGGACTTGCTTTCGTTAGGCCTCTGCGGTAGAACCCTTCACCATGAACCTGCTGTGCCGCCGACTTTCAGTCGGTCCGGTGCCGGTTGGAAAACCGGCGGTCCAGGTTCATGGCCCAACGCGCATCCATCCCGTTGGATGGCAATCCTCACCATGAATGCCCGGCATCCTCTTGCGGTGTTGGCGACGAGTCTGCTGCTCTGCTTCCCTGCCGCCCACGCCGAGACCCCCATCCGCAGCACGGCGACCCGCTCAGGTCCGAACCAGGTGTTGATCGCCTGGGAGGCGCTGGCTGGTAAGTCGTACCAGCTCAGGACCACGACCAGCCTGTTGACGCCCTGGCAGGTCTTGGCCACAGACCCTGCCGTACTGCAGGCCCAGGGCGCCAGCCTGTCGTACACGGTGCCGATCGAGCCGGGGACACGGTTCTTCCAGGTGGTGAAACTGGACACTGAGCCGCCCCAGATTGTCCGACTGGCGCCGGTGGACGGGGCGATCGCCGTCGGGCGCGGGGAACCGCTCGAGATCGCGCTCGAGGATGAAACCGGCATCGACACGGGTAGCATTACGCTGGCGGTTGGGGCGCAGTCGCCGGTGAGGTTGAGCGACACGCGGCTGACCTACACCAACCGTGTCCTCGTGTACCGGCCTGGCGGGGGGGAGTTGTACGGCGACTTTGGCCAGCGGGTGGCGGTGCGGTTGACGGTGGCGGACACGCTCGGCAACCGGCTATCCGATCAGCCTTGGTCGTTCGAGCTCGAGCGCCAGACGACGCTGGTGGAGGGGATCCGGTTGATCGGCCAAGGTCGCGGTCCAGGCTTGCACGCGCCTGGGACGGTGGATCTGACGCTGCTTTCGGTGAGCGGGAACCTGTACACCTACCGGTACAGCGGGGCTTCCGCCGGGCTGAGCCTTGGGGAGTACCTGGTCGACTCGAGCTACAGCACCGGCTACATCCTCCAAGTGCAGCAGGCCCTCGAGGATCCGTCGAGCAAGACGGTCGTGGTGTTGGGCCGGGTGGCGTCGCTGGCGGAGTTGGTGGCTGACGAGGGCAGTGTCCGGTTCCGCGACCTGGCCGAGGTGGGGAGTGGTGTGGGCTTGCACAGCGGCCAGGCGGGCGCTCAGTTCAGCTTGCCGGTCACCTTTCCGTTAGGGGGGACGGTGCTCTACGAGGATGCCCAGGCCGGGTTCAAGGTCGAGATCACCGACGGGGTGCTCGAGCTGATCCCAGCGCTCGAGGCGGGGGCGACCTTCAAGCGCTTCCGGCCGGAGGAGGTCCGGATCGACCTCAGCGGCACGGTGCGGGCGAAGGTGGTGGTGCGGGCCAGCGGGACCGGGGGCAAGCGTTGGTCGGGGAGCTGGCCGTTGATGAAGCCCAAGCGCTACGTGAAGGGAGCGATGCTGGGTTGGGTGCCGGTGTGGGTCGAGGCGGTCGTGCGAGTCGACCTGGGCTACGAGGTCGAGTTGGAGGCCAGCGGCTACGCCCAGGCGGGGGTGGACTTGACCGAGCGCTTCGGTTACCAGGTGCGCTATGCGAACCGGGCCTGGACCCACGGGCCGACGCGCTCAGATGATCTTGCCTGGTTTCCGCCCGAGTGGCAGGTCGAAGGGGATTTCCGGGTGCGGGGCAGCGTCGAACCGTTGGTCAAGGTGTACATCTACATCCTAGTGGGAGGGGAGGCGGGGTTGAGTCCGTACGTCGAGTTGGCTGGGGACTGGCAGTTGAATCCGGTGCAGGTGCAGTGGGGCTTGTGGTGGGGTGTGCCGGGCCATATCGGGGTCAGCGCGCGCGTTTGGGACGCGGATTGGGGCACGTTACCTACCTGGGAATTCGATCTGGTGCCACGCACCTTGATTACGGAGGGGACATACCGGGGGCCGGCGATCACCCGATCGCCCGCCGACGTGACGGTGGCGGCGGGGCAAAGGGCGTGGTTCAGCGTCGAGGCCAGCGGGCCGGCTCTACGGTATCAATGGCAGAAGGATGGACTGGACGTGGCGGATAGCGCTCGGATCAGTGGGGCGCGGGGCTCGTGGCTCGAGATCCGGCAGGCCCAACCGGCGGACGCGGGCTTGTACCGGGTGCGGGTCAGCAACGGCGCAGGGTGGGCGATGAGTGGGGCGGCTCGGCTCACCGTTCAGGGGGGCGATCCGCCGCCCGTCGCCGGGATGGCATTTATCCCGGCCGGTTCCTTTCAGATGGGGGACACGTTCAATGAGGGCACTTCCGACGAGCGCCCGGTTCACACGGTGTACGTGAGCGCGTTTTACATGGACCGGACGGAGGTGACCAAGGCGCTCTGGGACGAAGTGTACGGGTGGGCGGTTGGCCGGGGGTACAGCTTCGACAACGCCGGCTCGGGCAAAGCGGCAAATCATCCTGTGCAGACGGTTTACTGGTACGACATGGTGAAGTGGTGCAATGCGCGGAGCGAGAAGGAGGGGCGAATGCCGGCGTACTACACCAGTGCGGGGCAGACGACGGTGTACCGGACTGGGCGAGTGGATGTGCAGAACGACTGGGTGAAATGGAATGCGGGGTATCGGTTGCCGACGGAGGCGGAGTGGGAGAAGGCGGCGCGGGGCGGGGCCAGCGGGCGCCGGTTCCCGTGGACTGCCACCGACACCATCACGCATAGCCAGGCGAACTACTACAGCCACTGGGAAGGTGGACGGCCGTACTACGCGTACGACGTCAATCCCACAGGTGGCTACCACCCGACGTTTGCGGTTGGGGCCAGCCCGTACACGAGCCCGGTGGGGTATTTCGCGCCCAATGGGTACGGGTTGTACGACATGGCTGGGAATGTGTGGGAGTGGTGCTGGGACTGGTATTCGAGCGGCTACTACGGTTCATCACCTTCCTCTGACCCTCGGGGTTCGTCAGGGGGCTCGGACCGGGTGATCCGGGGCGGCAGTTG
>VHCO01000175.1 GCA_016871715.1 Verrucomicrobiota bacterium
GCGGATGGGGGATGTGTCGGAGTTCATGAAGGAGTTCAAGCAGCGGTTCAGCAAGTGGTACAACATACGGCATCAGCGGTTTGGGACGTTGTGGGCGGAACGGTTTCGGAGCGTGTTGGTCGAGGATCAGTCGGGGGTGTTGGAGACGGTGTCGGCGTACATCGACTTGAACGCGGTGAGGGCGGGATTGGTGGAGGATCCGAAGGATTACCGGCACTGCGGGTACGCGGCGGCGGTGGCTGGGGATGCTAGGGCGCGGTCGGGGTTGTTGAGTATGTACACGGGCGGGAGTGAAGGGGCGTTTCGGAGCGGGGCTGGGGCGGGAGCGGCGGTCGAGGCGGCGGGGGCGGCCGGGGAAGGGGAAGGGGGAAGGGACCGCGGGCAATATGCCCGCGCTCCGATCTTGGCTGGCGCGGAGGCGGCAGCGAGGTCCGAGAAACCGCGGAAGGGGAGGGTGCTCGAGTGGAAGGAGGTGGGTGCGGAGTATCGGCGGCGGTTGTTTGTGCGAGGGGGGGTGTCTGGGAGCAGCGGGAAGGTGGCGATGAGTCGGGAGCAGATTAAGCGGGTGCTGCGGAAGGGTGGGGAACTGAGTGTGGGGGAGGTGCTGCGGTTGCGGATACGGCATATGACGGACGGCGTCGTGCTAGGATCCAAGGGTTTTGTGGATGAGGTGTGGATGGCACACCGGGAGCGATTTGGGGTGAAGCGGCGGAGTGGAGGGCGGCCGATACGGGGTGGGGGAGCAGCGCTGGCGGAGTTGAGCGCTTTACGGGACTTGCGGGTGGCTGCCATTTCGTAAGCCGAGGGGCGCGAGTTATGGGGCAGGTGAGCGCATCTGGCATGTTTGCGAAGGGGTCCGGTTCGGCGCTTGGAGCGCGGAGGATCTTGGCCGCCTTCCGGCATGGGTGAACAGCCAGGCGGGCCGGAATGCGCGCGCTCAGGGAGAGCCGAGATGCGGCCGAGGCGGGTTGAGAGTAAGAAAACGCGGTTGACAGGGCAGGGCTGGTCTTTAGCGTCCGGAGCACGGTTTCTGGCTCGCAGCGAGCCACGTCCCGCGCACGATGACGACCCAACCCGAGAATGCCGAATCGGCACCGTGGCCTCCGGTCCCGGCACACGGGGCGGCGCGGAAGGCGGCGTTGGCGCAGGAGTCGATCACGGCGTCTGGGCAGGCGGCGCCGGACTTAGCGTTACTGGACGTTCCGCGTACCAGTTCTTACTTGAACAACAAGATTCGGAATGTGTGCCTGATCTTGAGCGTCTTGGTGGTGCTGAACCACGCACGGACGCTGTATTTCGAGTATGACTGGGAAGGGTTGAAATTGGCGAGTGCGGAGGCGGTGGTAGTGGTGGCGGGGCCGCTGGAATCGTTGGTGCAGCACTTCTTATCGGGGGCGTTGGGCCGGATCACGAACCCGGTGTTCTTCGCTGTATCCGGTTTTTTGTTCTTCTACGCGTGGCGAGCGGACCTGGCGTCGTGGCGCAAGAAACTGCAGAAACGGTTTTTCACGCTGTTGATGCCTTATTTTATTTGGTCGGCGTTGGGGAAGGCGCAGGGCTTGGTTTACTACGTGATCGTGAATTGGGAGGCGGTGTTCCCGCAGGGGTCGCGTCGGGGTTTTACGTTGGGGGACTTGGCGGCGGTGTATTGGAATCTGAGCCCGCCGACGCAGCTTTGGTTTTTGCACGACTTGATGTTGATCATGGTGCTGTGGGTGCCGCTGTTGGCGTTTTTGGCGAGTCGGCTGCGGCTGTATATGTTGCCGCTGATTCTGGCGTTGTACTTCGTGACGATGCCGAAGCCGATCGTGGACAAGGCGGGTTTGTGTTATTTCTCGTTTGGGGCGGTGTTGGGGTATGTGCGGAGCGATTTGAGTTTTCCTGCGGGCGGTTGGCGGTGGGGTGCGATCGGGGTGTGGCTGGGTGTGGCGATGGCTTACACGTTGCTGTCGTTGTATACGGAGTGGCGGCTGCAGCCGTTATTCCGGCTGATGGTGCTGAGCGGGGTGGTTGGGATGTGGGCTTTGTACGATCTGTTGCCGCAGCGGGCGCATCATGCGTTGGGTGGGCTTTCGTCATGGCGTTTCTTCATCTACATGGGATTCGACCCGTTGTTACCGATCCTGCAGGAGACCTGGCTGCGCCTGGTGCCGAGCAGCCAGGCGACCCGGATCGCGAGTTATTTTCTGCTGACGGCCGTGGTGGTGTCGATACTGGTTGGGGTGGCGACCAAGTTGCGGCGGCATTGGCCGCGTTTCTACTACTTCATTACGGGCGGCCGCTGAAGGGGGGGGCTGGCGGGGCGGCGGCGCGGGTTGCGCGGGGGAGGTCGGCGAGGTGGCGGCGTCGGAGCGCGTGGAGTTTGAGGGTTCCCTCGACCCAATACACTGCGAGCGCCAGCCAGATGAGGCTGAATCCCACGAGGCGGGTGCGGGTGAAGGGTTCGTGGTAGATCCAGACCCCGAGGAGCAGGGCGCAAGTAGGGGCGATGTACTGGAGCAGGCCGACGGTCGTCAGGCTAATTTGGCGGGCGGCGGCGGCAAAGAGCAGCAGCGGCATCGCGGTGACCAGACCGGAGCAGGCGAGCAAGGCGGTGGTGGCCCAGCCTGCGTGGCCGAAGGCGGCCTGGTCCGAGCCTTCGAGGAAGGCGAGGTAGATCAAGGCTGGGAGGGCTACCAGGCCGGTTTCGCAGGCCAGGCCAGCGAGGGGTTCGATGGGGACGGTCTTCTTGACCAGGCCGTACAAGCCGAACGAGGCCGCCAGGACGAGGGCGATCCAGGGCGGGCCGCCTTGTTGGAGGGTTAGGTACAGCACCCCTGAACCGGCGAGCGCGACGGCTCCCCATTGCAGGGGACGCAACCGTTCGCGGAGGAAGAGGACACCGAGCAGGACGCTGACCAGGGGATTGATGTAGTAGCCCAGGCTCGTTTCGACGATTCGCCCGGCGTTGACGGCCCAGATGTAGGTGAGCCAGTTTAGAGTCACCAGAGCGGCGGAGGTAGCGCACAAGCGGCGCACACGCGGGTTGGCGATGCCCGATCTGAGGGCGGTCCCGTGGCGGCGGAGCACGACCAGCAGGAGCAGGAAGAGGAACGACCAGAAGACGCGATGCGCCAGGATTTGGATGGCCGGCAGGTGTTGGAGGGCCTTCCAGTAGACCGGGAGCGAGCCCCACAGCAAGTAGGCGACCATCGCGTAAGCAATCCCGCGTTGTGTTCCTGGCTTGTCCACACGGGCGCTCGGCCATCAGGTCAGGGGAGGGGAGGGCGGCTGGCCGTTTCGCTCCAGATCGAGCAGCCAGCGTTTGCGCCACAGGCCCGCGCTGTACCCGCCGAGGCCGTCGGTCCGGCTGACGACGCGGTGGCAGGGGATAAGGATGACGATGGGGTTGCGGCCGTTGGCTTGGCCGACCGCACGCTGCGCTTGGGGCTTGCCAGCGCGGCGGGCGAGGTCGGCGTAGCCCAGGGTGTGACCGTAGGGGATACGTTGCAGTTGGTCCCACACCCGTTGCTGGAAGGCGGTGCCGCGGGTCAGGACGGGGATGGAGAAGGCGCGCAAACGGCCGGTGAAGTAGCGGTCGAGTTCGCGCTGGGTTTGGCGGAGCAGGGGATGGGACCCGGGTTGGCAAGGCTGGCTGAAGTGTTGCTCGAGCCGGGCCAATTCCTGTTCGAGAGTCGCGCCGATGGCGAAGCTGAGCCAGCAGAGGTTGGCGCGGGTGGCGGCGGCCGTGAGCGGGCCCAGCGGCGAGTCCAACGTGGCGGTGAGCAAGCGGTCGGCTGACCGCGCGCTGCGGGAGCGGTGGGAATGGGAGAGGCGCGCATTCACGCGCAGACCCTACTGGGGAGTCGCACGGCGGTCAACGGCTGCCCCGGTGGGGTGAACGAGGGCTTTAGGCGTTCGGGTCGCCGCGGTGCTGGCGGTTTGTTCGGACTCGTACTAGATTGGGCGCGGATTAGCGGCGGCGCCTGGGTAGGCGCCTGGGATCGAGGTTCGGGTTGGTTGGCGGTAAGGGACGAAGGCGATGCTGAAGTGCGCAAACTGGGTACGTTGGGCTCGACCTGTGGGTTGGGTCTTAATGGGTCTTTGGATTGGTTTGGGCTGGGCGGCGGAACGGCCTGGCGAGTCTGCGGCGGGGGCGGTGGAGGTTGCCCCAGCGGCGAGGCGGGGGGCAGGTCCGGCGGCTGTGGCGCGTGGGCGTGAGGCGGCGCTCGAGCGGGTGGGGTTGGCTGAGCGGGGGGCGGCGAAGCCACGCGTTCTGCCGACGGCATTTCGCAAGGGGACGCCCACGTCGATTTCCGATCTGAAGGCTATCGAGCGACATCTGACGGCTTTGTTGGCGCGGGTGTCGGCCGCTACGGTGGCGCTGGAGGTTGGGGAGCGCAGCGGCAGCGGGGTGGTGATATCGGCGGACGGGTTGGTCTTGACGGCGGCGCATGTGTGCGGGGAGTCGGACCGGGACGTGGGTCTGACGTTTCCGGACGGGAGCCGGGCGCGGGGCAAGAGTCTGGGGTTGAATGCGGAGGCGGATGCCGGGCTGGTACAGATTACGGATCGCCGCGGCTCATGGCCGCACCTCGAGATTGGGGATCTGGACACGGCGCGGGTAGGGGATTGGGTGGTGGCGCTGGGGCATCCGGGCGGGTTCGATCCGCGGCGCTCGTTGGTGGTGCGGTTGGGGCGTCTGATTGGGCTGGGGACGGGTGCGCTGCGGACGGATTGCGCGATCACGGCGGGCGATTCGGGTGGGCCGTTGCTGGACATGCACGGCCGGGTGTTGGGCATTCACAGCTACATCAGCAGTTCGACGACCGAGAATTTTCACCTGCCGATTACGAAGTACTACGAGGTGTGGGACCAACTGGTGACAGCGGACGAATCGCCGGTCGCCGCGCCGGTGGCGCGCGCCTATTTGGGCGCGACGGGCGCGGACGGGACGTCGGGCTGCCGCTTGGAGGCGGTCGAGGCCGACAGTCCGGCGTCGCTGGCGGGTCTGCAGGTGGGCGACATTGTGGTCAAGGTCAATGGCCGCGAGATCTTGGTGTCGGCGTCATTTCGGCGTTGGGTGGCGGAGTCGCGGCCTGGGGAGACGCTGGAGGTCGAGGTGAAACGTGGGGATCAGACCTTAGTGCTCGCGGTGAGGCTGGGCACGGAGCGGAGCAAGTCATGAGGGCTAAGTTGAACGGCGGACTGGGGCGGGTGGGCTTCGCGAGGGGTTGGGCGGGCAGGTTGTGGGCTCTGGGGTTGGGCGTGTGGGCATTGTCGGGGATGGCGCAGGACGCGGCGGTGTTGGCGCGGCAGCACTTCCGCAGTGGAGAGGGGACGCTCGCGGCTCTGACCTCGGTGTCGGCGGCGACGCGGCACTCGATCGTCAAGCTGCAGGTGGACGGCCTGACGGTGGCTCTGGGCACGGTGATGGACAGCCGGGGTTTGGTCCTGACGAAGGCCAGCGAGATTCGGCCGGGCAAACTGACCTGTTGGTTGGCGGGGGGGCGCGAGGTCGAGGCGGAGTGGGTGGCCGCGGATGAGAGCGAGGATGTGGCGTTGGTGCGGGTGCAGGCGGAGGGGTTGCGCCCGATGGCTTGGGTGAGCGGGGAGGCGAAGGTGGGGCAATGGGCCATCACACCCGGAATCGAGACGACGCCGCATGCGATCGGGATTGTCAGCGCGCCGGCGCGGCCGATTCGAGCCCAGCGCGCTTTGTTGGGTTTCCAGTTCGACCTGAGCACGACGCAGCCGAAGGTGGGCGAGTTGCTGTCGGGCTATGGGGCGGAGCATGCCGGACTGCAGCCTGGGGATGTGATTTTGGCCGTCAACGAGATGGCGGTTGCCGAGCGGGAACAAGTGGTGGAGGTCCTGCGCGAGTTCCGCGCCGGCCAGACGGTCCGGGTGCGCATCCAACGCGGGGCGGACGAATTCGAGCGGGAGGTGCGGCTCAGTTCGGTGAGCACGGACCCTTTTGGCGCCGGGTTGTCGCGGGGGCGCTCGCGGCGGATGGGGGGCGAGGTGAGCACGCGGGCGGAGGGATTCGAGTCGGTGTTGCAGCACGACACGGTGTTGCCGCCGTGGTTGTGTGGCGGTCCGTTGGTGAATGTGGATGGGAAGGCGATCGGGCTCAACATTGCTCGAGCGGGGCGCGTGGCGACATACGCGCTTTCGCCGCGGGTGGTGCAGGGCTTGTTCGAGAGCCTGAGACCCGCACCGGCGCGCGCGGTCAAAGTGATCAAGTAACCTGAGGGCTGGCGATGCCGCTTTACGAATACGAGCTTTGCGATGGCGAGTGCGTGGTCTGCGGGGGGCGGTTCACTCTGCGGCGACCGTTGACTGCGCCGGCGCTGACGCAGTGTCCGGCGTGCCAGAAGCCGGTGCGTCGAGTTCTGAGCGGTTTCAGCACGCCGAAGCTCTTGAAGCCGGTGTCGGTGACGGATGCGAAGAAGGCTGGTTTTACCGTATTGAAGCGGGTGAGCAAGGGCGAATACGAGAGGCAATGAGAACGGGTTGGGCTCCGAGATTTGGCTCGCCAAAGCAGGGGGTCAGACAGCAGGTTAGGTCAGGATTATGAGCGAGATCCAGCGCATCGAATCGACCCTCCGCCAGGCGGGGCGCCGGCGGCGTTGGCAGCGGGCTTGGCGTTGGTTGTGGCAAGGGTTGCTGGCGGCTGGGTTGCTGTGGTTGGTGGTGCTGGGTGTGTACAAATTGTTGCCCTTGCCGCTGGGCGCTCTGGGGGTGGCGGGCGGGGTGGCGATGACGGTGGTGGTTGGGGCCTGGGTGATTGGGTTCTGGCGTCGGGACCGGCTGTCCGAGACGGCCCGGTGGGTCGATCGCGAGCAGGCGCTCCAGGAGCGGCTGAGCACCGCGCTCGAGCTGAGCCGGAACGAGCGGGCCGGTCGCTGGCGCGAGTTGCTGCTGGCGGACGCGGCGGGGCATCTTGGGGCGGTGGACTTACGACGGTTGTTGCCCTTCCGGCTACCGCAGGTCAGTCGCTGGGTGTTGTTGGTTTTGGCGTTGGGGGCGGGCTTGGGTTTCGTGCCGGAGTACCGCAGCCAGGCCTTCCGGGAGCGGCAGCGGGATCGGGAGATCATTCGCGAAGCGGGACGGCAGTTAGCGGAGTTGACCCGGCGGCAGCTCGAGCGCCGCGATCCCGCCTTAAGCCAGACCCGCGAGGCCCTCGAATCGGTGGGTGAGTTAGGCCGACAACTGGCCCAAACCCCGCCGGTGCGGCCGGAGGCGCTGCGTGACCTGGCCCAGGTGACCAAGCAAGTGGAAGATCAGGCGCGGGAGTTGGCGAGTCAACCGGCGCTACGGTCGATGGAGCGAGCGGCGCGATCGCTGGGCCAGAACCTGCCAGGCAGCGCGGAGGCGTTGGAGCGGCGCATGGCCGAGTTGCAGCAGGCGTTGGGGAGCAAGGAAGGCCGCAGCGATGCCCTGGACAAGTTACAGCGCGAACTCGAGCAGGCGCAGCGGGCGGCGGCGAACATGGCGGGTCAGAACAGCCCCGGCAGCGCGGCGCAGCGGCAGCAGCTTGCCAAGGCGCTTTCGAGTCTGGCCCAGCAAGCGGCCGAGATGGGGGCGGTCCTACCCAGCCTCGAGCAGGCGTTAGCGGCGCTGGACGCCGGGCAGATCGATCGGATGCTCAAGGACCTCGAGGTGGCGGCGCAGGACTTGGAGAAGCTGCTCGAGATGGCCAAGGCCCTCGAACAGATGCAGGCAGCGGCCGAGAAACTCGGCAAAGACTTGGCCGAACAGCTCAAGAGCGGTCAGGCCGAGGCTGCCCGCCAGACGCTCCGACAAATGGCCAACCAGCTCCAGTCGGGGCAACTGTCGGTTGAGCAGTTGGACAAGATCATGCAAGAGGTTAGCCAGGCGATTCCCCCTGCCGCGCCGTATGGCAAGGTGCCGGAGCACCTCAAGGAGGCGCTGCGCCAGATGCAGGCTGGGCGGCAGCCGCAGGCGGCTCAGTCCCTGGCGGAGGCGGCGAAGGAGCTCGAGAACTTGATGCAGCAATTGGCCGATGCCAAGGATCTGCAGAGCTCGCTCGAGGCCCTCAAACGCGCGCAGCTTTGTGTGGGCAACGGCGTGAACTGGGGCCAAGGCCAGGGCCAGCCCGGTTTCAAGCCCGGCGGCAAACCGGGTCGCGGCGTGGGGACGTGGGCCGAGGAGACGGGTTGGATTGAACCGCCGGAGAACACCGGTTTGTGGGACAACTCGGGTATTGAACGGCCCGACATGGACCCTCGCGGCCATAGCGACCGCGGGGAGGGCGAGGTGCCGGAGGGCTTGGTGCCGACCAAGGTTCGGGGTCAATTCAATCCGGGTGGGCCGATGCCCAGCATCACGCTCAAGGGGGTGAGCATTAAGGGGGAAAGCACGGTGGCGGTGCAGCAGGCGGTAACTGCGGCGCAGAGCGAGGCGCAGGCGGCCTTGAGCCAGGATCAGGTGCCGCGGGCGTACCAGGGGGCGGTGAAAGGGTACTTTGACGATCTCAAGGAATGAGGGTGGGGCGACGAAGATGTGGCATATCAGGTGAACCGGTCAATCAGGTTGGGCATGAACACCGACGAACAGATTGGGCTCTTCCGGCAGACCTACGGGGCGCTGCGGGCGGAGATCGGCAAAGTGATTGTGGGCCACGAAGCGGTGGTGGACAGCACGCTGGCGGCGCTGCTGGCGGGTGGGCATGTCCTGTTGGAGGGGGTGCCTGGGTTGGGCAAGACGCTGCTGGTGCGCACGCTTGGCGCGGTGCTGGATTTGTCGTTCAGCCGGATCCAGTTTACGCCCGACCTGATGCCGGCCGACATCTTGGGGACGAATCTGGTGATGGAAACGCCCGAGGGCCGGCGCGCCTTCGAGTTCCAGAAGGGCCCGATCTTCGCGCACCTGATTCTGGCCGATGAAATCAACCGCGCCACGCCGAAGACGCAGTCGGCCCTGCTCGAGGCCATGCAAGAGCACAGCGTCACGGCGGGGGGCGAGATGCGGCGGTTGGCGGAGCCGTTTTTTGTGTTGGCGACGCAGAACCCGATCGATCAGGAGGGCACCTACCCGCTGCCGGAGGCGCAACTGGACCGGTTCTTCTTCAAGTTGCTGGTGGGTTACCCGACGGCAGGGGAATTGAACGAAGTGCTCAACCGCACCACGGAGACGGCGCAGGCGGAGTTGGCGCGGGTGGTGACGCGGGAGACCTTGATCGAGCTGCAGCAGTTGGTGCGGCAGGTGCCGGTGGCGACGCACGTGAAGGATTACGCGGTGCGCTTGGTGTTGGCCACGCATCCGAAGACCGAGACGGCCTTGCCCATCGCCAACCAGTTTCTGCGCTACGGCAGCAGCCCGCGCGGGGCGCAGGCGCTGATTCTGGGCGGCAAAGTGCGCGCCTTGGCGGAAGGCCGATTCAACGTGAGTTTCGACGATCTCCACGCGATTGCAGCGCCCGCCTTGCGGCACCGGTTGATTCTCAACTTCGAAGGCGAGGCCGAAGGCGTCACGACGGATCACATCGTCGAGCAGGTGCTGCGCGAGGTGCCGCGCGAAGCTCAGGTAGTCGCGGTCTAGCCGGGCGATTGCCTGGTGACCGCCGGCCGCCGCCGCCATGCCCGCTACGCTGCTTAGTCCGGAGTTGCTCCGCCGCCTCGAGCAATTCCAGTTGCTGGCCGCCCGCCGCGCCAAGAGCGCCGTGCGAGGCGAGCGCCGCAGCCGGGCCCGAGGGCACTCGGTCGAGTTTGCCGACTACCGCAATTATGCGGCGGGGGACGATTTACGGTACCTCGACTGGAACCTGTTCGGTCGGTTGGACCGGTTGTTTCTGAAGCTGTACGAGGAGGAGCGGGAGTTGCCGGTGCGGGTGTTTCTCGATGCAAGCGAGTCGATGACGTTTGGCGAGCCGACCAAGTTCGACTTCGCCCGTCAAGTGGCGGCGGCGGTGAGCTACGTGGCCTTATGCGGCTTCGACCGGGTGACGGTCCTGGCGTTTCCGGACAACGCGGATGAGGCCGTGGCGCGGAGCGCGCTGCGGTCGGTGCGGGGACGGAAGTCGGCGCTGCGGCTGTTGGAGGACCTGAGCCGGTTGACGGCGCGGGGGCCGGCACAACTCAACGAGACGTTGCGCCGCGGGGCGCTCGAGGCGCGCGCGACGGGTTTGGCGGTGGTGCTGAGCGACTTTCTGGATCCAGCGGGCTACGAGGCGGGTTTGTCGGCCCTGGCTGGACGCGGATTCCAGGTCGATGTCGTGCAGGTGCTGGCGCCGGAGGAATTGGAGCCGACCACGTATGGCGACCTGCGGTTGGTGGACTCGGAGACGGGGAGGCAGCAGGAGGTGACCTTTGGGCGGTACCGGTTGGCGGCCTATCGGAAGACGGTGCAGGGTTTTTGCCAACGATTACGCGAGTACTGCGCGGCGCACGGCATGAATTACTTCCTGGCTAGCTCGGCGACTCAACTCGAGGCGCTCCTGCTGAAGCAACTGCGGGCGGCGGAGGTTCTGGGATGAACTTCCTCGCCCCGACCGCGCTCGCGTTTGCGGCCACGTTGCCTGTGGTGGTGCTGTTTTATCTGCTCAAGCGCAAGCGGGTGGTGAGGTTGGTCTCGAGCACGCTGCTGTGGCAGAAGTTCTTGGCCGAGACGCAGGCGAGCGCGCCGTTCCAGAAACTGCGGCATAATTGGCTGCTGATTCTCCAGCTTCTGTTGTTGATCCTGGTGATCCTGGCCCTGGCCCGGCCTTACTTCGCCGGCGAAGCGCGCGGCGGTCGACTGGTGGTGGCCATTCTCGACGCCTCCGCTTCGATGCAGAGCACGGACGAAACGCCCTCGCGCTTCGAGCAGGCACGGCGCCAGGCGCTCGCCTTGGTCGATAGCCTGCACGACAGCGATCAGATGGTGGTGTTGCTGGTGGCGGGCCATACGGAGGTCAAACAATCGCCGACTAGCAACAAGGCCGCCCTGCGCCGCGCCCTGCAGGGGTGCGCGGTGACCGACGCGCCCACGCGGTTGGTCGAGGCCCTCAAACTGGCCCAACCGCTGGTGAAGGACCGTGTGGGCGGCGAGATCCACCTCTACAGCGACGGCGCGACGCCGGACCTGACTGAGTTCGAGCATGAAGGACTGAACGTGGTGTTTCACCGGTTGGGACAGCGCGCCCAGAACGTTGGGATTGTGACGCTCGACGCGCGGTCGCACCCGGAGGATCCGGCGCGCCGCGCGATCTTCGCCGGGATTGCCAATGCGTCGTCGAACGCGGTCCAGGCCCAGGTCGAGCTGCTGCTGGATGGTCAGTTGGTGGACACGCGGGCACTGGCCCTCGGGCCACGGGAGGTGTCGCCGCAGGTGTTTGCGGCGGCGCAAGCCGCCGATGGGGTGTTCACCTTGCGATTGACGACGCCGGACGATATGGCGGCCGATAACGAGGCTTCGGTGATCAGTCTGCTGCCGCAACCGGCGCGCGTGCTCTTGGTCACCCGTGGGAATCGGTACCTCGAGAAGGCCCTGGGCGCCGCCCCCGGGGCGCAGGTCACGGTCATGAACGATCTGGTGGCGGAGCCCGTCGAGTACGATTTGACGGTGTTGGACGACGTGCTGCCCACGGTGTGGCCAGCCGCGGGGAACCTGCTGGCCATTCGCAGCGCCCAGACCAACTGGCTCGAGGGCGTGGGCAGTCTCGATGCGCCGCAGATTGTGGATTGGCGCAACACCCATCCCCTGTTGCGCTTCGTCAATTTCGACAATGTCCAAATCGCGCAAGCCTTGGCGGTCAAGCCTCCGGCTTGGGGGGTGTCGCTGGCGGATTCGCCGCAAGCGCCCCTGATTGTGGCGGGTGAACTGGGCCGCCAACGGGTAGTCTGGCTGGCCTTCGACATGCTCCAAAGCACGTGGCCGTTGCGGGTCTCCTTCCCGATCTTCATGGCTAACGTGGTGGATTGGCTCAACCCCGCGACGGCCAACGCCGCGCAGCTCCAGGTCCAGGCCGGGAGCCCCTTCCGGCTTAGCCTGAGCAGTCCCGTCACCAACGCGACCGTGCGCCTGCCCGACGGCCAGCAGCAGCCGGTGCGCATCGATGCGAGCGCGCGAGAGTTGGTCTTTGGCGATACTTCCCAGCGGGGACTCTACCAACTCGAGGCGGGCACCAACCGGCTCAGCTTTTGCGTGAACCTCCTCGAGGCCGCCGAGACCGATACCACCCCCAAGACTGAGTTGCGCTTCGGCAAGTACGCGCGCGTTCAGGCGACCGCGGTTCGCGAGGCGAACCTCGAGATCTGGCGGTGGATTGCCGCCTTGGGGCTGCTGCTGCTCCTCTTCGAGTGGTGGTACTACCACAAGCGGACGGCATGAAAGGAGCGCGGAGCAGGGAGCATAGGGCGCGTGTGCGTAGCGGCACTCTGGCGAGTGCCGCTGATCTCGGCCGCGGGGCATGGGATCGTGATCGTGGGCGAGGGGGCGAACGCCAGTGTGGTGCGACGCCAAGAGCGAGCGGTGCGAGGCTCCACTCGAGCACTGGACATGAATAACGAGCGGAAAGGGAAGAAAGACCGGTGCTGTTGGGACTGGCTCATCCACGGGAGCAGCTCTTCATGGCCGATCTTGCTGCTGGTTCTCGCCTGCGTTGGCGCGGTCGTTTGCGTGCCGCTGTTGGGCAAGCTCAAGAGCCGCGGTCAACGAGTGATCGTCTACTGTGCTCAAGACCAGGTTTATGCCGAACCGATTCTGGCCGAGTTCACCCGCGCGACCGGCATCCGCGTGCGGCCGGTATTCGACAGTGAAGCGGTCAAGACAGTGGGGTTGGCGAACCGGTTGCTGGCGGAGCGCGCCCGACCGCAATGCGACGTGTTCTGGGGCAACGAAGAGCTGCGCACGCGGCAACTCGCGGCGCAGGACGTGTTTCGTGCCACCAACGGCTGGGCGGCACTGGGGTATCGGAGCCGACGCATCGTCGTGAACACGAATTGCCTGCCCCTAGCCCAAGCGCCGCAGTCGCTGCGCGAACTCACCAACCGCACTTGGCAGGGGCGAGTGGCGCTGGCCTACCCCCTGTTCGGGACGACCGCCACCCATTTCCTCGCCCTGCGCCAGCATTGGGGCGAGCCGGCGTGGGAGATGTGGTGTCGGGCGCTGGTGGCCAATCGACCCTTCGTCGTGGACGGCAATTCGGTGGTGGCGCGGTTGGTAGCCCGCGGCGAGGCCTGGGTTGGGTTGACGGACTCTGACGACATCGTGGCGGTGCAACGGGAGCAGGCGCCGGTGGTCGCCCTCGCGCTGAGCGAGGAGGAATCTCTGCTGATCCCGAACACGGTGGGCGTGGTGCGTGGGGGGCCGCATCCGGAGGCGGCGCAGAGGTTATTCGAGTTTCTGCAGGCACCGGCGAACGTGGGACGGTTGGTCGAGGTGGGGGCACTCGAGGGAGTGGAGGTGGCGGCGATGTCGACACGGACGCTGGCGCCGGATTGGGCAGGCCTTTTGGCGCAGTTGGAGGTGGGAATGGACCGGTTGGGGCAGCTTTTCCTAAGATGAACTGGGCGTTGCTGCTGAACAGTCTTGTGGTCAGCGGTCTGGTGACGCTGCTGGCCGCCGGGCTTGGGCTGGTGGTTGCCGCAGCGGTGGCTGGCCTAAGCCCGGGCTGGCGCGGCCTGGTGCTGGGTATGGCGGCGGTAGCTTTGGCGATGCCGCCGTTCTTGGTCACGAACAGTTGGCTGAGCTGGTTAGGCCAGACCGGTTGGTTGCGCCGTTGGCTGCCTCTGAACCTCTATTCGCTGGGCGGCACCGTGTGGTTGCTCGGGTTGATGTTGTGGCCGGTGGTCATGTTCTTGGTGTTGGGCGCGTGGCAACGAATCGAGCCGGCCCAGTACGAGAGCGACCCGGCCCTGCAAGGATGGGGTGCCGTGCGTTGGCTGCTGCTGCCCGCAGCGGCGCCGGCGTTGGGACAAGCGGTCGTGCTGGTGTTTGTGCTGGCGCTGAACCATTTCGCCGTGCCCGCCCTTCTCCAGGTCAAGGTCTTCCCCGCTGAACTCTGGTTCCGCTTCAGCACCACGTTCGATTACGGCGCGGTGCTCGCGCTGAGTCTGCCGCTGGTGCTGGCGCCGTTGGCGCTCTTGCTCTGGCTGCGGCGCCAACCGATCGCCTGGCCCCACCTCGAGGGGGCAACGCCGCCCGCCTTGTGGCGCCGACAACTCGGCTGGCACCTGTGGCTGCCGGCGAGCCTGGCTGCCGGGCTGGCACTGGGTTTGTCGGTGCTGGCGCCGCTCGGGCAGGTGTTGTTGGCGCGGGGCAGTTGGCGCGAGTTGCCGGGTGCGTTCGGCGCGGGGCAGAGCGCGATCCTCACGTCGGCCTGGGTGGCGCTGCTGGCGGCGGCGCTCACGGTGCTGTGTGGCGTGGTGGGTTGGCGCTGGCGCGGCGCGGTCTTGCTCTGGTTGTTGCTGTTCGCGCCGGGCGTGTTGTTGGGTATGGGGCTCATCTACGGGTTGAACCGGCCGATCCTGGACGCCGTCTACCAGAGCACGGCCGTGCTGGTGTTGGCCCTGACGTTGCGGTACCTGGCGCTGGGTTGGCACGGCGCCGCGTGGGCGCGGCGCGGTGTGGATCCGGCGCTGACGGAGGCAGCGCGCCTCGACGGGGCCTCGGGATGGCAGTTGTTCCGGCATGTGCACGGGCCGCAGATGTGGCCGACGCTGGCCGCCGTTGCCTACGTGGTCTATTTGCTTTGTCTCTGGGAGGTCGAGACCTTGATCTTGATTGTGCCGCCGGGAGGGGAAACCCTCGCCTTGCGCATCTTCAACCTGTTGCACTACGGCCATAACACCCAAGTGAACGCGTTGTGCCTGCTCCTGCTCGGCTTGGCCGTCGTGCCGCTCTTGGCCTGGGGCCTGGCCCGCTGGTTCGCTCGGCTCAGCGTGCGTTCGGTGGCCCTGTCCTTGCTGGCGATCGGATGGGCAACCGGATGCGCGCCGGCGCCCGATCGAGGGGCGGAGCTGCAGAGCCGTTTCTTTAGCCACGCCGAGGTGATCGGCGCCCGCGGCAATGGAGCGGGTCAGTTCGTTAAACCGCGCTCGGTCGCCGTGGATGCTGACGACAACTTGTACGTGGTCGACATGACGGGTCGGGTCCAAAAATTCAGTCCTACGGGCGCGTATTTGCTCTCGTGGCAGATGCCCCAGACCGAGTTGGGCCGGCCCAAGGGAATGGGCTTGGATCCCGCCGGTCACGTGGTTGTCGTGGAACCGCACTATGCGCGGGTGAATCATTTCACCACCGACGGCCGACTGGCCCGCCAATGGGGCGAGCGCGGCACCAACACCGGCCAGGTTGTGTTTCCGCGGGCGGTGGCCTTTGCCCCCAGCGGTCGCGTGTGGGTGAGCGAGTACGGCGCCGCCGAGCGCGTCCAGCAGTTCGACGCCGACGGCACTCGATCGTTGCGGGCGTTCGGCCGGTTCGGCAGCGGTCCGGGCGAGTTCAACCGACCCGAGGGGCTCGGGTTGGACGGGTTCGGGCGGTTGTTCGTGGCTGACTCGTGTAATCATCGAGTGCAAGTGTTCAGTCCGGAGGGGCAGTGGCTGGGCGCCTATGGTCGAGCGGGGAGCGGGGCAGGGGAGCTGAGTTACCCTTACGATGTGCGCGTGGACCGGGTGGGGAACCAGTTTGTTTGCGAGTTTGGCAATAGTCGGATCCAAGTCTTCGATGGGGCGCACCAGCCGCTCGAGACGATTGGCGGGCCGGGGGCAGGCCCCGGGCAGTTCAGCAATCCGTGGAGCATCGCGTTGGACTCGGCGGGCAATCTCTATGTGGCCGATGGCGGCAATCACCGCGTGCAGAAGCTGGTCCGTCGCCCGCTGACATGAACTTCCAGTTCACCAATCCCGCCTGGTTAACGCTCGCGCCGCCGGTGGTGGCGTGGGTGGTGTGGTTGGCGTGGAAGTCGGACGTCCAGACCGGGCCGTGGCGCCGGTGGATTGCGCTCGGGCTCCGCTTGGCGATCGCCCTGGCGCTGGTGCTCGGCATCGCGGGTCTTCAGTGGCGCAAACCGCTCGAGGGCATGAACGTCTTCTTCCTGCTGGACCGCTCCGACAGCGTGCCTTCGACCCAGCAAGAGACCGGGCGCGAGTACATCAACCAAGTCTCCGCCCTCAAGAAACCGGTGGATCGGGGCGGCTTGGTCGTGTTCGGCAACGGCGCCAGCATCGAGACGACGCCCAATCTCAAGGTCGAGATCCCCAAGATCCACGCCGTCATCGGCACCGACCGCAGCGACTTGGCCAGCGCGGTGCGCTTGGGCACCGCCGCGTTTCCCGAGACCGGCCAGAAACGTCTGGTGTTGCTCTCGGACGGTAACGAGAACGTGGGAGACGCCTTGGGCGCCGTGGCGGCCGCCCGCGCGCTGGGCGTGACCGTGGACGTGATTCCCCTGGGGGTCGCCCGGGGTGGCGATGTGTCGGTGCAGAAACTCAGTGTCCCGGCCGCCCTCAAGAAAGGGCAGACCTTCGAGGTCAAAATCTTCGCCCAGGCCGACCAGGACCGGCGCGCCACGGTGCGGTTGTTCCGCAACGACCAGTTTCTAGGCGAGCAACCGGTCCAGCTCAGCGCCGGCAAGAACCTGTTTACCTTCCCCCAAACCCTCACCGAGGCGGGCTTCTACAGCTACGACGTCCAACTCGAGGCTGGAGGCGATCTGGTGCCGCAGAACAATCGCGCCAGTAGCTTCGCCAGCGTCCGGGGCGACCCGCGCCTGCTGATCGTCTCGAACGATCCGGCGCAGGACCGGCCGTTGGCTGGCGCCCTCCAGGCCTCCCGACTCGATGTGCGGTTGACGGACTTGGCCGGTTTTCCGAGCACGCTGGCCGAGCTGCAAAGCTACGACGCCATTTTCCTGAGCAACATCGCCGCCGGCGACCTCGGCGACACCATGATGCGGTTGCTCGAAAGCGCCGTGCGGGACTTCGGCATTGGCCTGGTGTGTGTGGGAGGCGACCAGACCTATGCGGCCGGCGGGTACCGGGGCACGCCGCTCGAGGACACGCTGCCGGTCGAGATGGAGTTGAGTAGCAAGAAGGTGTTGCCCAGCGGGGCCGTGGCGCTGGTCATGCACGGCATGGAATTCAACAACGGCAATCAAATCGCGCGCGAATGCGCGGCCGGCGTGCTCGACGCGCTCGGGCCCCAGGATGAACTGGGCG
>VHCO01000176.1 GCA_016871715.1 Verrucomicrobiota bacterium
CGGTGCAGTCGGCGAACGCATCCAGCCCCGTAGGGGCGGCATGTTTGTAGACGGTGCAGTCGGCGAACGCATCCAGCCCCGTAGGGGCGGCATGTTTGTGGATCAAGCAGCGCGAACATCATTGATCCTGCACCTCCACCGGCTTGAACAGGTAGCGAACGTCGTGCGCCACGTTGAATCGCGTAAGGAAGTCCACGTATTCCTCGCGAAACGATTTGCGGGCGTGGTGATGTTCCTGGTTCTGGATGTACCGAATGACCGGGGTCAGTTGGGAATGGGAATATGAAAAGGCGCCAAAACCCGCTTGCCAATTGAATCGGCCCAACACCCATTGGTTACGATTGATGAAATTCGTGGACCCGCTCTTGATCGCACCTACAAGGTCCGAAAGGGCCTTGTCCGGCTTGAGACCAATTAGGAGGTGGGTGTGATCGGGCATGCAATGAATGGCTAGGAGTTTTTGCCCCTCGGCCGTCACGATCCCAGTGATGTACCTCTGCAGTTCTTCCTTATGTTCCGGCCGGATCAGGTTCTGCCGCGCTTCGACGGCGAACACAACCTGGACGTAGATTTGCGTGTAGGTGTTGGCCATGGTCGCAACCAGCGCTCTAGTTCTGCTGGGACGGTGTCTATAGGATTCCGAATGCTCCCGACTTCTCCTCGTTGGCAGCCACCAAGCTCGCCAACGCTGCCTCCGACTCGCCACCCTGCAGGATCTGGGACGCCACATCGTCGGTGCAGCGCTCGACGTTGGTGAGAGACCCGGCGAGTGCGATGAAGAGGTCGACACCGGTCTTGAAGGCAATCTTCATGGCGCAGCGAAGCGGTCAGTGGCCTTCTGCTTAGACTGATGCAGCTTCTATACGTCTTCGTTGAGAAATCAACACCAAAACTGCGATCATCGGGGAGCACGGTCTACAACCATGTCGCCCTACGGGGCTGGACGGGCTGGGTGTCCGCACGGTCTACAACCATGTCGCCCCTACGGGGCTGGACGGGTTGGGTGTCCGCACGGTCTACAACCATGTCGCCCCTACGGGGCTGGACGGGTTGGGTGTCCGCACGGTCTACAACCATGTCGCCCCTACGGGGCTGGACGGGCTGGGTGTCCGCACGGTCTACAACCATGTCGCCCCTACGGGGCTGGACGGGTTGGGTGTCCGCACGGTCTACAACCATGTCGCCCCTACGGGGCTGGACGGGTTGGCTAAGGATTCGACAGAGATTGTGGGGCGATGAGCAGTGTTGCCGGCACGGCCGGTCTGGGCCAAGCTGATCCCGCATGACTGCCGCTATTATCGTGGCCGCCGGCCAAGGCAAACGCATGGGGCCAGGCGTGGACAAGCTGTTTCTGGAAGTGGCGGGTCGGCCGGTCGTGGCGCACACCTGGGGACGCCTCGACCAGGCCGATTGCCTCGACGAGGTCGTCTTGGTCGTCCGCGCTGGGCAGGAGGAGGCGTTCCACGCCTTGGCCAGCCGTTGGAGGTTCCGAAAACCGTATCGCCTCGCACTCGGCGGCGCGGAACGACAGGACTCGGTCTGGAACGGTCTGCTGGCCTTGTCCGCCCAGTGCGAGGTCGTGGCTATCCAGGACGGCGCGCGACCGTGCAGTCCGCCGGAGCTGCTCGCGGCAACCATCGCCGAGGCGCGTGCGGCCGGCGCGGCCGTGGCAGCCCAACGCGTCACCGACACGATCAAGGAGTCCGCAGACGCTACGTGGGTCACTCGGCACCTGGACCGCGCCCGACTCTGGGCCGTGCAAACGCCGCAGACCTTCCGCGTCGAGGTGATTCGCCGCGCCCTGACCGCGGTGCGGGAGCGTGGGTTGCGGGTCACCGATGACACCGCTGCCTGTGAGTTAATCGGCCAACCGGTGCGCCTGGTCGAAAGCCCGAGCCCCAACCCAAAGGTCACCAACCCTTCAGACCTGCCCTGGGTCGAACTGCTGCTGGGCCAAGAGCCAGCGGCGCAGGCTGCGCAGGGGCAGGGCGAGCCGAGGGCCTCCCGCTAGGGCGCGAACCGGGCCTTGCCAGGCGGCAAGAGCGCCATTACTTTGGCGCGACAGTTGACGTGGTGCTCGAGGTATGAAGCGACGATTCGTTTACTCGGTCTTGCTGACCGTGCTTGCCCTGAACCTGTTCTTTGGGGCCCAGGGCTACCTGCGATCGGCCGAAGCGGCCGATAAGAACGACGTGTACACGAACCTGCGCATGTTTTCGCTCGTGCTCGAGCGAGTGCGGCAGGATTATGTGGACGGCGCGTCGCTCACTTACCAAGACCTCATCTATGGGGCGCTCAAGGGGATGCTCAATACCCTGGACCCGCACAGTGAGTTTCTCGAACCGCCCAAGTACGACGACCTGAAGAAAGACACCGAGGGCTTCTTTGGCGGAATCGGAATTCAGGTTGGACTGCGCGAGGACCAACTGACCGTGATCGCGCCGATCGACGATACGCCCGCTTCCCGCGCCGGCATCCTCTCGGGCGATCGCATCCTCAAAATCGAAGGCCGTAGCACCGAGAAGATCAGTCTGCCCGACGCCGTCAAACGCCTCCGAGGCGAACCGGGCACCGAGGTCACCCTCACCATCCTCCGCCCTTCCACCGGCGCCGTCAAAGATCACCGCCTCAAGCGGGAGAATATCAAAGTCGACACCGTGCGCGACCTCGAAGGGAAACGCGAGTTCCCCCTGGGGGAAGACCGCATCGGTTATGTGCGGGTGAACCAATTCGGCGAGCAGACTGCCACCGAACTGGCCCAAGCCCTCAAGAAACTCGTGAACCAGGGCCTCCAGGGCCTGGTCCTCGATCTGCGCGATAACCCCGGCGGCTTGCTCGACCAAGCCGCCAAAGTCGCCGAGCAATTCCTCCCCCCGCGAACCCTGGTGGTCTCGACCGAAAGCCGCAATCCCTCGGAGAAACACGAATACCGCTCGACCGGCCGCGGGGCACACGTCGAGTTGCCCCTGGTGGTCTTGGTCAACGGCGGCAGCGCCAGCGCCTCGGAAATCGTCGCCGGCTGTCTCCAGGATCTCAAACGGGCCGTGATCATCGGCGAGCAGACCTTCGGCAAGGGCTCCGTGCAGAGCATCATTCCCCTCCAGGACGGCGCCGCCCTGCGCCTGACCACCGCCAAGTACTACACCCCAAGCCACCGCGCCATCCACGAGAAGGGGATCAACCCCGACATCGTCGTGCCTATGAGCATCGAGGAGACCGAAGCGCTCTATTTCCGGCGGGCCGGCGGCAACATCGAGAGCCTCGACCCCGAGCGCCAGGAGCGGGTGCGTCACGCGCGCGATCTCCAACTCGAACGGGCCCTAGACCTCCTCAAGGGCATTACCCTCTACACCCAGCGCCGCCCCGCCACCGCCCAGACTGCCCGGCTCGAGCCCACCGACAAGGTCGCCACCAAATGAGGCACGCCCCTCCGCTGCACCCTGCCGCGCCGGCGCGCCCTTAGGACCTCCCATGACGGTGTTAGCCGTCGAGACGTCTTGCGACGAAACCAGCGTGGCGATCGTCTCCGCTGGCGTTGTCCGAATCAACCTGGTCGCTTCCCAAATCCAACTTCACGCCGAGTATGGCGGCGTCGTGCCCGAACTCGCCACGCGCGCGCACTTGCGGAACCTGCCGATCCTGGTCCGGCGAGCGCTGGCAGCGGCTGAAATCGCCGCCGGCGACCTCGACGCCGTCGCGGCCACCCGCGGGCCGGGACTGCCCAGCGCCCTGTTGGTCGGGCTCAAGGCAGCCCAAGGCTTGGCCTTCGCCCTGGACCGCCCTTTCCTGGGCATCCACCACCACGAGGCTCATCTTTATTCGCCTTGGATCGCCGGGCAGCCGCCCCAGGCTGCGTTCTCAGCCTTCGAGCCCAACATCGCCTTGATCGTCAGCGGCGGCCATACCTTGCTCGTCCGTGTCGATTCCGTCACCCAACACCAGGTCTTGGGCGCAACGATCGACGATGCCGCCGGCGAATGTTTCGACAAGACCGCCAAACTCCTCGGTCTGCCCTATCCGGGTGGGCCGGAAATCGACCGCCTTGCCGTGGGGGGCGACCCCGCCGCCTTTGCGCTGCCCCGGCCGCTGCTCCACGCGCCGAACGACGACTTCAGCTTCAGCGGCCTGAAAACCGCCGTGCGCTACCTCGTGCGGGATCGGCCACAGGCGGTCGCCGAGCCCGCGGGGCGGCGCGATCTCTGCGCCAGTATTCAAGCCGCGATCGTCGAGGTCCTGGTCGCCAAGTCCCTCCGCGCCGCCCTGCGCCTTGGCCTGCCTTGCGTCACCGCCGCCGGCGGCGTCACCTGCAACCGCGCGCTGCGTCAGGCCCTCGCCGAAGGCTGCGCCCAAGCCGGCCTCCGACTCCAACTCGCCCAGCCCTCCTTGTGCACCGACAACGCCGCGATGATCGGCATCCTCGCCGAACAACGACTCCTAGCCGGAGCGCCTAGCACCGCGTGGGACGCAGACATCGAACCGGCCTGGACCCTGGCGCCGCCGAGATCGCCGGCGGCCCAAGGCGCCTGACGCCGTCACTTGGCCAACCGGCGCGCGAATTGCTCGAGGCGATCCAGCCCCTTTTGGATGTTGGCCATGCTCGTCGCGTAGCTGATGCGGATGTAGTCGTCCGCGCCAAAGGCCACCCCGGGCACCGCGGCCACCTTCTCCTCATCGAGCAAGCGCGCGCAAAACTCGGTGGACTTGAGCCCGAGCCGGCCGATGTTGGGGAAGAGGTAGAAGGCGCCCTTGGCATTCACGCAGGAGACGCCCGGCATCGCATTGAGCCGCTGATGCGCATACGCGCGTCGCTTGGAATACTCCGCCAACCAAACGCCCAAATGGTCCTGCGGCCCAGTCAACGCCGCCACCGCCCCCTTTTGCGCAAAGGAGGTCGGGTTACTGGTGCTGTGACTCTGAATCGCGTCGATCGCTTTGGCGATCGGTTCCGGCGCCGCCAAATAGCCGAGGCGCCAACCGGTCATCGAGTAGGCCTTCGCAAAACCGTGCACCACGATCGTATGCTCATAATGGGCAGGCGAGAAACGGGCCACGCTGCCGTGCTCCGCGCCGTCGTAGACGAGCTTCTCGTAGATCTCATCGCTCATCACCAACACGCCCTTCTCGACGCACACGTCGCCCAGGGCCTTGAGTTCCGACGGCGTGTACAGGCCGCCAGTCGGGTTGCTCGGCGAGTTGAGCACAAACAAACGCGTGCGCTCGGTGATCGCCGCGCGGAGTTGCTCCGGTGTCACTTTGAACTCAGTCGCGTCGGTCGTCGGCAAAATCACCGGCGTCGCCCCCGCCAACTTCACCATCTCCGGATAGCTCAACCAATACGGAGCGGGGATGATCGCCTCGTCGCCAGCCTGGCACGTGGCGAGGATCGTGTTGTAGCAAGAATGCTTGCCGCCACAGGACACGATGATCTGCGCAGCTTTGTAGCTCAGACCATTGTCCCGCTTGAACTTGTCCGCAATCGCTTGCCGCAGCTCCGGAATGCCGCTCGAGGGAGTGTACTTGGTAAAGCCCTCGGCCAACGCCTTGGCCGCTGCGTCCTTGATGTGCTGCGGCGTGTCGAAGTCAGGCTCCCCAGCGCCAAAGCCGACCACGTCAAGGCCGTCGGCCTTCATCTGCTTGGCCTTGGCGTCGATGGCCAAGGTCAGAGAAGGTGAGAGTGAGGCGGCCTGTTTCGAAATGCGATAGTTCATACGTCGGCCGGCAGCTTAGAAGGGAGAGCCCCCGGCGCAAGGGCGAAGTTGCGACAGGGCGAAGTTGCGAACCCGCGCTCGCTCAGAAGGCCAGGAGGTCCAGCAACCTCTCCCCAGCGCCACTCAAGCTCCAGTGCCCGTCGCGCCGGACCACCAGGCTCTGGCACCGCCGCGTCTGCGCCTCGCCCTCGTTGACCTCGAGTAACTGGAACCGCCGGCTCAAGTCCGCCTCGGAGGCCGCCCGGGGCGTGACTCGCACCGGCAGGCCATTGAAGGCCAGCGCCACCTCGTAGCCCGCCGTGCCCTCCCGCGCCGCGCGCGCGTTCGGCAACACCAAGGCCGCGTGCCGCTGCGCCCAGCCGAAGGTGCCCCCCCGCACCAGCACCCGGCATAACTCGGGCTGACGCCGCAAAAACTCCAAGAGGCTGAAATGGCTCCCCCGCCGCGCCTGCTCCAGGAGGATCCACGCCGGGTCCATCCCCAACAAATTGTGCCCGTGCCACTCGCCGTGATCGTTGCGAGTGTCGGGCCGGTTCCGCTGGTGCCACTGCGCGTAACGATCGCTGGCTCGTAGCCCCAACTCGAAATGCAAATGCGCACGCGCCTTCGAGATCGGCTCGCGCGTGTTGGTCGTCCGCCCCAACCGCCCCAGCGCCTCCCCCGCCCGCACCGTCCACCCCGCCGCTAGCCCGTCGCGCACGTCCTGCAAATGCGCGTACAACGAGTAGACCTCGAGGCCCTCGATCCGGTGCCGCACCACCACGTAACAGCCATAGTTAGAAAGCGACGCCCGCCGGTTGGCGTACATCACCTCCCCGTCCGCCGTCGCCCGCACCGCATCCACCGGTTCACCCGCCGCGTCACGCTCCAGACACCGTATGTCCAAACCCTCGTGGAACTGCTGGCCACGCGTCCGCACACAACCGAAGGTCCCGGTGACCCACGGCTGCCCCACGGTGCCCACGTAATAGCGGTCTTCCTGCCCCGGCTCGTACAGGGCTCGATTCGCCGTCGGCAAAACGAAGGTCTCGCCCAACCCTTCCCCCACCGCGCCCGCCGCAAGCGCTAGCGCCCCAATCCAACCCCACCCCATGCGCCTCACGATTTGCCTTTGGCCGCTTTGGTCTTCGCCGGCTTGGGCCGGTTCCCCAACCGGGTGGCCAGGTTGTTGAGGCCGCGCACGATGCGCTCGGCCTCCTCCCGCGTGGCGTCGGGCGTGAACGTGAGAACGCCGTCCATGATCGGCGTCGCCATGATCGGCGCGGCTAACCAGCGCGCTTCCGTAAACATCGTATGCACCGCAAGCCGCCGACCACGGTGGGCCGTGGTCGCGTTTTGCAGTGCCAAGGTGCCATGGAAATCGTACCGCACCTGAATAGCGAATCCCCCCACCACATCCACCACCGCCGCATCGATCAGATGGCCCTCGTCCAGAAACGGCGCCTTCGTCACCTGCACCGGCACCGGCGACGCCCGGTAGACCGGCACCACGGCGGACTTGTCCCCCGGCGGCGTGTCGGTCTCCAAGTGTAACCGCAGCGTGCTCGCCTCCGCCCGGCGACTGCCCTTGCCCGAGCCAGCGCAGCCCACCGCCAAACACGCCACGCCCACCAGCGCCAGATAGGTGTTGAACCGTCGTATGCCCAACTTCATACTTCGCTAAACAAACGGATCGCTATCGGGTTGTAAAGAATCATATGAGCAAGCAGTACAACAAAGCCCAAAAACGGAGCCGCCGCCTCGCCTACATCCGACGCCAAAACAAACAGAGCAAAGCCACCGCCAAAGCCAAAGCCAAACCCACGCCCGCCTCCGAGGCGCCCCCAGCCGCATCCCCAACACCGGCGGCCGATCCCGTGCGGGAAACGCCCGCCGCCGCTTCGGCGGCCGTGGTTGCAGAAAACACACCTGCACCCGAGCCAACCGCGGCCTAGCCGGACCCGCTCCGACTCGTGCCCCTGCGGGCAGGGCCTACGGGCAACGACGTAAACCCTTGACTGGGACCTGCTCGGTGGAGTTATTCACACCGTATTCACATCATGTTGGTATACAGGGATTTGGGCTAAAAAAACTGTTGACTTTTCGTGGCGGTGTCGTAGCCTAACCGCGGTTCTTTGAAAGAACAGAGGCTTCTGGCGACCGCCATTCTGCTAGTCGCCAGTCGACTCGAGGATAATCCCAGGTGACTGGGGAAAGGTCGAACCTGGCTGGTAGGCTCGACCCCTGGCGCCAGCGGACCGCTCGGTTCGTTTGGGCCTGGCAAAATTCACCAGTTCCTCTGGCGGTGTTCGCGCACCGCTAGCGACGCGAGCTAGGGACTGTGTGGCGAGGAGGGATGAGAAACCCCTCCGTGCCAAGTCAAGTACCCCGGGCTGGTTTCGGGTCCGGGCGAATCGCAGTGACCCAGAGGGGACACGGCTGCTACTGCGTTCCAGCACGCAAGAGACACCTCTGGCGGTAACCCACACGCGGGGTCCGCCTGAACTAAAGACGCCGAAAGGCGAGACAACGAGAGGGCCTATTGCGCGAAGGACACGGGACGAAGGCATCACCCGTGAAAACCTTCCCAACCGCCGGCGATGCTCCAAACGGCACCGCTGGCCTGTGAAATCAAAGCAGCCTGAGAGGTAAGAGGTCAGACCCGTAGCGCCAGGCCAACGCACCGCTAACCGCGGTGGCCGACCTGACGCAAAGCCGTGGAGACGCGTAAGCGATCACAGACATGTCTCCACTTGGTTCGCGGGCCGGTGGCGCAACCATCAGCCGCAGCGAGCTTAGAGGCCTCACTCGAAATCCGGCGGCCGCAAGGCTCCGGACGGCCCTGCTATGAGGCCGATAACTCCGTCAGCCTTGGAGAATGGCGTCGGGAAGCTGGCAGCCCACTGCGGCGCCTAATGCCAGCCCGGGAAAGAGAGCCTGGCGAACTCCCACCCCCATTTCGTCCCTGCCCAGCCGAAAGGCCGGGCAGGGACTTTTTTTTAAGCGCCCATCATGAGACCAAACCAGATCTACGCCGGACTCGCCACCCTGGCGCTCGCCGCGGTGCTGTGGTGGCTCTGGCCTCGGCCCGTGCGCGAGACCAATCCCACCGAGGCCCAACCAACCCAGCCGACACTCGCGACCCCGGGGGCCGCGCCGCCGCAACCCGGTCTGCCAGACCACGCCGCGGCCTTGACTAATCGACCGCCCCCAACGACCGCCACCAGCGCGGCGCCAGCCCAACTCAAGACCTATGATCCAAACGCAGAGGTGACTGCCTTCTCGCTGGATCCTGAGGCCGCCGAAGCCCTGCGCCAGAAGGACATCGCCTACGAACGCGAGAACCGGATCAACGACGACATCCGTGAACGGTGGGAGAAACTGCGCTCGCTCAGCCAGGCGCTCCGCCACGGGCTGACCCCCCTCGAGGTCACCAACCTCCTCGGCAGCCCCTCCGCCTGCCTGCTCAGCGGGACCCAAGCCGAGGCCCCCGACACCAAAGTGCGCACCACGTTCGACCAGATGCTCTATGGACCGGGACACGCCACACTGGTCTACACGCCCTTCGCCCAGTACGTCGACATCAACCATACCTCCAGGGCCTCGCGCAAAGCCTGGCCCTACGGCCAGCTCGTCCTGAACTTCGACCACGCCCAACGACTCGCCGGCTGGGGTTGGCAGTGACCGCCACCGCCTGACCCAACCCTTGTACTTATACCGTGCCCGGCTCCGGATGCACCCACGGTGCGCGATACGGGCGCCGCAGCAGCCGGTTCGCCTCCGCATCGCCCACGCAGGTGTGAGTGGCCGGGTCCCAGGTCAGGGACCGACCGAGCTGGAGCGAGAGATTCGCTAAGATGCACGACACACTCGAAATGTGGGCCTCCTCGATGTCCGCCACCGGCCGCCCGCGCGTGCGACGCGCCTCGAGAAAATTGCGCCAGTGCCGCCGCATCGGCGCGGCGCAGTGCCGTTCGAGGTCTTTCTCTGTCCGGTCTTCCGGGTACCGATCGTACTCCAGGAGCGCCTCGCCGTGCGCCGCCTTGCCCCCCGACCCCCGCGGCGCAAAATCGTACGTGAAGACACTCGCCTTCAACGTGCCTTTGTCCCCATACAACGTCGCGGCCCAAGGATACTTCGCGTCGGGCATATCCCCCCAAGCCCGGTGTTGCCAGAGCACCGGGAGATCGCCGAAATCGAACGTGGCCGTCTGCGTGTCCGTGATGTTGGCCCGGCTGGACGAGTCCATGAGAATCCCCCCCGCCGATGCGACCCGCTGCGGCCAGCCCAACCCAAGCATCCAACGCACCATGTCCAGCATGTGCACGCACATGTCCCCCAAGATCCCGTTGCTGTACTCCATGAAGGCGCGCCAGCCCCGGGGATGCACGATCTTGCAGTACGGCCGCAGCGGCGCCGGGCCCGTCCACATCTCGTAGTCCAGGTGTTCCGGCGGTGCCGTGTCCGGCGCCGTGGCGAGGGTGTCGCGGTTGCGCATGTGCCAGTAACAACACATCTCGACCAACCCGATCTTGCCGAGCTTGCCCGCGCGCACGATCGTCTCGACGGCCTCAGACAGATGCGGCGTGCTCCGGCGTTGCGTGTTCACCTGCACCACCCGGCCATACTTGCGCGCTGCCGTCAGCAGGGCGTGGCTCTCGACCGCGTCCACCCCGGTCGGCTTCTCGAGATACACATCCGCGCCGGCCTGCATCGCCGCCAGCGCGATCAAGGCGTGCCAATGATCGGGCGTGGAAACCATCACCACGTCCAGGTCTTTCTCGGCCAACATCCGCCGGAAATCGCCGTAGAGTCGCGGCCGCCGCTTCGACCGCTGCCGCTCGGCCACCATCTCCCCAGCCTCCGCCAGCATCCGCTGGTCCACGTCGCACAGCGAAATCACCTCGACCGGCTCGATCTGAAGCAGCCGAAACAAACTGCTCTTGCCGTACCAACCGGTCCCCACCAGCCCGACCCGCAGGGGCGTTTCCGCGGCCAGTGTGAACGGGTGGTACTGTAAAGCGGACCAGGCGGTGCCGGCCGTTGAAAGCTGGAGGAACGTGCGGCGGTTCATCGGGTGCAGCGGCTTCATAGGGCCTCTCCTAGACAGAAATCGGGTTGAACACAAGCCTGGAGCGCGCTCAGCAGCTCCCCCGGCAAACGCTTCGGTTTCTCGCTCAGATCCGCACACACATGAAACGTCTCCCCCTCGAGAATCCGCTCGGCGCGTTGGTTGTGAATCCGGTAGGCAAAGTTCATCCGCACCCCCTTGAGCCCAAATAACCGCACCTCGAGCGCTAACACATCGTCGTAGCGTGCCGGCCGCTCGAACCGTAACCGGCACTCGATCACCGGAAAGGCATAGCCCCGGTCCTGCCACTTCCGCAACGGTTCCTGCGCCGCCCGCAAAAACTCGCCCCGCGCCGCCTCCAGCAAATCCAGGTAACGACTGTGGTAGATGTGGTCTCCCACCGTGCACTCAGCGTAGGTTACCCGGTGATGGTGGACAAAGGGCAGATTCATGGCGACCCACTCAAAGCTCGCGTACCCAGATGTTCCGGAAGCGCACCGCGCACCCGTGCCCGCCCAGCGCCAGTGGTCCCCGGCTCAGGCCCCGCTGGTACCGCGGCACTATCCGGTGGCCCGTCTCGCCATGCACCGCTTCATTCAAGTGCACCAGCACCCCGTTGTGCAGCATCGTGACCCGCGCTGGCGCGACCAACTCGTCCCCATCGAACTTCGGGGCCGTGAACAGAATGTCGAACGTCTGCCACTGCCCAGGCGGACGCGTCACATTCACCCGCGGCGGGGTCTGCCCGTAGATCGCTGCCGCCTGCCCGTCCGGGTAGATCTTCTCGTTGTAGGAATCGAAGATCTGGATCTCATACATTCCCATCAACAGCACGCCGTTGTTGCCTCGGTTGTACCACGGCCCCTGGTAATCCGCAGGCGCCAGCCACTCCAAGTGAAGTTGGAGATCGCCGAAGCTCGCCTTGGTCGTTAACATCCCGTCCCCAGCCACCAAATGGCCGTCCGCCGCACGCCACGCCCCGGGCTGCCACGCCTCTAGCGTGGTGCCGTCGAAGAGCACCCGGGCGTCTCCCGGAACCGCTCCCGGCGGACCCGCCGGGCCTGGGTCGACCCGCCTCGGACTAGGCCGATCCGGGTCGTGCACCAGGTAGTCGCACCAGGGCAACTTCGGGGTGTCTTTGTAGCCGTAGACGCCGGACCCGTCTCGCGCATGGACCAACTCAGCCGCGCTTGATCGAACGCCACTGACGACGCCAAGGGCAAAGATCGCCAGGACGGTGAGGAGGGGATAGTGGGGACCTTTCATGTGCACTCTGCGATTCGTTGTTTGACTGGCTTGCGTGACTGCGTGACCGATCGGACTGCGTGAGCGCCGTCGCCCATGGCCAGGCCATCTATCTCGCCAGGCCATCCCGATCTCCGCACCGTGAGCCTGAGCCAGCGCATCCTAGCTCAGCGGGTTCAGCGCCTCGACATCAGCCGCCAGGCGCAGCCCCCGCCAATAGCAGCAGCTTCTGAAGACAAGATCAAGGACCCGCGTTAAGACGCGGCTGTGCCGAACGCCCAATGCCCCCCTTCGTCCCGCCGTTCACCTCGGAGAAGGAGAAGGAGAAGGAGAAGGAGGAGGGGAGTGAAGGCACGTGACCGGAGTCGACCGGCGATCGGGGAGGGGTGGGTGAAGTCGGAGGTGTCAACTTTTATGAAGCGTCTTACCATAAGTAGGAGATAGGGGCGAGGGAGGTGCTGCCAATCGCCTGGGAGAACCGCCACGGCGGGCGTTTCCAATACGACTGCGCCCTGATTGGTGTCTGGTTGTGGTTGAGTGAGCTTGGTGGTTGGTGGAACCGACGCTGCCCCTGAGCGGGTGGGGGTGGGGGAGCCAGGGCGAAGGCGAAGGCGAGGATGAAGGCGAAGGGGCACGGGGACCGAGGCTGAGGCACGGAAGCAGTGTCAATGTCTATTTTCCTGTCTTATTATAAGAGGCTGCAGCGCAATCGGTTGGGGAACCGTGGCGGGCGCCTCCGCCGTGCCGTGCGCCATGGTATCGGCGTTGAGCGGTCGCTAGGACCAGGAGGAAGGGAAGGGCATGGGCTAGTCCGCTGACCTCCGCGGGCCTGCCTGAGGGTCGAGCGCGTCTCGGAGGCCGTCGCCCAGACAGTTCAGGGCGAGTAGGGTGGTTGCCAGGGCACCTGCCGGGCAGAGGATCATCCACCAATAGACGCGGATTGGGTTGATCTGCGTGGCGCCTTCAGCGATCAACGAGCCCAGACTGGCTTGCGGAGGCTGAATGCCCAGGCCCAAGTAGCTCAAGAAGGACTCGTACAGGACCACCGCCGGCACCGTCAGGGCGAGGTAGACGATGACCACGCCAGCCACGTTGGGCAGGATGTGGCGGCTGAGGATACGGACATGACTCGCCCCCAGCGCCCGGCTCGCCTCGATGAAGGGGCGGGTGCGCAAGGACAAGACCTGGCCACGGACGATCCGTGCCATCGTCAGCCACGACACCGCACCCAGTCCAGCGAAGAGCGCCAGGAGCTGCAGCGTGGCGGTTCCCTGGCCGGACCAGCCAGCAGCCTTAAGTCGATCGAAGACACCCTGGAGTGTGGTCATGAGCACAATGACGAAGATGATCGAGGGCAACGCGTAGAGAACGTCCACGATCCGCATAAGGACACTGTCGCAGCGGCCGCCGATGTAGCCGGCGAAGGCACCCCAGAGCACGCCGATGACCAGACTGACGCCCGCGCCCACAGCGCCCACGAGCAGGGAAATGCGCGCACCATAGACGACGCGCGTCAGGAGATCGCGGCCGTGTACGTCGGTGCCGAACCAATGCAGGCCGTTGGGGGCTGCGAATTGGGTGTCGCTGGTGGCGTCGGGCGCCTGAGCGGTGAGGAGGGGCCACACGAGCAGCACCAGGACGAGCGTCGAGAGGTAGATTCCGCTGCCGAGCGCGGCGCGGTTCTGGCAGAAGCGCTGCCAGGCGAGACGGTTGGGGCTTACGGTTTCCATGCCGTCACGCGCGGATCGAGTTTCCTGTAGGAGAGATCCACGAGCAGGTTGAGGACGAGCAGGATCACGGCATAGAGGAGGACCAACCCCACGACCATGGGGTAGTCGCGGCTCAAGGCGCTGTTGACCATGAACACGCCGAGGCCTGGGATCTGGAACAGGTTCTCGACCACGAACGAGCCGGTCAACAGATCGGCCAGCAGCGGCCCCGAGTAGGACACGACCGGCAGGACAGCCAGCCGGAACGCATGCCGAAACAGGAGGGCGGTCTCCGACACGCCTTTGGCCCGCGCCGTTTGGATGAAGGGCAAGGCGAGGGTCTGGATCATGCCCTCGCGCATCAACCGGGCGATCTTGCCGGCGAAATAGAGCCCCAGACTGACGGTGGGCAACACCGCGTGAAGCGGCCCTTGCCAGAGCGCGACGGGGAACAGCCGTCCCTGGACGGCGAAGGTCATCACCAGGATGGGACCCACGACGAACGCCGGCACGCAGACCGCCAGGAGCGTGAGGAAACTGACGGCGTACTCGCTTCGTTGGCCGCGGCGCACGGCGGCGAAGACACCCGCCGGCACGCCCACGCCGAGGGCGAACGAGAACGCCAGGGCGCCCAGGGTCAGCGAGACCGGCAACCCTTGGGCGATGACGTCAGTGACGGTGTGATTGCGATACTTGAGCGAGGCGCCGAAGTCGCCGCACGCCAAGCCGCTCAGGAACCTAAGGTACTGTTGCCAGACCGGTTCATCGAGGTGGTAACGCGCCAGCAACGCGCGTTCGATTTCCGGCGAGGCCGGCTTGCGCTCGCGGTCGAAGGGCCCGCCCGGCGCCAAGCGCACCAGGACAAAGGCCAGCAAGCTGATCACCAGCAACAACGGCACGAGCAAGGCCAAGCGGCGAAGGAGGTGCATCGAGCCGAGTCAGCTTTCTAGGTCCAACCGGCGGCAGGGCTTGCCCCAGGCCGACACTTCGCGCAGCAGCCGTTCCATCTGGCCGCCGGGCGTGACGTGCGCGATGACCACCTCATCCGCCAACGCGGCGACGAAGCGGTTGCGCTCGGAGGCAAGCTGTGCGGTTGCCCTCGAGCACAGCGGGGCGAAGGGCGAGAGCAACAACAGGCGCTGCTCGCTCAGCGCCCGCCGCCATTCGGGTCGCAGGCGCAGGTCCTCTAGCCCGCGCGCGGGACAGAGGACCACTCCGTGCGGGCTCGAGAGCAAGATGCGCAAGCACTCCTGTTCCATCGGGGAATGGAATCCGCCGATGACGGTCTGGCCCTCGTACCGGAGGCGTTGGGCGAAGGCATAGGCAGCCTGGACGACCCGACCGGGGCAATGGACCGAACTCAGGAGGGCGAGCAGGCGGTGTTCCAGCAGGTCCAAATGGCCCAGGGCGCTGAGGGTTTCCGGAGCCGCCTCGCCCAGCCAACGCCGGAGGCGGTCTGGGTAGTGGGGATCGGTGCAGGTGAGGGCGTGGACCGGGTTCATCGGGGTGCGCTGGGCTGGGGCGGGACGCGGGCGATCGCGCGCAGGGGATGTTCGGCGCGGAGATTTGGGTAGACACCGGCGATTCGGTTCGTGTCGTAGGACTCCATGCCGACATAGAAGAAGATGGGGACCACGGGCAACTGGTCCTCGACCAGGAACCGCTCGACAGTCTGCAGCAGGCCCTGGCGCCGGTGGGGGTCGGGCTCGGCGTTGGCCTGACGCAGAGTGCGGTCGT
The DNA here is from genome assembly GCA_016871715.1 of Verrucomicrobiota bacterium. Taxonomy (GTDB): domain Bacteria; phylum Verrucomicrobiota; class Verrucomicrobiia; order Limisphaerales; family J093; genus VHCO01. The sequence goes on from VHCO01000176.1 coordinate 15,450, forward strand.
ACCAGGCGCTGCGCCAGCCGGTGCGGTTGTTCGGGTTTTCGCTCAGGAAGAGGTCCAGGAACGTGTTCGGGTCGTTGTAATCGCCCACCCAACTGCTGCGGACCAGGTCGTAATCGAGCATCGACTGCGCCCGGAAATAGGCCTTCCATTCGAGTTGGCGCAGTTCGACCTGCACCCCCAACTCGCGCCGCCACATCTCGCGGAGTTCCACGGCGATCTTCCGGTGGCTTTCTTGCGTGTTGTAGGTGTAGACCACGGTGGGGAAGCCTTGCCCGTTGGGAAATCCCGCCGCGGCGAGGAGCCGCCGGGCCTCGGCTGCGTCGGGGCGCAGGCCCGCCGGCGGTTGGTAGACCAAGGCGCCATTGGCGATGCCCGGCGGCGACAGGCAGTCCGCCACCTTCTCTCCTCCGCGGGTGATGCGTTCGACGATGCGGCGTTTATCGATGGCCAACGCCAGGGCGCGGCGCACGCGGACATCGTCCCAGGGCCGGCGCGTCACGTTGTAGCGGTAGAAGTAAACGCCCAGCGTGTCGAAGGTGTGGAAATCCGGGCGCGGGACCAAGTCCGCGACTAGATCGGCCGGGACCAGCTCTTTATCCCACACGATGTCGGCCGCGCCGGACAGAAAGAGGTTCAAGGCGGTGGCGGGCGAGACGCACGGGAGCAGGTCGATGATGTCGCTGCGGGTGCGGGCTGCGTCCCAGTAGTGCGGGTTTTTGCGGAGTCGGATGCGATCGTTCAGGCGCCAGAAATCGAGGGTGTAGGCGCCGCTGGCGAGGAAGGGGCGGGCGTGCAACCAACGATCGCCATGCGCCTGGATTTGGCGCCGGGGCACCACCGCGTAGGGTTGGTAGGCCAGTAAGTCTAAGAAGAAGGCCGCCGGCGACTCGAGTTCAACCCGCAGCGAGTACGGCCCGAGGGCGGCGACGCCGACCTGGGAGAAATCGCGGAGCCGGCTGGTGGCGTAGGCCTCGCCGTTCTTGAGGTAGAACAAGACCCCGGCGTACTCGCTGGCGGTTGCCGGGTCGAGAATGCGGTGCCAGGACCAGACCACGTCGTGTGCGGTGATGGGTTCGCCGGGAGCCCAGAGGGCGTTGGTGCGCAGGTAGAAGGTGTAGACGCGCGCATCGGTCGAGATCTCCCAACGCTCCGCCAAGCCCGGGATCGCCTCTGCCGTTCGCGGGTCGTACCGGGTGAGGCCCTCGAACAAAGCCAAGGCAATCCGCCCGTCGGCTTGGCCGGTCACCAGGTGGGGATCCAGCGACTCAGGTTCGGCGCCGTTGATGATGACCAAGTCGGCGGGCCGATCGGCAGGGCGACAACCACTGTGGAGCAGGGCGCCTGCGCCCAGGAGCAACAGGGTGAAGAGCCGATGTGGCCCGATGCGCGAGGGATGCGGGTCCCCGGGGACGGATCCTGGGGCACCCACACCGAGCCTCATGGGCCACTTGCCTTACTCCCCAGGCGGTGAGGCGGGCGGGTTAGCCGGCGGAGCGCTAGGGTTCGGCGCGGTGGGCGGCTCGGCGGGTGGGGCAGTGGGCTCGGGTGCGGTCGGAGGCGTTACGGTGGCTGGCGGGGCGCCGGTGGCTTCGGGCGCAGGCAGGGCTGGGCTGGCGGTGGCGTTGGTGGGAAGGACAATCAGGTTGCTGGCGGCGGCC
>VHCO01000177.1 GCA_016871715.1 Verrucomicrobiota bacterium
GCGGCCACCTTTGGCGGCTGGTGGGCGGCCGCCCGCCAGCCCCCAAAGGCCGACCAGGCACTTGGCAGCGGACAATTCTGCCGCATTTCGCCTTGAATGGCCACCCCGAGCCAGGCACACTCCAGCCATCTCGAAAAAGCAAATGCCTATGAGTCGGTTGGCTGCGGTCGGATCGGATGTTCTCCAGGTTTGGGATCTGGTTGACTGGAGCTGTCACGTGCTGCCCAACGTCTTCGTCGATTATGGCAACCTGGCTTTTACTCCGGACGGACTCCAGGTCGTTTATTGCCCGTCACACCCGGGATCCGACCAGTTGGCCCCAATCCCGTCGTGGGACATCGCTTCCGGCACCGTCTCCGTGATTGGCGGGGACCTGCCGTCGCCAGTCGCTGTGCGCCTGCGGGCTGAATCGCCGGCGCTGTGTGTTGGTCCGTGCCAGCCGAACCAGTCGGGCGATCGGCCGGCCATCGCGAGTAATGATCAGCTCGAGTTCGGTCTCGAGCCGCCGCTCGGCGGCCGGCCAGCGCTGCCGCAGATCCCGAACTGTAATCGTATTCATGGGTCGAGGCAGACATGTCTCACACGGGCGTCAAGACGCGAACACTGGCCCTGGCCAGTTCCGCCTCCGTGGCGCTCCGGTCTGGCCGTTGCGGCTCAAAGAACGTTCCAACCGTGAGCGGCGATCATGGTACGGACAAGCTGGCGCCGGCGCTCGAATGTCACCACACCTCGCCGCCGGCCCAACTCGGTCCGGGGCACCGCGTGGATGCAGTCGCACTTCGGGCGTGCCATTTGCCAAGGCATGCGCACTATGGCGGCATGAGCAGCGCTGACGGCCCGGCGCATCGAGCGCAAGCGGGAGCCGCATCGTTTGCCACCACGCACTGGAGTGTCGTGCTGGCGGCGGGCCAGACCCAGTCGCCATAGGCAGCGGAGGCCCTCGAGACGCTCTGTCGAGCCTACTGGTATCCCCTCTATGCGCACGTGCGGCGGCGCGGCTGCTCGCCGGAAGACGCCCAGGACTTGACCCAGCAGTTCTTTGCCCGGTTGCTGGCCAAGCGATGGGTCCGCGCCACGGACCAGAGCCGCGGCCGCTCTCGCACGTTCTTCCTGGCGGCGTTGAATCACTTTCTCGCCAACGAATGGGACCGGGCACGGTGCGAGAAGCGGGGCGGAGGCCGGATGGTGTTCTCGCTGGACGGGGTCGCCGTCGAAGCGCGCTGCCTGGGGACTGTGCTGTCGTGGTGAACGGGAATACAGCCGAGTTGGTGGGTGCGCCGTAGGAAAGCGACCGGGAATGTATGTCCGCAGGAGACCTGGACATGACGCAGGCTCGAACATGCTCCGAATGCGGCGCGGGCTTGTCGGCTGACGCGCCCCGCGGCCTCTGCCCGCAATGCCTCTGGGATTCACGTTGCTCCAGCTCGCCATGGCGGAGGCATTCCAGGCCGCCGCCGCCGGGATCTGGGCGACGGTGAAGAGGGCCACGGATCGTTGATTTTCGGACCGGATGAGGCCATGCTTCTTCGGTCCGCCGGGGCAGGCGGCGACAGCGAACCTTCAACACGACAATACTCATCTATGAACAGAACCTCGCGACGTCATTTCCTTGGCGCGTTCAGTGTGTCGGCGGCCGGCAGTCTGGCCCTGAACGATGCAACTGGCCAAACCGCTCTGGTCGGATCGCACCCCAAACTGGTGGGCGTGGCCTGCAGCCCCCGCGAGGGCAAGAGCACCCGCGCCGCCGTGCAATTGGCCCTGGACGCCGCCAAGGAAGAGTATCCCGGGCTCGAGGTGGAGTTGATCGATCTGGCGGGGCTCAAGATCCCCGGTGAATTGGCGGCCGGTCTGCCACTCGAGCATGGTCAGACTGATGATTTCCCGAAGGTGGCCGAGAAACTGGTCGATCCAAGGGTGATCGGGATCCTGGTGGGCACGCCCGTCTACATGGGCACCATGAGCTCGCTCTGCAAAGCGTTTCTGGACCGGTGCATCGTCTTCCGACGCGACTGGGCCTTGCGCGACAAGGTGGTCGGGGCCCTGGCTGTGGGCGGCTCTTACCATGGCGGACAGGACACGACCGTGCTGGCCGTGCTCGCCGCCCTCATGCGGCAGGATGTTATCGTGGTCGGCGACGGCAAACCGATCGCGCATCCGGGCGCGACCCTCCGGAGCGAGAAAGACAGCATTGAAACCGACGACACCGGCCGGGCTTCGGCCAAAGGACTGGGCCGGCGCGTGGCGGAGGTGGCGCTGCGCTTGGCGGCCAGGAGCTGAGGCCAATTGCCCCCGGGCGCAGGGCCAATTCATGAAGTGATAGGGGTAGGGATGGCGCTTTCGCGCCACCCCTCCCTCCGAACCGTACAGGCGGATTTCCCGCATACGGCTCTCCAGTCAGTGGGGTGAGTAACCATTGGCCGCTTTCCTGCGAACTAAGGCTAAGGAGATTAGCCCGCAGGCCACGAAGTAGTCATTAGGCCAGCGTTGATGATCCCGCCCGCGCGCACGCCCGCTGAGCTTGTGCCGCTTGCGCAGGATGCTCCGAAGACGCTGTCGTACCCACTGGTCCAACGGTTTGAAGGTGGTCCAGTGGCTGTGCCGGAAGTAGTTCATCCAGCCCCGCAGCGTTCGGTTGACGTCGTCGATGATGTCTCCCAGGGGTCCTGGGCGCCGGCGCCCAGTTTTCGCCCGGATGGCTTCCTTGAACTTCGCCAGGCTCTTTTCCCGAGGCCAACGAAAGCCCCGTTCAAAGTGGTAGCCCAGAAAGTCGAAGCCGCCCCGTTCCTCAGCGTTCACGATGCGGGTCTTGTCCGGGTGCAGGGTCAGCCCCGCCGCCTTCGTCCATTCCCGTATCGCGGCCAGGGCCGCTTCCGCTGCCTCTCGGCTCCGACACAGAATCACGAAATCATCCGCATAGCGTATCATCTCCTTGCCCTGCCCTGCCATCAGGTGGTCCAAGGGGTTGAGGTAGATGTTGGCTAACAGCGGACTGATCACCGCTCCCTGTGGCGTCCCGTTGTCGGTCGGCTGCCAGCCTTTGCCGGTTTCCATTACGCCCTGCTTCAGAAACCCCTGGATCAACTCCAGTATGGCCCCGTCGCTGATGCGTTCGGCCACCGCCGCTAACAGCTTGTCCTGGGGAATGTTGTCGAAGTAGCCCTTGATGTCGGCGTCCACGACCCAGACCTGGCCGGCATCCAGGAGGTGTTGGACGCGCCGTAGCGCGTCCTTCGCCCCCCGCCCGGGTCTGAAACCGTAGCTCTGTTCGGCGAAGGTCTGCTCGAAAATCGGTTCGATCACGTGGCGCAGGGCCATTTGAACGACTCGATCCTCGACCGTCGGAACCCCCAACGGCCGCAATTCCTTGCTTTCCAGCTTCGGTATCCATACCCGGTGTACCGGTTGTGGCTGGTATTCCCCGCAGCGGAGTTGCGCCTGCAGGCAGGGCAGCCGCCGGTCCTTTTGCGCCGCGTAGCGTTGACAGCGTTGGCCGTCAGGCGTCCGCGGGCTCTTGTTTCCGGTTACCTTCGCCACCGCGCTTTGCAGGTTCTCCATCCTCCAGACTTTGTCATTCAGGCTGTACCATTGACCTCCTTTGATTCCTCTTTCGAGGGTTGCCAACATTCGCTCCGTCCACACGCTGGCTTCCGTCCATGCCCATCGGGCCGGGACTTCTCTGCCTTGCGTAGCCCCGGGTGGGGGCACTCCCGGCAGGTTCATCTGCTCGCTTGTGGCTTTCACGAATCCACCTTCCTGCCCCCCTTCGCTCCACGGTCGTTACCCGCTTCTTCGCTACTATGGGGACTCTGACTCCTGACCGGCTCCTTCCAGCTCCCGGCCAGGTCTCCTTGGTTCATACCCCTGCACGTCCAGACCTTCCGTCCCCAACCACCCCATGCGCCTCCACTCTGGCCATGCTTCCTGCTCCAGGTGGACTTGGCCACCGATTCGCCTTGCCGGCTATCGGCGGTTCTTCGGATTTCGCTCATTGCTCGCAGGCTCGTCAGTCGCATCAGGCCGTATCGAGTTCGTGTCGCGGACCCCTTTGGGCCTCGCTGTTCTACGGACGATCCGTTCACTTCCAGTTGCTCTCCACGTCGCGTCACCGGGACGCAGTTACTTTCCGTTGTCTGGCGGGAAGCTCCGCCAGGGAGGGACTTGCGCCCTCCTGTGCAGGTGCACTCCCAAGCGCACGAGCGGCGACGGCCCGTCGCCGGCAAACACCGTCTTCACTCGCTTCCGCCGGGGACCAGACGTCCCCGCTCCGGGCTTCGGGCCTTCATGAATTGGCGCTGCCCCGGGTGAGGGCGGGCGCAGCAGTTCTCATTTTGCCATGCCTGGGACCGCCGGCATCCCTGCCGGCGTGGCGAGGGCTCATAGAATCACGAGATTCCGCCGGTCATGCGACCGGCGCTCCCGGCAAAATGAGAATTGCTGGGGCGGGCGATCTGGTTGTTGCCCTACTATCCCGTTACTGTGCAGTCTGCGGAATACATGACGATGACCCCTCAACCCATCCCTCTCCACATCCGATGGGGAGAGGGTGCCCGGCTTGTCTGCCGTAGCCCTGGCGAAGGCGGAAGGGCGGGTGATAGGAATGCTGTCGCCTATCCCTCGGACCCCTCTGTGACCTGGAACCGTTATGATTCATTCGAGTCATTCCGGTGCCGAACCCAAATTCCTCGGCCGGGCGGTATTGTGGGTGCCGGCGTTGGTCTGGCCGCGGGAGTTGGTGGCTCGGCCCCCGTCACAGCCGCTCTCCGTTCGATCCCCGGCTAGCAACGCGTCTTGGCATCGAGATGCCCGCCGGTGGATAAAGTCCGGATTGGCTGCATCCGGGTTGGCAGCCGCGGGTCCAGTCTGCTGGGCAACCTGCTGCACATCGAGGGTGTTGCAGCCATGAGCTCCCGCGAACTCGCCCTGAGCCAGCGCCGCGATGTCGTGCCCGCCGGCCACCCGCGGCGCCGCGACGGTTCATCAGTCCCCGAGCGCTCTGGTGGCCGGGGACAGGGCATGAGAGATAAGGCGCCCTCGAACGGGGGCGCGTCACTCGGAATTGGGCTGGCCGGACCGCTGCCGGCGCGTTCATCGAACTGAGCCACACTCTTTGCCCTGGGTCCCCTCCGCCGGGGCCCGGCTTGGCAGCCTTGCTCGAGTCCGATGAGGGGTGTCGCCTGTGGAGGTGTGAGGCCCATCGACTCATGGTTTGGGATGGGCCAGCAGCCAATCCACCAGCCGGGTGGGGAACTCGGACGAGTCGGTCGGAACATGGCCGCCGCCGCTGACGGTCCAGAGTTCGACGGCGCCACCGGGCGGGCATTGGGTGTAAGATAACACGGTGGTATCCAGTCCCGCGAGGCCTTGGTTCAGGTCGAGCGACGGGGCGGTTTCCGTCTGCGGATCCTGACAGCCGTTGAGGCGCGCCCAGTTCTGGACGGTGCGAACCGCACCGGGAGCCTCACCGACATACGGCAAACCGTAGTCAGGGCCAGTCCAACCGAGATAGACGTCGTTGCTGCCGTCGATCTGAAGCACGTGCACGGCTTGGCTCGGGTGGCAACGGTTGGGATCGTAGCAGGTCCGCCCGGAAATGCTCGCGATCCCGGCGATCAAGTCGGCCTGTTCGCAGGCGAAGCGGTGGGACATCGCGCCCCCACTCGAAGCCCCGATCATGTAGATGCGCTTGGGATCCACGGCGAACCGGCGCTGGATTTCCTCGATGACACTGCGCAAATAACCCGAGTCATCGATATCCGGACCGGAGAAACTGAGGAAATCGGGCCCGTTCCAGAACCGGTACCCTGTGGTCGAGAGGCCCGAGGCATCGATAGTCCCGTTCGGGTAACAGACGAGGAATCCGCGCGACTCAGCCAGGGACTCGAGGGGCAACCAGGAGCGCATTCCGCCGGCGTCCATGCCCAGGGCGTGGAGCACCAGGATCAGAGGTCGAGGCGTCTGGCCGTCGTAACTGGCCGGCACGTAGACCTCGGTGGGCCGCGCGCTTTGAATCCGGTAGAAACTCGAGGTCAGACTCGGGCTGACGGCGCAAGGACTCTGTGCCCCGGAAAGGACCTCGCATGGCCCGGTCACCTGATCGGCGCGTTGCAGCACCCCGTCTCCTTGCCAACCGAGGCGCAGGATACCCGTCTCGAATTCGAGTGCGAACTCGGCCTCGATCGGCGGCAGCACGGGATAGTAGCCTCCCGGGTTGCAGATGTGGACGACCGCCGTCGCGCTCCCCAGGCCGGCGTTGCCCGACGGCTTGCTCAAGACGGTGCGGAATGACTTGCGCCCGTGGGCTGCGGCATTGTCGAGCAAGGGGATGCTGATCGTCCGGAGCATTTCGCCCGGGTTGAACTCGAGGACGCCCGCTGTGGCCTCGTAATCCGTCCCTGCCTGGGCTGTCCAATCCGTCGTCTGGTAGTCCACGGTGAACGAGGTGGTCGGATCGTCACTGCCCCGGGTGACGGAGACCTTGGCTAAACTGGCGCTCGACCAAACGAAAACGAAGAAGGTGTTGGTGGTGAACCCGACACCGGGGTCGTTGTCGGTGATTTGTACCGTTGCGGTCCGCTGAGTTCCCAGAGCGGTCCCGCCGGTCGGATTGCGGAGAGTGACATCGAAGAACTTTGCGGCCTCTTTGAGTCCATCATCCAGGAGGGGGATCCGGACCCACTTGAGCCGTTCGCCCGGACCGAACTGGATCGTGTTGGTTACCCCCACGTAGTCCAACCCGGCCTTGGCCGTGCCATCGGTCGTGGCAAGATCCACAGTCGCTGAGGCGCCGTTGTCCCCTTGGATGACGCCGACTTGGACATAGACCGCCTCTTCCCGGGCCGCGTAGGTCTTGGCGTCGAGTTGGAACTTCTGATCCGCGTCCTGGATGGTCACAGTGGCTGTCGAGGGCGAGCCCACAACGGCGCCGCCGCCCGGATTGCTGAGGGTTACACGGAACGACTTGGCGGGCTCCGCCAGGGCATCGTTCAAGATCGGCACCAGGATTCGCTTCAGCGTCTCGCCGGGCTCGAAGACCAAGGTGCCGGACGTGGTGGTGTAATCCTGGCCGGCCTTGGCGCTGCCGTCCGTGGTGGCGTAGTCCACGCTGACCGGATTTGCGCCATCGTCACCGCGGGCGACACTGACTTCGACCGCGCCTGCGTCTTCGTTGACCGAGAGAGTCGGCACATAGAAGTGCAGGGCTTTGTCGCCGTCCTGGATCGTCACGGTGGCCAGTGCGCGCGGGCCCAAGACAGCGCCGCCCGTCGGGTCGCTGAGACCCACGCGGAACTTGGTCGTGTTCCCGAGCACGCCATCGTCGAGGATGGACACGACGATGACCTGGTTGGTCTCGCCCGGGGCGAACGCCAGGGTGCCGTTCGTCGCCGTGTAGTTCACGCCTGCCGTCGCGGTCGCGTCCACTGTGGCGAAGGTCACTTCGACCGGTTGGTTCAGGTCGGCAGTGCGCTGAACGCTGAGGCTTGCGGTTCCGGGCAGTTCGGGCACGGTGCAACTCGACACGGCGAACTGAATCAAGGGTTGGCCCAGGCCGGAAATGCTGGCAGACGCCAACAACAGCAGCCGGCACAGCCTCGTTTTGATTATTCTCGTCGGAAGTGTGCTGGATGGAGTAATCGTCAAAGTCTTCATAACCTCTGTCTTCTCTTGGTGTTTCGCGCTCGGTCTGGTTCCACCTGCGCTGGCCAACCTGGAAATCGCGGTTGCCTTCAGACAATACCAGACTCAGCCGGGTTCCTTGCCTATTGGCCTTCGCCGCTCGAGTGAGCGGCGAAGGCTTTCGGCGCCGAGAGAGTCAACTGGGCGAGGTTCAGAACCCCGCCGCCGGTGCTGGGGACGATAGGCGAGTTCCCGTCCGCCAGGCCGTTGCGGATGGTCACTCCGGCGATAGTCACGTTGGGTGGCGATGCTGGATCGGGGCTGAGAATCACGAAGACCCGGCTGGCGTGATTGCCGCTGATCTTGAGGTTGTTGGGGCCGGGACCTTTGATGGCCAGGCTCTTGTCGATCATCAATGCGCCACTGGTGAGGACGATTGCGCCTTTGATGCTGAACTCGATGGTGTCCCCCGCGCTGGCCTCAGCGATCGCCTGGCGCAAAGACCCGGGACCGCTGTCGTTGCGCGTGGTTACCGTGAGAGTGCCGGCGCAGGCGCTGCTCACGCCGGCCAGGGCGGCCAACGCCAGCGCGCCCACGGCGAGGGCTGTGATCCCTCGCGTCGAGGTTGCTGTTTTCATAGCTTCGAACCTTTCTGTTGTTTGTTGTTCTTCTTTTCCGCGACCCGTCGTGGGTGGCGAAAGGGTTCGGCGCCAGACAACACTCCACGCGTGAGGACCCGTGGCCCCTTTTCAAAGGAGTGAATTTTCTCAGCGCCCTGGGCCGAGACGCGCTGCCTCAGCCCGAAATCCCAAACGTTCCGGACCTACCTGGCCGGTCCGAAGTACTTGTCCAGCCAGGCCACCGACTCCTGGCTGAGTTCGTCTTTTGGCACATAGTGTTCGGTTTTGTAGAGGACCAACTTCCTATCCTCCTCCTGACTGCCGAGCAGGTTGAACGCGGGGCGGACGCACGTCTCGAGTGGGAAGATCATGTCGTATTCTCCGTTGAGCATCAACGTGGGGACCGTGATATGCGAGATGTAGTTCAGGCCCTGGGCTTCCGGCAGCGCGTAATTGGCCTCGAATCCGCCCAGAATGAGGATGTTGGCGCGGACCCTCTGTTCGACCGCGGGGATGATGGCTCCGATGATGCCGCCCCAACTGGCGCCGCAGAAGGCGATCTTGTGGCGGTCGAAATCGGGCCGGGTTTCGAGGTAATCGACGCAGCGCCGAAAGTCCTTCACCCATTTGGCCAGGTAGTCGGTGTAGGCGTGGCAGTACTCTTCCGCGGGCCAGCGTTTGAGGATCGTCATATCTCCGGTCCTTTCATAGGTTCCTTTATAGACCGGAAAAACAAAGGCCCGCCCGCTCTTCACAAAGCAGTCCAAGCCGATCACCTCAAAATACTGCCGTACCGAGGCGGGCAACCAGCCGTCCACGGCATCGGCGGCCGGAAACAAGATGACAGACTGATAAGGCTTGCGGCCATTGTGGGGCAGGTAGAGTTCGGCGATCACGCGCTCATTGTCATAAGCGGCGTTGAATGTGACCCGCTCGACGATCCAGTCGGCCGCGCTTTCATCCCGTTTCTCGAGCACGGCTTTGAGTTCGCTCGGGTCGTAATCGAACCTGGCCTTGTAGATCTCGAAGACCGCGTCATCGACCGGTTTCTCTCTTCTGAAATCCCGCTCCCAGCACAGCCCCTTCCGCTCGAACAGCGTCGGGGGGATATTGTCCGGATCCAGATAGATCACGCAGCGACAACCGTTTTGGGGCGAGCGATCCCAGGGCGACAACTGATTCTCGTTGGCGTAAGTGTACGTGGGGCTGTTCCAAGCCCCGCCCCGAATAAACCGCCCGGCGGGAGACTCATTCGAGCACCACTCCCGAACGTTTCCGGCCATATCCAGCGCGCCGAAGCAGTTCACGCCCTTGTGGCTGCCGACCGGGGCCGGTCCGTCTTTGTCAAACCGGCTGACGGCGGCGATCGCACCGGGAAAGGCAACAAAGAGGTCACTGATGTCGAATCCGGCCGCGAGGGCCCAGTGATCTTTGGTAGGCAGACTCTTGCCGGCAAACTCGGCGTAGGCAGCGGCTTCATACCAACTCACACCGGTGACGGGGTATTCGGCATGGTCTGCCGGGTAATTCCCCGACACCCAAGTGGCCGGACCTGGCTGCCCGGTACTGTCCAGGAAGTGCGGCATGGCCTCTCCCCAAGTCAGGGTCGTGCCATCCCGGACGAATGGCTCTTTCCAATACTCGGATTTCCGATAGCCTCCGGCGTCCACAAACTCTTTGAACCGGCGGTTGGTGACTTCGAACTTGTCAATCAAGAAGCCGGGGACATCGCCAATGCTCGCGATGGCCACATTCCGGCCTGAAACGCGGACCATCCCAGAGGGGATGGTGCCCGCAGAATCGAGTTTCCTGGATAGTCCGCCACCCCGCATGCCGCATACCGCCTCGACGGGTTCATAGCCTGGCTTCTCGAACTTCACGAGATAGAAGCCCCGCACCAGCCTGATATTCCGCAGCGGTGTCTGGCCCAGGGCCTTCCAGTCCGCGTTTTGCTCGTGGTAGGGCTTGATGCTGACCCATGCACCGGCAGGATCGGATTTGATTGACCAGAGGCCCGAACAGGCTTCCACGGCGTGCTTCAGTCGTGGTTCCTCGGGGAGATAACGGGAGGCTCTCTGGGCGAGTTGGAGGGCCTGTTGGGCTTTGGAATAGTCCCAACTGAGCACGGCTTGTTCGACGAACCGTTCCACCTCCGGCAACGCTTGGTTCTTCGCCCACTGGAGGTGCATCTGGCGCAGCCAAAGGAAAGCGCCAGTGGGGATGAGGGCCATCAGGCAGACAGCCATCGCAACCCCCGTCACCAGCACCCTGTTGCGGCGAATGAACTTCCGGACTCGATAAACCACACTTGGCGGACAAGCCTCCACCGGTTGGTGATTCAAGTGCCGTTCAATGTCCCGCCCCAAGCCGTTCGCCGTCTCGTACCGACGCGTCCGATCCTTCTCGAGGCACTTCATCACGATCCAGTCGAGGTCAGTGGCGAGGGGCGAGGGGCGAGGGGCGAGTGTGGATCGGTTCGATCCCAGACGCGCGGACGCCGTCTGCCGAATGACCGTCGAGGGCCGCACCGGCTCCTGCTCGCGGATGATCCGCCGCATCTCGTCGAACCCCGCCGCCAACAACGTCTTCGCATCAAAGGGCGTCTTGCCCGCCAGCAACTCGTACAGCAGCACGCCGAGCGCATAAACATCGCTCCGAGTATCGACATCGAGGCTCGTCATGGCGGCCTGCTCGGGGCTCATGTACGCCGGCGTGCCGATAAACTGCTCGAAGGCGGTGTAGATGGTCTTGTCCGTCAACCGCTGCTGCGCTGTCGCCTTGGCGATCCCGAAGTCGATGACCTTCGGCGTGGGCACGCCGTCGTTTTCCGTCACGAGAATGTTCGACGGTTTGATGTCCCGGTGGATGATTCCCTTCTGGTGTGCGTGCTGGATGGCGTGGCAGACCTCGAGGAACAGGTCCAGGCGCTCGCGGGTCGAGAGGTTGTGCTGATCGCAGTAGTCGGTGATCTTGATCCCCCGGACCAGTTCCATCACGAAATAGGGCCGACCCAGGGGAAGTTGAGAGTGGGGAGTGGAGAGTGGAGAGTTCGAGGCACCGACGGCGCCCGCATCGAAGACTTTGGCGATGTTGGGGTGGTCCATGAGGGCCAGGGCCTGGCGCTCGGCCTCGAATCGGGCAATGACGCTCCGGGTGTCCATGCCCAGCTTGACCTTGAGAGCGACGGCGCCGGACTGGTTCCTCCTGTTCGGCGACATAGACCACGCCGCAGCCGCCCTCGCCGATCTGCTCGAGCAGCCTGTAACGCCCGATCCGGTCGCCAGGCTTCTCCGCCATGGGCGTCACCAAGGTGGAACTCGAGTTGGCGGCACGCCCCGCGATTGGCCCGCCGGCAGCCCCTCGATCGCGCGTGAGGAAGTCGCCGGCACGATCCAAGGCGCGCAACAGACTCTCAACCCGTTGCCGCAGTTGGGCATCGCCTCCACAGGCCCGGGCAAGGTAAACCTCCCGTTCCTGCCCTTCGAACCCGAGGGCGGCATCGAAGATCGTTTCCAGCTTGTCGTGCGGCTGGCTCATACGCGGCTACCAGAATGAGGTTATCCATCTGTTCAATGCGCCAACGGACGTAAAACCGGTCCAACTTTCTTTTGCACCTTCAGCCATCGCCGCCCAACTCCCCGAACAGCCAGGCCCGGGCGAAGGTCCAATGGCGCTTGGCCGTGGTCTCCGACATGCTCAACGCCTGGGCTGCCTCAGGAAGCGAGAGCCCGACAAAAAAGCGCATCCGCACCACCGCGGCGGCCTCCGGATGCTCCGCTGCCAGTCGCTGGTATGCCTCGTCAATGCTCAACAGCGTCGCCGGGTCCGAGTCGGTGGCCATCTGCACCTGTTCCAACGGAATCCGATCCCATTGACCGCCGCGCTTGAGCCGAGCCTTGCGCCGGGCGTTCTCGACCAGAATGCGCCGCATGGCTTCGGCAGCGGCGGCGAAGAAGTGGCCTCGGCTGTCCCACCGTTGCGGAGCCGGTTGGCGAACCAACCGTAACCAGGCTTCGTGGACGAGCGCGGTGGGTTGGAGGGTGTGGCCTGGCGGCTCCTGCGCCATCTTGTGGGCCGCCAGCTTGCGCAGTTCCTCATAGACCAGCGGCAAGAGCTCCTCGGCGGCTTTGGCTTCGCCTTGCTCCACGCGATCCAGGATGGGCGTGACCTCGCTCATGGCGCCACCATAAACCCACCCTTAGGTTTGGCAAACCTCCAATCCGGATGCGCCAACCTCGATTCTTGGTGGTTGGCCAGCAGGACCACTTGCCTTGACCACTTGCCTTGACTTGAATGGCCGGGCAAGATCGCTTAAGTATTGGGTCATGCCGTATGAAAACGCATGTCCAGATCGACGAGCGGAGCCTGGCTATGGCTCAAGCGATTGTCGCCAAAATTGACCAAGACCCAACCCGCGCGGGCCTGACCCGGGCGCGGGCCACGTGCCGACGCTGGCTGGACACGCATGCCTCACCCGCGCTGAAGGAATGGCTGGAAATCCTGGAGCTGCCTTGGGCATGCATTCGGGAGCGGTTGCTCGAGGACTCGGAGGAAGGACGGCGGTTGCGGCAAAGCGATCCCTTCTGTGGCGTGTTGACACCGCAGGAGCGCTGGCAAATCTATCGCGACTACCGTGAAACGCGCTGACCTCGAACACATCATTCGGGCCGCCGGGAACATTGCCGACTGCCGCCACCTGGTCATCATCGGCAGCCAGGCCATCCTCGGCAGTTGCACCAACCCGTCTCCGGAGCTCACGGTGTCGCAGGAAGTGGACATCTATCCTCTGGAGGCGCCTGAGAAAGCGGACCTGATCGACGGCTCGATTGGCGAGAAATCGCCGTTCCACGAAACCTTCGGTTACTATGCCCACGGCGTGAGCCCCGAGACCGCGGTGCTGCCGGCGCGTTGGCGAGAGCGATTGGTGCCCGTCTGCAACGAAAACACGCGGGGCGTCACCGGCCTGTGCCTGAGCCCCGCTGACTTGGCCATCAGCAAGCTCATGGCCGGCCGAAGAAAAGACTTCGAGTTTGTTCGCCTGATGCTCAAACACCGGCTTGTGAGTTTCGACACGATGGAAGCCTTGCTTGGGGAATTGCCCAAAGCTCACTTGTCGACAGCGCGTTCGCGGCTGGAGCGTTGTTGCTTGGATGCCTCGGAGTCTGGCTCTTAGCGCACGTGCAAAAACTAGCCAAAGATATTTGAAATTTGAGATTTCAAATTTGAAATCTGAGAGACGTTTTGCACAGATTTGCGCAGGAAGAATCTAATTCCGAGTTTCTCGTGGGAGAAGGGTGTAGTTCCAGTCTGGTAGAACGGCGTGTTTGCGAAGGTTGAGGCTGGCCATCTCTTGGTTGGTGACTTTACGGCCCGTCGGGTAGTCCTTGGTCTGCAAGGGACACTGTACCTTTAGCCCGGTCTGGGTGCGCGTTTCGCCAATGAGTCGGATCACGGTGGGATAATCGACCAGCGGCTGCCCCGCCCAGTGTTTGCTGATCTCGCTAAAGAGCCGGTGCTCGATCGGATTCCACTTCGAAGCCCCGGTGGGATAATGGCAGACCGTCACTCTGAGTTGATAGGGATCCACCAGCTTTTCCTGGAGCGCGTATTTCCACAGACGACACCGAGCCCCATTGCTGCCGCCGCTATCGGCCAGGATCAGCAAATGCGGCGCCTGGGCATAGCGCTGGCGCCCTTCGCCACGCCACCAGGAGACGATCGCTTCCACCGCGAACTCGGGGGTGTCATGGGAAGTGCCGATCACGACCGAGCCCCGATTGGCTTGGGAATCATAGAGTCCACGGGGAATGGCGATCCCTTTGGCCTGGGAGCGAACATCATGGTCGTTCACCCGAATGGCTTCCTGACTCCAGACCCGGCCCGCATTCTTGAAGCACCCGACCAGTTCCTTCTTCTTGGTGTCCACGCTGATGATGGGTAACTGGTTTCGTGCGAACTGCTGGCGCTGCCGCTTGAGATACCGGAACTGACGATCACGCTGAGGGCTCTGCGGACCGGAGAGACTTTTGCGGTTGGCGCGCAGGGCGTAGCCCAAGCGCTTGAGCAGGCGGCCCACGGTATTGGGACTGACGGCCAGGCCCAGGAGACCCAACTGCTCGCTGATCTGCTGAAAATGTTGGCCCGTCCACAGGCCCCGCCGCCCCATCGGGTCACCGGCCGTGTCTTGGCGGAGCAACTGGCGCAAGGTCCTCAGGATTTCAGGCTTTCTTTTTCCGCCCGCGGACGCCCGCCTCCCGCCCGCCGGATTCGCCCCCGTTGCACCTCCCCGCCCAGTAATTGGCGGCGCCCGCGGGCCACCGTCTCCTCATCCAACCCCAAAGACTGCGCGACCCAGCGGTCCCCGCCATGGCCCAATGCAGCCACCCATGTCATCAACCGTGAACCCTAGCCAACTCCCTGTCATTGCAGGCTTGGATTTCCGGTCAGCGGGTTCCACAACCGGATCGTCCGGCCTTCGTACCCGCCGGTCGAAGCGAGCAAGGGCTCCGTGGGCGACCAGGCCAGGGCCATAATGCCGTCCGCCGGCGGCTGCGGAGGAATCTTCAGGTCCACTCCACTCTGCGAGTGCCAGATATGGATTGTCCCGTCGTTGTCCCCCACCGCCAATCGCTCGCCGTCAGGCGAGAACTGGACGACACCCCCGCACAACCAGACCGGAGGAGAAACTGCCAGGGAGGCGCGCTCTTGCTTGGACTCCAGGTCCAGGATCGTGACCCGCCGGTCAACGTCGAAGATAGCCAGGAGTTTTCCGTCGGGAGAAACCGTCAGGGAGGCGATCGAGGCGCGATGGGGGAAGCGGCTGCGTTCGACTCCGGCTTTGGCGTCCCAGAAGATCACGTCCGTCCGTCCACCGGCATCGGTGCTTCCGATAGCCAACAATCCGCCGATCGGGACAAAAGCAATGTCCTTCTGCAAGCCGCTACCAAAGGGATTGACCACGAGGTCTCCCGCCAAGATCGGCAAGTCCGGCAGTCGTCGCCGTGCCGCCCAATCCCAGAGCGCGATCCGCCCGTCACTTCTGCGCACGGCCACCAGCTTTCCGTCGGGGGAAACCTGGACGGTGCCAACGCAAATGGGCTGCTGGCAGAGGGTGAAGATCTCATCGCTCTGAGCGCGTTGCCAAAGGTAGCGCCATTCCCAGTGACGCAAATCGATTTCGGATTGACCGATAGGGCGGTGGCGGTTGAGCAGGTCCCACGCCAGACCCAGGTCGTTCGCGTCCAAGGCGCGCTGGGCGAGGTTCATGTCGGCGGCGTAGGCCTGGGCTTGGGCCTTCATCGCATTGGCTTCCGCCTCGTGTCGAGACTGGCGCTGCGCCTGCTCGGCATTGACCGCGCGGCGCCGGGCCTGTTGCTCTTTGAAGAACAGCCATGTCGACAAGCCCAACCCAATGACCAGCGCCGCCGCCACGGCACTCGCCGCCGTTACCATCAACCGGTTGCGCCGGACAAATTTCCGGACCCGGTAAACGGCGCTCGGCGGACGCGCTGCGACCGGTTCGTGCTGCAGGTGCCGCTCGAGGTCCAGCGCCAGCCCGTTGGCCGTCTCATAGCGTCGGGTCCGGTCCTTCTCCAGACACTTCATCACGATCCAGTCTAGGTCGCCCTGCAGCAGATGGATGAGCCTCGGCGCCTCCGTCCCCCGCCGCTTGGCCGTGGTGGTCAGTTCCGCCCCTGGCAGCGCGCTCAGGCGAGTCGAGGGCCGCGCCGGTTCCTGTTCCCGAATCGTCCGCCGCATCTCGTCCAGACCCGCCGCAAGCAACGTCTTCGGGTCCAGCGGTGTCTTGCCCGTCAGCAACTCGTATAGGAGCACCCCCAGCGCATAGATGTCGCTCCGGGTGTCAATATCGAGGCTGGTCATGGCCGCCTGTTCCGGGCTCATGTAAGCCGGGGTGCCGATGAACTGCTCGAAGGCGGTGAACAGCGTCTTGTCCGTCAACCGTTGCTCCGTCGCTTTGGCGATCCCGAAGTCGATCACCTTGGGCGTGGGCACCCCGTTGTTGAGGGTCACCAGGAGGTTCGACGGTTTGATGTCGCGGTGGATGATGCCTTTCTGATGGGCATGCTGGATGGCGTGACACACCGGGATGAACAGGTCCAGCCGCTCCCGGGTCGAGAGGTTATTCTGGTCGCAATACTCGGTGATCTTGATCCCCCGGACCAGCTCCATCACGAAGTAGGGCCGACCCAGGGGAAGTTGAGAGTGGGGAGTGGAGAGTGGAGAGTTCGAGGCGCCGACGCCGCCCACATCGAAGACCTTGGCGACTCACGCCCTGGCACAAAGCCGTGGGCCGACGCTTGCCTTGTTTGCCCCCCGTTATGGCTCGAAATTCAAATCGCCTTTCTTGGTTTGGCGGCGCCGGTGCGGGACTTGCCCTTGTTCTCCTCGCGCACATGGTTCCGGCGGCAGAACCGGCCCCTGCCCGCAAGAAGTTCATTGAACTGGGCTGGGACATCCCTTCGACCGCGCTGCTCCGCGAGAGTTGGAGCGAGATGGAGCAGTGTACACCGTTCGACGGCGTCATGTTCTACCGTGGCAGCTCACTGATCTGCAGCTCACTGATCTTGCTCGGGTCCGTCGAGGGGCGTAGCCTGCCTCCGCAAGGAGGTCAGGTATGTTCTGCGGGGCCAAGGAGGCCGGCGGCGTTTATCGTCCCCGGCACCCGCAACAGTCGCCATTTTACAGATTGGTCGAGCGCTTCTTTCCGGAGTTCGAGGCAGTCTACGAGGAGCGT
>VHCO01000178.1 GCA_016871715.1 Verrucomicrobiota bacterium
CGGGGTTGGGTTTGGTGTCTGTCGAGTTCATCTCGCCCCTACTACGACTCAAACCTGCTCGAATGGCAAGCACTTTCTCCAACCCCAACAACCCCAAAGCCCAAAGAATCTAAATGAGGTTACCGTGCGACCGGCGAAAAACGGGGCCGATTTTTGTTTTCTTACGGCGCGGGCATTTCTACAGTGTCAGGGCCATTGTATTTTGATGGCTACAGCGACAACGAAACCGATAGATTTATGCCACTGACTCACACTCGAGACCTGTTCGGCAAGGCGTTGAAAGGGAAGTACGCCCTGGGCGCCTTCAACGTGAACAACATGGAACTGCTCCAGGCCATCGTCGAGGCTTGCGAAGAGGAGAAGGCACCGCTGATCCTCCAGATCTCGAAGGGCGCACGGCAATACGCCAACCCCGTCTACCTCAAGAAACTCATCGAGGCCGCCGTCAGCCTGAGCAATATCCCCATCGCCGTCCACCTCGACCACGGCGACACCTTCGAGCTCTGCAAACAGTGCATCGACGAAGGCTTCACCAGCGTGATGATCGATGGCTCCCATCTCCCGTTCGACAAAAACGCCGAGGTGTGCAAGAAGGTCGTCGACTACGCCCACAAACATAACGCCGTGGTCGAAGGCGAACTCGGCCAGCTCGTCGGCGCCCAACACGACGACGGCGAAGAGGGCGGCGGCTACTCGAAGGGCGGGCTCTACACCCACCCGGACGAAGCCGTGCAATTCGTCAAGCAGACCGGTGTCGATTCCCTCGCCGTCGCCATCGGCAATTCCCACGGCGCCTACAAGTTCAAAGGCACGCAACACCTCAATCTCGACCGGCTCAAGGCCATCAAGAAGGCCCTGCTCGACGCCGGCATGGGCGATTACCCGCTTGTCCTCCACGGCGCATCGAGTGTGCCCAAGGAAATCGTTCAGGAGATCAACAAGTACGGCGGCAAGCTGGGCGAAGACACCGCCGGCGTGCCCGAGGCCGACATCGAGATCGCCCGCCGCACCGGTTGCACCAAGGTCAACATCGACACCGACCTCCGCCTGGCGCTGACCGCTGGTCTCCGCAAGGTCTTCGCCGAAAGCCCGAAGGAGTTCGACCCGCGCAAGTACCTCGGCCCTGCCCGCGCCAAAGTCAAGGAACTGGTCCGGCACAAGGTCAAGAACGTCCTCTGCTCCGCCGGCCACGCCTTCGATTGATCGGGCCTCGCGGCCCGACATCGCCTGGCTGCAACAGCGCACGGCCGAGCCGGTATCCGGAGTGCCGTAGCTGGGTGAATTCACGCGGGTTGTTGACCCGCAGACCCTTCCGCGACTGCAGCCAGGGCATGGGCAAACCGCTGGAGCGCCGCGACCACTTGGGGGCCGTCCTTCAGCCAAGCTTGGCACAGAGGGTTCACCCTGCCGGCATCCAGTTCGTAATCGTAGCCATGGCGCAGGAAGTGGCGAAACCCGCAGAGGTCCTTGAGCAGCGGTTTGAGCGGCGCGGGCAAAACGGCCGGCCGGACCGGGGGAATGTCCAGAAACACTTTGCCCAGCAACTCTTGGTGCCAGTGAGCGGGGTCCGTGATGTGGTTCTCGAAGGTGCGCGAGATCTGGCTGAAACTGTTCTCCAGCGCGTTATAGAGATTGTGCAGTTGCAGGGCGGCGAAGGCCAGGGCGCGCTCCTCCGAAATCGGTTGGGGCAGGCTTCGGAGCCGCTGATTCATGTGGTGAATCGAGTTCAAGTCGTCCTCGATGACTGCCTTGAGGGCGGCGGCCCTGATCGCGTCAATTCTCACGAGAGATAAAGATGTTCCAGCGCTCGATGTTCTGGCGCAACTGGGGCGATGATTTCTCGATCTCCACCAGGTTGACCGAGCAGGGGAACAGCTCCAGAAGCTCGCCCAACGCCTGGAAGTACAGTTGGCTGGGCAGGCCTTCTACAGCCAGGTCGATGTCAGAGCGAAAATCCTGCGGGCGCCCGGCGGCCACCGACCCAAAGACCCACACGCGCCGAGCGCCATGCCGATACAGCAAGTCGGCGGCCTGCCGGGCCAACGGCAGCTTTTCTTGAGCGCTCGCGATCATGCTGCTCTGGTAGCAAAGTGCAGCCTGCGTGTCAAACGCGGTCGAGCGCTTACTCGGACCCGAGTTGGAAGTTGTCGAGGTAGAAGACGCTCGCGGCGTTGGCGCTGCTGCTAAAGCCCACCCAGGTGAGTCGCCGGAACTGGGAGTGGGCGTGCGCCAACTCGCGCCACACGCGCGGCGGTTGGCCCGGGAGCGTGACCGAGAGTGACCAGGTCTCGCCTCCGGTTTCACCGAGGCCGGCGCTGATCTCGCAACGCACCCATTGGCCGAGGGGTAGGTCCAGTGCAACCGTATCGCCCACGCGGAGTTGCCCCTCTCGGATACTCAGGCGTGGCCCTGTCAGGTATGGGGTCTGGCTCCAGTCCCGCCACTCGAAATCGATCTGTGCGCCGTGTTCGGCACGCAGGTCGAACGTGTTCTGCACCCTGCCCGCGCTGTGGTTGACCCGGTAGTTGAGGTGGGGATTGTAAGCGTGGGTCAACCCGGCGGTGTCGGTGACCTTGAGGCTGCGCCGGCCGGCCGCCGCCGTTTCGTCCGTGACCAGGATTGCGTCGCCCTTGTTCTCGACGTGGACCTCGGGACCTTTGGGCGGCTTGCCCACTGCATCGCGCTCGAAGGTATCGTGGATCGGCGCCGGCGGCGGTTCGGGGGCGACCTCGAGTGGGCGGTAGCTGACGTTCTTCGCCTGCGCCATCCACGCGGCATCGCCGTACACGCCGGCCTGGCTGGGATCGAAAGGCTTGAACCCGAGGGCCAGCGCCGGCGAATCGGGCTCGAGCCGGAAATCGCGGCGCGCCGCGTCCACGAACAACGGATCGGCGACGATCGATCCGGCATCCTGCCCGGTCGCCTGCCATTCGGCGAGCGATTTGCCCGCGAACTCGACCGGAGCGCCGCGGACGTTCCAGTAGCAGTTGCGGCGCAGGAGGACTTGGACCTTCTGCCACGGGCCACTGAGCAGGGGGCCGGTGTCCCAGTACACCAGATTGTTCTCGAACGTGAACGAGCGATGCGGCTCGACGCGCGTGGCTTGGATCTGCTGCAGCTTGCTGAAGGCGAGGATGTTGTTGCGGACGATGTTATCGCGGCCGTAGTGCTGATGGAAGCTGCCGGTCTTGGTGTCGTAGACCAGGTTGTTCTCGAAGAGGATGCCGGTGCTGCCTTCGTCGGTGTACAATCCCCAACCGCCGTACGAGTAGGCATAGATGTCGTGAAAAACATTGTTCCGCACGACCGTGCCTTCCGAGGGCCCGAGCGTGTAAATGCCGCCCATGTCGCTGAGCAAACCCCAGCCCAAGTGATGGACATGGTTGAAGGCGATCGTGTTTCGCTTGGCCAGGCTCTCGCCATAGCCCCAGCGCCACCCGACCGAGATACCGGTGTAATACAGGTCTGCAATCTCGTTGTGCGTGATTCGGTTGTCGGCGCTGTGCCCAATCCACACCCCCACGGCGCAGGGGAAGATCGCGCCCCCATGCCGCAGGATGTTGTTGTCAATGGTGATGTGGCTGGTGCGCTCAGCCAAGTTAGTGGCGATCCCGGTCTCGCCGATGCGCACACCGCCGGCGCCGAAATCGTGCACGTAACAGCGGCGCAGCGCCACCTCGCGGCATCCGCGCCGAAACCACACCCCGTACGTGCCCACGTGCCCAATCTCGCAGTCCTCGATCGTCACCTGCCGCGCGCCGTCCGCCAGGACCACGGCGTCGATGGGGGCGGCGGCTTGGGCCGGCTCGAAGCCGCCGGGCGGGGTCAACCATTGGGCGTGCCGGAAGGTCAACCCCTTGAAGTGGACGTGCTCGACAAACCGCCCCGCGCCGGCGTCGCCGGCGAGCACCAGGAACTTGTCCGCCACAGGCGCCACCACTTCGGCTTGGGCCAAATCTTCCCCGGGCCGCGGCCGGTACTCGAGGGTGCCGTCCCGGCTCAGGAACCATTCGCCTGGGGCGTCCAAAGCCCGGCGGAAGTTCTCGAGGATGAACGGCGAGTTCTTTCGCCACGGGTTCCACGACTTCATCCCCTCGCCGCTGGTGACCAGGGCCAGTTCTTGGTCGTCCACGCGTTCGAGGAATCGGCGTGTGTTATCCCAGTTGTGGTACACCACCAGGTTCACGTCCTCGAGCTCCGCCGGCGCCAGGCCCGCTACGGCCTCGAAATCGGCCGGACGCATCCAGAGCGTCTGCCGCGCGCGATTGACTCGGCGCGCCGATCCGGTCTCGAGCGTCTCTTCCTGGACATCCAAGATGTGAAAGAAAAACCGGTTCGGCGTGCGCGCCCGGGTAGCGCGCCGGCCGTTGACGAACAACTGCTCGAAATACCAACGCCCAGCCGCCACCTCGGGAACGTGGGTCCGCCAGGTGCCGTCCGCCGCAGTTTCCCACCCGCGCATCACGCGGCCTCCGCTGAAAATCGGACGCGCCTCAGGCGCGGCCTGGTAACTGACGAGGGCCTCGGCCGAGCCGCTGTCTCGAGCCTCGATCACCAGCGGGCCGGTGACCGGATAAACGCCGTCGGCCACCAGCACGCGGACGGGTCCGGCGGGTGCGACTGCGCCTGAGACGCGCAGCCGGCGCAGGGCGTCTCGGGCGCCGGTGAGGGTCGCGAGCGGACCGTCGGTGCGCGCGGTGTTTGGGCGGGCGAGTTGGCCGGACCAGGTGTCGTTTCCGTCTGGGGCAACGTGCAGGTCCAGGGCGCGCGCGGGCACCCAGGCGAGGCCTAGGCAGGCCGCGGCGCAACAACTCGAGGCCCATGGGCGCAAGCGATGTGTCATGCGGTTCTACTATGGCCAAAGCGGGCGGCTGGCAACTCCCAACTGGCAACGCGACTCGGCGTAGGGCATGACTCATGAGTCACCTTGGCGGCGGTAGGGCGCGCAGTCCTCTGCGCGCCGCGGTTTCCTGTCGCCGTAGCGGTCTGCGGCGCGCAGCGGAGTGCGCGCCCTACCTCGAGATGGTCGTTCGCCGCCCCAAGATCTCGGCCGGGGGTTAACGGTTGAGCCTCCAACCGCGCGGTAGTATAAGGCGTTCCTCATGCGTGTACTCGCTGCCGGTAACGCGCCTCGTCTTTCGTGGCGGGGGGCTGCAGTCCGTGCCCTCGGACTGGTGCGGTGGCGGGGGACGGGCACGCCGGGTCCAGGCCGAGCCGATGAGGCCTTGTGCGAGTCCGCGTCGTGCCGTCGAGAGCGCGAATCGTGGGTTGCTTATGGTTTGTCCGCATTCACCATCACAGGCTAGCAGGTCACGGCCGCGTCCGGGGGAGAGCGCGCCGCGACGGATTCTGATCGCCACGGTCACGGCCGGGGCAGGCCATCTTCAGGCGGCGGCGGCGCTCGAGGAGGCTTGGCGCCGGGAGCGCCCGGCGGACACGGTCGAGCGCTGGGACGTGCTGGCCTGGACGCCTCGGCTGTACCGCAAGGCCTACGCCGACGGGTACGTGGCGCTCGCCGAGGGTGCGCCCGAGCTTTACTCGCTTCTGTTTCGCAAGACGGACAACCCGTCGCTGCATCGGAGGTTGACGCGGCTGCGCCGGGCGGTGGCCGAGTGGACAACACCGAAGTTCACGCGGCGGTTGTTGCGGTTCGGGCCGGAGGCGGTTCTGTGCACGCATTTCATGCCGCTCGACATTCTGGGCCAGCTCAGGTCCAAGCCCACCCGGGAACGCCAGCCGTTGGTGGCGAGCATCGTGACCGACTTCGAGGCGCATGCGCTGTGGATGGAACCGGCGGTGGACCTTTACTGTGTCGCGGCGGAGGAGACTCGGGCGCGGTTGGTGGCGCGCGGGGTGCCCCCGGCGCGGGTCGCGGTCACGGGAATCCCGATTAGCGAGCGATTCTCGGCGCCGGTCGACGCCGCGGCGGTGCGCCGGCAGACGGGGCTGCGGGATGACCTGCCCGTCCTGCTCGTGCTCGGCGGCGGGTTCGGCATGGGGCCCGTGGCCGAGATCCTCGGCGAGCTTCAGAAGCTGACTCGGCCGGTCCAGATCGTGGTCATCTGCGGCCGCAACGAGGATCTGCGCAAGGAAGTGGCCGTGCTGGAACGGCGCCATCCGACGCACGTCTTCGGGTTCGTGACCCACATGCACGAGTTGATGGCGGCCGCCGACCTCGTGATCTCGAAGCCGGGGGGCCTGACCAGCGCCGAGGCCCTTGCCCTGGGCAAACCCCTCTTCATCTTGAACCCTGTCCCAGGCCAGGAAACCGCCAATAGCGACTTCTTGCTCGCCCACGGCGCGGCCGCCAAGGCGAACCGAGTCGAGGATCTGCCCTTTCGCCTCGCCCGACTCCTAGGGTCGCCCGAACTGGCGGCGATGGGCCGCGCCGCCCGCGCCCTGGGTCGGCCGGACGCAGCCCTCCGAATCTGCCGGCGGGTCCTCGAGTCCCTGTCAGCGGGTGCAGCCGCGGAGGGACGGGCGTCAGGTGAGCCGCTGGAAAAAGCGGTGCGCGGTGGCGCACGTGGCTTGACTCAGCTCGGCGAGTGAAAGGCCGCGGACCTGGGCGGCCACCTCCGCGATTTCTTTCACGTAGGCCGGTTCAGCGCGCTTGCCGCGGTAAGGCACCGGCGCCAGAAACGGGCAGTCGGTCTCGAGCATGAACTGGTCGTGCGGCGCCGCCGCGAGGGCAGCCCGCACCGCCGCCGCATTGTTGAAGGTGAGGATGCCGGTGAAGCTGACCAGGGACCCGAGGGCGAGAATGCGTTCGAGGGCAGACAAGTCGTTCACGAAACAATGGAATTGGCCGCGCACCCGGCTCGCCCAGGGCTGCATCTGCGCCAGGACGGCCTCGAGGGAATCGCGCTGGTGCACGACGCAATTGAGCCCGAGTTCGGCGGCCACCTCGAGGTGTTGCTCGAAGAGGGCGGCTTGCTTGCGCCGGTGCTGGTCGTCGTCTGCGCTCGAGCCCTGTTGCCGGCTGGGCAGATGGTAGTAGTCCAAACCGGTCTCGCCGATCGCCACCACCTTCGGGTGCCGCCCCAACTCGCGGAGTGGATCGCGGAGGTCGGCCGGCGCTTCGCTTGCATGCGCAGGATGCCAACCCACCGCCGCGAAGATGAAGTCGTGTTGCTCGGCTAACTCCAG
Organism: Verrucomicrobiota bacterium; assembly: GCA_016871715.1. GTDB lineage: Bacteria > Verrucomicrobiota > Verrucomicrobiia > Limisphaerales > J093 > VHCO01. Next base: position 7,147 of record VHCO01000178.1, read on the forward strand.
GACTCGGCGGCTGCTGGCCAGATCGGTCCCCACCGCCACGATGCGGGCGATGCCAGCCGCCCGGGCGCGCTCGAGCACGGCGGGCAGGTCCGCCGCAAAATCCGGGTAATCGAGGTGGGCGTGGGTATCGTAGAAGGTCGGTGTCATCGCGCGGCGTTTCCTGTCGGTGGTCTGGCCTAACGGCGGCTTTCACGCCGACCGATCTTCGCACCCCGACCGGCCCGCGGCAAGCGAGCGCGAGGGTGTGGGGCATAGCCAAGGCGCGCCCATCCGAGCCTGGCTCGACGATGCGAAACTCTGGTTGCCAACTGGCCGCTAGCGGCGATACCGTCCGGGCATGGTCACGTCGACCCTCGCTGCGCCCCTGTATACCGTCGGGTACGGGACGCGCACCCTCGAGGAGTTCCTGGCCGTTCTCCGCGCCCACGCACTCGAGTGTGTCGTTGACGTGCGCACGTCGCCGTACTCGAAGTTCAAGCCGGAGTTTTCGAAAGAGCCCCTCGAACTCGTTCTGAGGCAGCACGGCATCCGGTACGTGTTCATGGGTGACAGTCTGGGGGGCCAACCGAAAGATCCCGCCTGCCAGACGGACGGTAAGATCGATTACGACAAAGTCCGTACCCAGCCGTTCTTCCAGGCTGGCCTCGAGCGCCTCCGGGGGGTGGGTGCAGAACGGGGGCGAGTCGTGTTGCTGTGCAGCGAGGGTCGACCGGAGCAGTGCCACCGCTCGAAGCTGATCGGTGAAGCCCTAGCAGCCGTCGGCGTTTGCGTCCAACACATTGACGAAGACGGCCGGCTGCTGACCCAGACTCAAGCCATCGATCGGCTCACCCAGGGCCAACTCGACCTGTTCGGCCCACCCTCGTTTACCTCGCGCAAGCGCTACCCCCGGGGTAGCTCTGCCGACGATCAACGGCCGGCATGACCCATCCAACCTTCACCCCGCCCGTGGGGAATCCCGCCTCCCAGGCCGCCGCACCGGCCGCGGAGGGACTACCCAAACTGGTGACGCTAGGAGCGTTCGGCTTCACGGAATCGGGCTTCTTCGCCGCGCTCGATCGCGCGCGGGTGGACACGTTTTGCGACGTCCGGTACCGCCGGGGTGTGCGGGGTGCGGAGTATGCTTTTGTCAATCGCGCGCGGCTCGAACGACGGCTCGCCGAGTTGGGCGTGCGGTACCTGCACTTTCGCGACTTGGCGCCGGGCCCGGCGTTGCGCGCGTGCCAAGCGGAGGCCGATCGCGCCGCACGGATCGCTAAGCGGCAGCGCACGAGGTTGAGCGAGGCTTTCCTGGCCGCTTACCAGCGCGAGTGTTTGGCGGGGTTCGAGAGCCGGGGTTTACTCGAGCGGATGGGACCGACGGCGCGGGTGGTGGCGCTGTTTTGCGTCGAGCGCGAGCCGGCGGCGTGTCATCGGTCCCTGCTCGCGGCGCGTCTGCAGGCCGACCTGGGGATCGAGGTCGTCCACCTGCTGCCGCCATGAGAGTGTTGATCGTGGCCAAGACGCGGCGGGGTGGCGGGGCATGTGTCGGTGGGCTGACGGAGGATGGGCGCAGCGTGCGGTTGATCGCACCCGATGCGGCCACCAACGACCGGGCCGGCCTCGAGTACGCCGTCGGCGAGGTATGGGACGTCGAGTTCACCCCGGACCCGCAGATCGTGCCGCCGCACGTCGAGAATGTGACGGTGCGGCGAGCGCGCCGGCTGCGGCAAGGCGTGCGCGTCGAACCGGTCATCGAGCGGTACCTGCCGCCCGTGACGGGCGGGCCGGACCTGCTGTTTGACGGGCGATTGCAGGCCACCTCTGCCGGCGCGCTCTACGTGGCCGAGCAGACGGGCCTGCCGGGGCGGAGCACGATGTTCTGGGTGCCCGATCAAGCCCTGCAGCTCGATACTGGGGGCAAACGCATTCGTTACCGCTATCCCACTCCCGACGGGGGGCGCACGCTCACGTTCGTGGGTTTTCAGGAACCGATCGAGGCGCTCCCGGCCGGCACCCTGGTTCGAGTGTCCCTGGCGCACTGGTGGCGGCCGAAAGAACATCCTGCAGAGGAACTGCGCTGTTACGTTCAGTTGTCCGGCTGGTTCCTTCGCTCCCGGGCGCCCGCGACACCCGGAGTCGACCCGGCGCCGCCCGAACCGGTCGAGCATCGCGCTGCGCTGGTCTCGGCGGGGATGGCGGGGGGCGACTTCGGCCGGGCGCGCGCGGTGTTGAAGCGGACGTTTGGCTACGCGGATTTTCTCCCGCGCCAAGCCGAGGTCATCCGGCACGTGTTGCAGGGGGGCGACGCGCTGGTGGTGATGCCCACCGGAGGCGGCAAATCGCTCTGCTACCAGTTACCCGCCTTGTTGCGCGAGGGGTTGACGGTGGTGGTTTCGCCATTGATCGCCCTCATGCAAGACCAGGTCGATCAGTTGCGCCAGTTGGGCGTGCCAGCGGCGTTCCTGAACAGCACCTTGACGCATCGCGAGTACGTGGGGATCGCCCGCCGCGTGCGTGCCAACGGCCTCCAGCTCCTTTACTTGGCGCCCGAGACACTCTTGCGTCCCGAGACCCTGCGGCTGCTGAGCGAAAGTCAACTCGTCTGCCTGGCGGTGGACGAGGCGCACTGCATCTCGGAATGGGGCCACGATTTCCGGACCGAGTACCGCCAGCTCGCCGAAGTCCGACGGCGCTTTCCGCAGGCGACTTGCCTGGCTCTCACCGCCACGGCCACCCCGCGAGTGCGCGAGGACGTGCGCCAGCTCCTGGGCATCGACACCACGGGCGAGTTCGTTGCCAGCTTCGACCGCCCCAACCTCTTCCTTCGGGTGCAACCGCGACGCGACGGGCTGGCGCAGACCCTAGCCTTTCTCGAGTCGCGGCGCGACCAGGCGGGAATCGTCTACTGCTCCACGCGACAGCGGGTGGACGACCTCGCGGCGGCCTTGAACGCCAACGGCAGGCCGGCCCTGCCTTACCACGCCGGCCTCGAAGATGCCGCGCGCCGGCAACACCAGGAACGATTCCTGTGCGACGAGGTGCCGTTGATGGTGGCCACGGTGGCCTTTGGCATGGGCATCAACAAATCCAACGTGCGTTTCGTCGTCCATTTTAACCTCCCCAAGGACCCCGAGAGCTATTACCAGGAGATCGGCCGCGCCGGCCGGGATGGGCTCCCGGCGGACTGCCTTCTGCTCTACAGCCGCGCCGATGCTGTGACCGTGCGGCACTTCATCGACCAGGGCGCCGCCAGCGAGAGAGGCGGGCGCCAAGCCCGCCTCAACGCCCTCCTTCGCTACGCGGAGACACGCACCTGCCGGCGGATACCGCTCTTGGCCTACTTCGGCGAAGACCACCCCGGGGCGTGCGGTCACTGTGACAACTGTTGTGCCGTCCCTGCGACCGGTGCCACTGCGGACGCCACGCTGGCGGCGCGCAAGTTCTTGGCGTGCGTCGTACGGATGGGCGAGCGGTTTGGCGTGGCGCATACGGTCGCAGTCTTACGCGGCTCCCGGGCTGAGCGCGTTGTGGCGCTGGGGCAGGATCGACTCGACGTGCACGGCACAGGCCGAGAGTACTCGAACGACCAGTGGCGCGAGTTGGTCCGGCACTTCCTCGACTTGGGTCTGCTCGAGCAAGACCTTGCCTACGGCAGCCTGCGCCTCACCACGCACGGCCGCCAAACCCTCGCGGGCAAAGGTAAGCCGGTGCACGTGCCCTTGTCGCAACCGGCCACGGGTCGCCCAGCCGCCACGCCACCCGCGCGGACCGCGCCCGAGGCGGACCTCTTCCAGCGGTTGCGCGGGCTGCGCCGGGAACTCGCCCAGGCTGCGGGCGTGCCGGCTTACGTGGTCTTTTCCGATCGCGCCCTGATCGAGATGGCGCAGCAGCAGCCGCGAGACGCCGAGCAGCTCCTCGCCATCTACGGGGTTGGAGAGGTGAAACTCGAGCGGTATGGCGCTCGTTTCCTGGCGTTGATCCGCGCATACCAGGCGGGGGAGAGCGAAGGTGGGAAACCGTCTGCCACGGTTTAGGTCGGGCGCGACTTGCTCCCTGTTTCCAAGGCGCCGGGCTGGAGAACGCAAAGGAACCGCTCGCCCGCATGCGGCTCGCGCCAGCCGGCGATGTGGTCGCCGGAAGAGGGTGCTGCCTCAGAATGGCCGCCGCGCCCGTGCGGTTATGGATCTGGCGCTGGGTCCGTCAACGGCGCCACGGTGCGCGGTTCCTGCAGGCGCACCTCGAAGGTCAGTTCCCCGTCGCGCTCGAGGCGCCGGCCGCCGTGGTCGAGGATGACACGTTCAGCGAGCCGAAGCAGGGTCTCGGCCTGTTCGGAGACGCGGCATTCGGTCGGCAGCGATGGTCGGGTCTTGTTGACATAGCGATCGGGGAGCCGGAACTGCGGTTGGGCCGCCAGATGGCGGAAGCCTAACCGGTACCCGAGCGCCGCGCCGGCGGTGGCCGCGTTACAGTCGGCATCGTGGCCAAGCGCCATCGCATGCTGCAGGGTGAGGTGGAATTGGCCTCCTCCATAGAGCAGGGCCAACAGCACCATCGCGCCGTTGACGGGGGTCGAGTTGCCGTTCCATCCACGGTCGACTCGCCAGCGAGTGTCGAGTTCGGCCCGCGCCTTTTTCCAATCGTTCGGGTAGGCGCGCCAGGCGGCGAGTGCTTCGGTCACCACCTCGGCCAGGGCGCTGCGGGGATCGAGGGCGCCGCTGGCTTGCGCGATGACCTCCGCGAGGGGCGCCTCCTGAAACGCGAGGAGGCTAATGAGGCTGGTCCAGAATTGAGTGGCTTGAAGGGGCTCGCCGGACACGGCGATGCGGGCGTAGTGGAGGCCGAGATCGGCGGCGACCTGGGGCATGCCGGGTGCGATCATGCCATACGACTCGACACAGAATTGGCCGGAGAGGTTGTAGCCTGCGTGCGGATTCCGGGCGAGACTGCCTGTCTCGGGCGGCGTCACGCCTTCATCCATCAGTTGGCGGGCGCGCAGGTTGGCCACCCAAATCCCCTGGTTCATGTTCGCTCGCCAGATCTCCACCACGCGCGGGTACGGAAGCTTCAACACACCCGCTTGATCCATATAGTAAAGATGGGTCCACTCGAAGTCATTGTCGTCGTCCGACCAGGCGCCCTTGGCGAGCCACGTGAAATCCGGCAGGGTCGAGCGGGGCTGTTCGTTGTACTTGAACTCGTGCGGTAATCCCTCGAGTCCCCCAATCAACATCCCCACCCAACCGCCGTAGATCCGGTCCAGGAGCGTCGAGCGCATGATGTGCGCCGTGCGGGGACTCGGCGGCTGGCTAGCCTGCCCGCCGAGCGCAGGCAGGACCGGGGTCAGCGCTAGGGCGGCCAACACGCTCCGGCAAAGAATAGCGGGCATTTGCATGCGTCGAGTCTGCAACCAACCTGCGGTTTACGGCCAGCGAAACCCGGGCGCAACCGGCGTGGGGCTGGGCGTCGGAGCCCGGCTCTGGCCAGGGTGGGACCACACGAGTCAAGGCAGCCCACGTTCGAGCAGCCGCATCTAGGCCGCCGATTCAGAGCGTCAGGCGCCGAGCCCGAGCGGTGACGGGCCAACGCTCTTCGGCCCGGCCATCCGTCACCACCCACACCTCCGCGTGCAGGGCCACGGTCGGGCAAATGTGCCACGGCAGCGCCCACAGACAGGCGCCGAGCGGATACGCGTCCGCCTGCGGCGTATCGACAGCCAAATGTTCCTCGTTGTGCGCGACCGCTTTGGCTTCGGGCAAGTTCAGGAAAACGACGCGGGGATGAGCCATTTCGGATGCCACGGCCTTGTGCCCCAAATCCAAACAGAGCCGCTGCGGCTGCGGTTTGCTGACGACCCGCGTCAGGAGCGCTGCCGCCGGAACGAAATCCAAATCGGGCAGTTGCTTGGCGTAGCCCGCATCCCAGAGGACGCAGGTGCCGGGACTGCACTCGACGTCGGGGCGGCGAGCGTGAATGGGAAAGGTGGGCGTGCCCCCCACCACCAGGCGCGGGACGGCCAGGCCGGCCTCGAGCAGGCGACGGCGCAGGAGTACGACTGGGGCAAAGGCAGCCTCGCAGGCGGCGGCGCGAGCTTCGAGGTTCGGATCGTGTAGGTGACCGTCGTAGGCATGGAGCCCGCCCGGGGCCAGCGAAGGCAGCGAGCCGAGCAACCGGTACAACTCGAAGGCGCGCTGGTCGGGTTCCAGGCCGGTGCGATGTTGCCCGACATCCAGATCCAGGAGTACTTCGAGGCGCACGGAGGCCCGGGTGGCGGCGTCCGAGAGCGCCATCAACGCCTCCGGACAATCGGCCAGACAGCTCAATCGCTCGGCCGGATGCCGCACCGCCAACTCGAGTAACCTCTCGACGTTGGGGCCGACCGGCTGATAGGCGAGCAGCACGTCCGGCGCGCCCACCGCGGCGGCCATCTCCGCCTCGGCAACGGTGGCGCACTTGAACCGTGTGATGCCGAGTTCGAGCTGGCGCTGGATTAGCCCGGGTAGCTTGTGGGTCTTGATATGCGGACGCAGGCGCTGAGGGCCGCCCGCCAGCGCGATCATCCGCTGCAGGTTCGCCTCGACGCGGTCCCGCCAGATCAGCAGCGCGGGTGAGGGGACATCGGCAGGGTTAGCGATCTCGAACCAGGGGTTCATGGGAGGCAAGGAGGCCGAGCGAGCGAGGTGAGGCCGGCGCCCCCTAGCCGCGCGGCTCGGGCGGGCGCGGGACTTCGGCGGGATCAGGCGGGAGCGAGTTGGAAGATGGCTTCGATTTCAACGGCGATATTGCCCGGCAACGGGCCAAGGCCCACCGCGCTGCGCGCCCCCACGCCGCGGTCCGGACCCCAAATCTCGGCGAACAACTCGCTGCAACCGTTGATCACTTTGGGGTGGTCCAGGAAATCGGGCGCACTGTTCACCATGCCCAGGAGTTTGACCAGCCGTTGCACCCGATCCAGCGAGCCCAACCGCCCGCGTAACGTCGCCAGGATGGACAACCCCACCTGCCGCGCCGCGGCTCGGCCCTGCACCAGGTCCAACTCGCGGCCCACCCGCCCGACGATGAGGGAGCCATCCGCGCGCAGCGGGCCATGCCCGGAGACGTAAACCAGATCGCCCACCACGACCAGCGGTTGGTAAACGCCAGCGGGCTTGGGTGTCGGCGGTAAGTCCAAGTTCAGCTCCGCCACACGAGTCTCGGGGCTCATCATTCTCAGCGTGCGATCCGCAGGATTCCTACCGCAAAGGGCTCCGTGACGAAAGCATGAAATGCGGGAGCGCCCGATGGGACGCGGCGGCGGGCCGCCTGTGAGGAGCCCGGCTCAAGGCACCACGCCCAGCACGCGGTATGCGGCCTGCGACGGGGGATCGGTCGATGGGACGGGAACCTCACAAAGGAGAGCGCCTCATCGGATTGCAGGTCGCATCGGGCGAACGGGCAACCGTGACGTTCCGATTTGACACTGGGTCCGGGGCGGGTCGAGCGGAGGCTTCCCTCCCGTGACGGCGAAAGGCATGATGCCAAGCTCATGAAGAACTTGGCTGTGGACCGTGAGGTGTTGGCGGCTCAGTTAGGGGAATTGGCCACACGCGGCGTGTATGTGGGCACGTCCTCGTGGAAGTACCCAGGTTGGTGCGGCCAATTGTACACTGAAGACCGGTATGTCTATCGCGGCCGTTTTTCCCAGGCGCGCTTCGAGCGCCATTGTCTGGCCGAATATGCCGAGGTGTTCAAGACGGTGGGCGTGGATGCGGCCTATTACAAGTTCCCGGACCGCCGCTATCTCGAAGGCCTCGTCGCCCAGGTGCCGCCGGACTTCCGGTTTTCCTTCAAGGTCACCGATGAAATCACCATCAAACGATTCACCCGCCTGCCTCGGTTCGGCGCGCGCGCCGGACAAGCCAACGCGAACTTCCTAAACGCAGACTTGTTCGCCAGCGCCTTTCTGGGCCCCTGCGAACCGTTCCGGCAGAACGTGGGGCTGTTGATGTTCGAGTTCTCGCGTTTCTACCCCAGCGACTTCGCGCGCGGCCGGGATTTCCTGGCGGCGCTCGAGGGCTTTCTCGGCCAACTGCCGGCTGGCTGGCCGTACGGTGTCGAGATCCGCAATCGGGCCTTTCTGCAACCGGACTATTTCGCGATGCTGACTCGGCACGGCGTCGCGCACGTGTACAACAGTTGGCAAGACATGCCCACCGTCGGCGAGCAGTTGGCGTTGCCAGGCAGCCGAACGACCCCGGCTTGGCTCGGCGCCCGTTTCCTCCTCACTCCAGGACGCAAATACGAGGATGCTGTCCAGCGGTTCAGTCCGTATGATCGCGTCCAGGAACCCAACGCCGAGGGACGCGCAGCCGGGGGGCGGTTGATCGCGGAAACCGCGGCAGCGGGCGGGCGAACTCAGGCGTTCATCTACGTGAACAACCGGTTCGAGGGCAACGCCCTGGGCACCATCCTAGCGATGATCGAGGCTGCAGGCACATTTTGCCCCACTACCAGACCCCGGGAGTGAGGTTATTGCCCAGCCAACCTTCTGTCGGCCATTGAGGCGAAAAAAACTGCCGACTGATCCTTCAGTTTCATCGTCGTCTGCCGATGCAGGACTCGTGACAACGAGATCATTGACGGCAGCATTGGCTGCCTGTGTCGGACTCGCCTGCCAGGTCCGCAGCCAGGTCGTTGTCAGCGTGCTTGGCTCACCTCCGGTAGGCGCCATCCCCGTAACCGCAACCGAGTGGCAGGCGGACCCGTTCAGCATGAACGGGAGCGCCTATGGGCTCGGGTATATCAAAGCCCGGATCGGAGCCAGAGCCGGTGACGCCACGCCCATCCTGAGCCTGTACGACAGCTCCGGCGTCGGCGGTAGCCCCGGCAATAGCCTGGTCGACCTGACACTCGACGGGGATCCGCTGTCGACGTCCGCCATCGAGTTGCGGACCTTCACGCCGACCGTGGCCTACACGCTCGAATCCCACACCACTTATTGGGTCGTGCTCAACGAGTCCGTCGCACAGGGCGGCTACTACCTGTACCAGTTCACTAGCCCGAGCGGTAAATCCGTGCTCAGTGAGTCGGGAGTCACCGTGCCCGATCTTTACGCCGAACGCAGTGGTGGCAACTGGACCGTCTACACCATCCAGCCCTACGCGTTCAGCTCGAACGGCCTGTTCGAGATCGGCAGCATCACGGTGCCCGAGCCCTCCGAGTACGGAGTCGGCGCTGCCGTGGGCATCCTCTTGTTCGCGGCAATGCGGCGTTTCCGCAGCCGTAACCGGCCCGCCGCCGAACGCGAGGCTTAGGGGGCTTGGTGGGGTCCTACGACCCTGGCGCGACGACACGCGCCCCCTTTCCAGGGTTGCGCACTTGATCGCTCCCTGCCGTTGAGGCATGGTCGCGTTACGCGAGTTCATCGAGCCCCCATGCTTGGCGCAATGAAGAGTCGACAATAAAACAGCTTAATTGAACTTGACAGAAAACAACTTGGCTACGAGCCCTTTATCAATATACCAGGTAAATAAATGTTGACCGGTAACGCGTTCGGCGGCATCGTTGTTCCCTGTCTATGAGAACCACCCGCATCAAGATCAAAGGCAGACCGGCCGTCTACCACTGCGTCTCCCGCATCGTCGGCGCCCAACGCCTCCTCGATGACCTTGGCAAGGAAACCATGGTCCGGCTCCTCCGGCGCCTGGCCACCTTCTGCGGCCTCGAAGTCATCACCTACTGCATCATGTCCAATCACTTCCATGTCCTGGTCCGCGTCCCGGCCGAGCAGAACCCGACCGACGAGGAACTGGTCGAGCGCATGAAGGCCCTCTACGGGAAGGCCAAGCCCCGAG
>VHCO01000179.1 GCA_016871715.1 Verrucomicrobiota bacterium
ACGCAGCGAGTTCCCGCAGAAATGGATGAGCGCCGATGGCCTGACGATGTGGAGCATCTTCAGCGTGTATCGCGAGGGCGCCAAACAGGGCATCGACGCCCACGACAAGTTCAACCTGGTCAAGGCCACGCTGATCTTGAAGCCTGGGAAATGAACGAAGTGCGGGCTACAAAAGTCAACAAGTGCAATGAAAACCTATTGGATGCGGCCGCGCGCCGCGGTTGTCGGGTGGGTCCTTTTGGGTGCCAGCTTTTCCGTCGGAATCCAGGTGTATGGCCAGTCGCCCGCCAACGCCAGTGTCTATTACCCGCCGCCCGAATCCCAAGGCGGCTGGCGCAAGCTGCAAACCGCCGATGACATCCGGCGCATCGGCGGCATGGACCCACGGAAGCTCGATGAACTGCGCGAATGGCTGCTGCAATCGGACAAGCGCGCCTTTGCCGCCACGGTCATTCGCCACGGCTGGATCGTGTTCGAGGTCGAGCGCGGCAACAGCGCCAAGACCGACGCTCGCCGGGTCGCTTCCGTGTCCAAGGCCATCTGCGCCACCGTGCTGGCCATCGCCTCGGAGCAAAGCAAGCAAGGATTGACGCCGCGCCAGATGCGCTTCGACGATCCGGCCTTCGACTTCATACCTTGGGCGCAGCCATTGAGCGATCCGCGCAAGGCACAGATCAAGGTCAAACAACTGCTCAATCACACCTCCGGCATTTGCCCGGAAGCCACGGGCGCGCCGAACGACGGCAAGTGGGATTACCTCATGGGCCACAGTGGCGACCAACGCACCGAGCGGTTGGCGTTCGATCCCGGCACCGGCTGCGGTTACTCGACGCACGGGCTGACGCACGCCGCGCTCGTGTGCGAGACGGTGACGGGCAAGCCTTACGACCAGTTCGCCATCGAGGCGTTGTTCAAGCCGCTCGGCATCGAGCACTGGTGGTTTCAATACTATGACGGCCCGGAAAAATATGGGCGACATCCGTCGCATGGCATGGGCATGCCCGCGCGCGATTTGGCCCGCATCGGCTGGTGCATGTTGAACCAGGGCCGGTGGGGCGACCGACAGGTGATTCCGAAATGGTTCGTGGAACAAACTGCGGCCCCCACGCACGATGTGAAGTCGCCCGAGATGCGCTGGAAGCTCAATCCGTCGGTGTTCTCGCACGGCTGGGAACTGCCTGCTCGGCACGATCCCGCTAGCGGGCGCAGCGGCGCCGGTATTCCCGCCGATGCCCGCTCCAAACCTGGCAGCGGCGGCCAACTGCTCGCCTTCGTGCCCAGCCTGGACCTGGTCCTCACCCGCCAGACCGGCAGCAGCGGCGAATGGCAATATGACGACTACGTCCGCCGGGCGTGCGCGGCGGTCATCCAGGACAACCGGGCCGCGGATAGATGATCCCAGCGGCGTAATCTTGGCTGGGGTGTTTTAGGATTGGCTACCGATTGGTCGGGCATACTCTTTCGGCGCCGTATGCACTGGATCTCCTCACTCGCACAAGTGGCCGCCGCCGGCACATTGGAACAGCCCCTCCGGGACGCCGTGGACAAGTTGCGCGCCGACTCCGGTCTCAAATCGCCAGAGAATCCTGGGGGCGGTCCGCCAGGTTCCATTCTCGACCGCCTCTTCCTGCGTTGTGCCGAAGTCCACTTCGCTGCCCGGCGCCCTCATGGACAAACAGCCGTCGCGCGAGTGCTTCCCGGCATCCTCCTCTGGATCAGCGTCGTTCTGCCGGCGGCAGCGGCGGGCTTGTCCGCGGATGAACGCGATTGAAACGAATCGCGTCCCGCTTTCCGCGCTGTGGGTGTTTGACTTTGAGGCCCAGGCCAAAGATTGGAGCGTGACCGCGACGAATGACCGAAGCTGGCAGCTTGACGCCATTCAACAGGCGAACGAGCGGATGCGCCGAAGCCGGTAGGCCGGCCGCACCGGAGCAGTTCCATCGCGGGCGTCCTGGGCAACCTTACTTCGCTGTCGCTTGAAACGGGCGGCGTTGGAGCAGTTGAATCCCACGTTGCCGCCCGCCGGCATCGCCGTCGCCATGGATGAATTGAGCCGTGACATCCGGCCAGGTTGATCGAACACGCACCCCCCGATGCTTGGGAACCGGCGACCGGCTTCGGTCCGTATGTTGCCGCTCACAGTCCGAGGTCGAACGGCAGTCCGTTCCGAGCTCTCCGACACCCGCGCATCACCATGCCCACGCTCTCCTGACAACGGATGCCAGTGCTCCTGGCTGCGGACCTTTGAGATTGCTCAAACCGCGGCGCCGGCGACAGCCTCATCCGCCGGCGGTTCAACTCGGCGGAAGAACTGGTCGCCGCCGTGTATGCGAGCCTCGTCCGGGTGCTGGAGGAGCGCGAACTGCTCCGCACGCGCCCGTTCGATGCCACCTTCTGCCGGGACGCCTCCCTCGGTGACCTCGACGAGGAAAAAATACGAGATCCCGCAGGAGGTCGTCGCCGAGGCCATCGTCAACGCCGTCGTGCATCGCGACTACACCAGCAACGCCAGCGTGCAGGTGATGCTCTTCAAGGACCGGCTGGAAGTCTGGAACCCCGGTTCCCTGCCGCCCACCCTGACCCTGGAGCAACTGCGCGGCCCGCACGCCTCCGTCCCGCACAATCCCCTGCTGGCCGAGCCCATGTACGAGCGGATCGCCGGACAAGTCACCGGACAGGTGACCGGACAAGTCGCCCCGCGAGTCGGCGGACGGCTAGAGTCACGGCTGGAGTTGCGGCTAGAGTCGGACCAACGGAAGGCGGCGATGAAAGACAGCGTTCAACCACAGATGACACAGATGAACACAGATCTTGAGACTCGGGGAAGCATCTGCGCAAATCTGCGAAATCTGCGGTTAAATCACTTCCCGGTCTGGGAGACGGACAATGCGCTGCGGGAAATTCTGAAGAAGATCGGGGTATGAGCGACAATGTTCCAGATGGACGGTCCAAAGTGGAGTTCGATGACTTCACGACGCTCCAACGTGGTAAGGATCTGACCAAAGCGCAGTTTCGTGAAGGAACTATTCCCGTTGCGGGTTCAAATGGAGTCATCGGTCATCACGACACTGCGATTGCGAAGGCACCGGGAATCACCGTTGGGCGAAGCGGCTCAGCGGGGAAAGTCACCTTCTACGAGGAAGATTTCTGGCCGCATAGTACTCCTCTCTATGTTCGTGACTTCCACGGAAACGATCCCTACTTCGCTGGCTTCCTCCTCGGTTCGTTGAATCTCGCGCGATTCAAAACCGGGGCGTCAGTTCCGACACTTGATCGGAATTCGTTCAAGACGCTGCCCGTGCTCGTCCCCCCGCTCCCCGAGCAGAAGAAGATCGCGCACATCCTTTCGACGGTGCAGCGGGCGATCGAAGCGCAGGAGCGGATCATTCAGACCACCACCGAGCTGAAAAAGGCCCTCATGCACCAGCTCTTCACCGAAGGCCTCCACCACGAACCCCAAGAACAAACCGAAATCGGCCCCATCCCCCAAAGCTGGGCGGTGGTGGAGTTGGGTCTGCTTGCGAAGGTTGGCAATGGCTCGACCCCGAAGCGTGCGAACGAGGCGTATTAGGAAGGCGGGACGATTCCGTGGCTGAACAGCACCAAGATTCACGACTGCTTCATCACGGAAGCTGACCAGTTTGTGACGCCGCAAGCCGTCAAAGAATGCCACCTGCCAACGGTCGCACCGAACAGCCTGCTCATCGCGATCACCGGGCAAGGTAAGACGCTCGGAAACTCGGCGATCGCCAGGATCGAGACCTGCATTCATCAGCATCTCGCCTACGCCCAGTTTCACGCCGCCAACATCGTCGCCGATTTCGTGCTCTGGTTCATGCAGACGCGCTACGACTACCTCCGAGCCATCGCGCACGGTGGAGGAAGCACGAAAGGAGCACTGACGTGCGGGTTCTTGAAGACGCTGCCGATTCCGGTGCCGTCACGCGCTGAGCAGGAGGAGATCGCCGCCAACCGGGAGGAGGCTGGTAAACGCGATGGCCGTGTATCCGCCCCTGCTGAAGCTGCCGGACGCCGCCGCTTACCGGGCGCGTTTCGAGGCGCTTTATTGCCGGGGCACGGTGGCGACTTCGACGGGATCGCGGTCCGGTTTTGCAAATGCGATTTCGACCACTGCTTTTTCGAGAGTTCGCAGCGCAACCGAATCAAGGACGCGTTTTCCATGCTCCGGGCAGAGCGGCTGGAATGGATCGCCGTGACCCTGCAGGATGTGGCAGCGGAGCGTTTCCAAGGGTGGGACCGGGATTCCAAGACCTTCGACAAGGAGCGGAGGCTTTCCAGCCCCCGGTACGGTGCTTCGAAAGGGGGACAGGAATGTCCGCCCTCCCTTTTCTTCGACGACCTGCTCGATGCCAAGGTGCGGGAGTTCAACCCGCGCTATGCCGAGGCCGAGGGTGCGTTGCCCGGGCAGTTCCGCCATCTCCACACCGACATCTATGGCAACCGGGATTTCGTCGAGCACCTGCGCAACCGGGGCAAGTTCTTCGACCACGAGGAGAGCCGCGAGCGCGACCTGATCCTGATCCACTACGAGTTCTACCGGGTGCGCGCGGAGGGCCACAATGTGCCGGTGTTGAATCCGGGCAAGGGGCCGGACCAGAATCCGCGCGCGGTGGCGAAGATCGTCACGTTCGAGTCCGCAGCCCAGCAGGCCGTGGCGGTAGTGGACCTCAGTCAAGCGTATCAAGCGGCCGCGAATCGCTTGATCCGCACGTTGACCCTCGAAGACCGAAAACGCCTGGTCGTCACGGATGAAGTCGGCGCCCGGCAACCAGCCGAACTGTGGTGGTTCCTGCATACCGAGGCCCGCGTGACGTTGAGCCACCAGAACCGCACCGCCACCCTGAGCCGCGATGGCAAGTCCTTCACAGTCCAGTTGCAGGAGCCGGCGGGGGCGGCGTTCGAGGTCATGGACTGCAAGCCGCTGCCCACGTCGCCCAATCCGCAGCCGCAGACCAGCAACGCCGGCCGCCGCAAGTTGGCGGTGCATCTGCGGAACGTTGAAAACTCACGCGTCCAAGTTATGATGGCACCATGAGCCCCAACTGAACCTCGACTATGAATTACCTCTTTCCCTTTCCACTCCGCACTCTGGTCACTGCGGCACTCGGGCTTGGTTCGCTGGCCAACTCTTTCGCGGCCCCCCCAACCGAACATCATCATCGTGTTAACCGATGACCAGGGTTATGGGGACCTGTCGTGTCACGGCAATCCGGTGCTGAAGACGCCCCATCTGGACCGGCTGTGGGCTGAGAGCATTCGTCTGACGGATTTTCACGTCGCGCCGATGTGCACGCCCACGCGCGGCCAACTGCTCACGGGCCGCGATTGCCTCGCCAATGGCGCGATGAACGTCAGCAGCGGACGGACGCTCCTGCGACGCGAGCTGCCGACCATGGCCAACCTGTTCGCGGCCGCCGGCTACCGCTGTGGCCAGTTCGGCAAGTGGCACTTGGGCGACAAGGAACTTTACGACCTGCGCGCCGACTTTGGCCAGCAAACCAATGTCATCGCGCACCATGCAGACCTGGTCGCCCGGGTGCGGAGCCATTACGAGCAATGGTGGGCGCGCGTTGTGCCCTCGGTCAACCAGCACAGCGCGCTCATCATCGGCTCGGACGCCGAAAACCCGGTGCAACTTTCCCCGGCGGACTGGGAGGACTCGTTCCTCGATCAAGGCGCGCAGGTGCGCAGCGGTCTGCAACGCAACGGTGCCTGCAATGTCGTGGTGGACCGCACCGGCGAATACGAATTCGAACTGCGCCGCTGGCCGCGAGAAGCGGACGCGGCCATTGCCGCCGGGCTGCCCCGCAGCAAATACACCGATGGCGAATTTCCTGCCGGCGTGGCCTTGTCCATCGCCCAAGCGCGAGTGCAGATTGCCGACTACGATCAAAGCCGTTCTGTGGCCGCAACGGACAAAGCCGTGACCTTCACCGCCCGCCTGCCAGCCGGGCGCACACAATTGCGGACGTCGTTTTACGGCGCGGACGGGCAAGAGCTTTGCGGCGCCTATTACGTGTATGTATTGCGACGGTGAATCAAGCGCATTTCAGAAAGGTTATGAAGCTGCTCCATCAACTCGTCGCGGCCCCGGCGCTCGCCACGGCGCTCGAACGGGCCTGTGAGGCAGCGGGGCGCAACGGGGGCGGTGCCGCGATCTTGGGCACGGGCACGTAATACCTCGACCGGCCCGTAACGGTCCGCCACGGCAACGTGCTCATCCGAGGCCAAGGCGCAGTGGATGCAATTCACCAACGCGGCCTTGCGCTACAAACCGCTGGCCTACGCCCGCACTGGTCCGGGCCTGGCGCTCCAGGGTCAGGAGGAATAGGCAGTCCGGTGAAAGGAACTGCATGGAATTCCCCGACGCATGCTGCTGTTGCAGGCAACTACACATTGAACGGACGGTTGGGCCCTGTTACAAATCGCCGCATGAATCAACCGCCGACACTCCGCCGCCACCCCGGGCTGAAGGCGTCCACCACCTCGTGTCGATATGCACCATGACGCCCTGACCGCTCCCGTTCCCAACCCGGTTGCCATCTCGGTGGCGCCGGTGGATTATTCCGACCTCGCCCGCTTCCCCTCGGCCGGGCGGTTGGCCGACGACATCGTGCAATGCCATGCCGCGGGCGCGTCGGTGGTGCATTTTCACGTCACGGATCCGCAGGGACGGCCCACCCGCGACACGAGTTTCTTTGCGGACATCGTCCAGCGGGTGCGTTCGCAGTGTGACATCATGATTGAGGGTTCAACCGGGGGCGTGGGAGCGACGGTGGAGGAACGCAGCGCGGTTCTCGGTGTGCCGGGCGTCGAACTGGCTTCGCTCAACATGGGCTCGTGCAATCTCTTTGGCCGGCCGTACATCAATTCGCCAGACGACATCCGCGGCTGGGCGGAGCGGATGCACGCCCGGGGGATCATCCCGGACATGTGCTTCTTTGAACCGGGTTTCTTCACCGCGGTGCCGGAACTCAAGGCGCGCGGCTGGATCGGCGAACCGTGTCTGGCGGGAATCTGCCTGGGCTTTCCCAACGCGCTGCCGGCCACCGTCGAGAACCTGGTGTTCATGCAAAGCAAACTGCCGCCGCACGCCCTCTGGACCCTGGTCCATCACGGCGGGCGCGATTGCAGTCTGCTGGCCGCCGCCATCGCCTGCGGTGGACACATCCGCGTCGGATTTGAAGACTCCCGGTCTCTGGCGCCCCAGCAGCAAGCCACCCGTAACCATCAGTTGGTGGCGCACGCGCACCAGTTGGTTCGCCAACTCGGCCGCGACGTGGCTACACCGGCGGACCTGCGGAAGGCATTGGGGAAATGCGAATGAGACCTCTGGACAAACTGCACAGTATGAGGGTTGGGCGCGCAGTCCTCTGCGCGCCGCAAATCGGGGTTGCCACGCGAAGCCGCGGCGCGCAGAGGACTGCGCGCCCTACCGCCGATCTGTCGTCCATGACAGGGACTTCCGAGTCCGTGATTCTTGACCAAGAGCCGGTAACCTTCGCCCCGTTGTCTTATGCCCAAACTCGCCATCATTCACACCGTCAGTTGGTACGACCGCGCCGTCATTGTACCGTTCGCCAAGCCATGGCTTGCGGCCAATCCGGACGTGACGCTGCTGAACATCATGGACGATTCGCTGCTCGCCGAGTCGCTGGCCCATGGCGGCCCGACGCCCGCGGTCATCAAACGCATGATCCTTTACGCGCTCGCCGCCGAAGCCACCGGCGCCGACGTCATCATGTCCTCCTGCACCACCATGGGCGTGGCGACCGATCGCACCAAGGGAATGGTGTCTGTGCCGATCTTCAATATCGATGAACCGATGGCGCGCGAAGCGGTCCGGGCGGGCCGGCGGCTGGGCATCCTTGCGACGGTACCCACCAGCGCCCCCGCCACCCAGCGGTTGCTGGAGAAGGAAGCGCAAGCGGCCGGCACGACGCTCAAGCTCTCCATCGTCATCGAGGAATCCCCTTTTCGCGCCCTGACGAGCGGCGATCGCGCGACCCACGACAAGTTGGTGGCGGCCGCCATGGACAAACTGGCCAAGAAAGTGGACGCGATTGTACTGGGGCAAATCAGCCTGGCGCAAATCCAGCACAATCCAGGCGTCCCGGTCTTCCAGGTCGGACATTCCGGTTTTGCCGAAGCGCGGCGATTGCTGGGATCCCGCGGGACCAAGCAAACTGGCGGGCGCCACGTCCGCAGCAAGTCTCCCGCATGTTGAACACGAACCTAGCCCCGCGATTGATGGCAGGCTGCTGCCGGCTCGCGGCCGCATTGGCTGCCCTGGATTCTGCCAGCACCGAACTTCGTGTAGTTCGAGTTAGTCGCGGTTCTTCCGGACTGCAGTTTCGATCGCTCCGCGTGCCTGCAACTGCAAGACTCACCTTGCTTTTGTTGTGACATGAACACTGCCTTCACCCGACGTCACCTCCTCAGACGGGTTCCTCGACGTTTGTGATGGGTAGGAGGTCCTGTAGACTGGCCGCCAGATATGATTCCTGAGAGGGTGTTTGAGAAGATTCTGGTGTTGGGTGATGGCTGACGGGTGCAGCGCGTTGAGTACGTGGAGAACCTTGGTAACGCGGCGATCGTATCTGACAAATACCACGCTCTCAGCCAGGTATCTGCGGCAGTGGATGAAGTGCGCTGCAAGGAGGCGCGGCAGGATGCGGTGGCGCGCGAGCACCTGGAGAAGACCTGTTGGTTGTGGGGCAAGAACCCGGAGCGCTGGACGGAGCGGGAGGAGCGGCACTTGGAAGGCATCCTGGCTCATTGGAAATCCGGTCTCACGATGGTCCTCGCCGGTGGCGGGTTGACTAATGGCCCGGGCATGAAAGAATGCAGGCATGAAGACTTTTACGGCCGTTGTGGAACGCGATCCCGTCACGGGGCTGCTGGTGGGGTATGTGCCCGGCTTTCCGGGCGCCCATTCCCAGGCCGAAACCCTGGATGAGCTATACGCGAATCTGCACGAAGTCATCGCCATGCTCCTCGAAGACGGTGAGCCGCGTCTGGAAGCGGAGTTTGTGGGCACTCAGAACGTGGCCGTCGCCTGAGCATGGGTTCCATCCCCGTCCTCAAACCCGCCGAGGTCTGTCGCCTCCTCGAAGGCCTTGGCTTTGTGGCGGTGCGCCAGCGCGGTTCGCACATCCAATACCGTCATGCTGATGGCCGGGGCACGACCGTTCCCCTGCACAAAGGCCGCGATATCGCCCCGCCGCTGCTCCGCCAGATCGCCCGCGGCATCGGGTTGACGGTTGAGGAACTGGTTGCCGGGCGCTGACGCAACAGAGAGGTGGCCGATAGACCTGCTTTTGTGATGCCGAGGCCAGCAGCCCAACCTGAGCGATCCGGGCGGAACCGACTCCGCCAGATGGTTCGCTGGCTGGTGCTGGTTGCCGCGTTGGCGCTGGCGGGGCCGGGGCGGATGCTGCGCATCCAGAAGCGGGCCGTGGAACTGGATCGCGTGGGCGAAGGACCGGAGGTTCATTGGCGCCGGCGCTGGTTCTTGGCGGCTTGCGCCGGGGTCGCGGGCGCTTTCGCGGTGCGAACCGTCCGTGCGGAGACCCCACTCCGGCTGCGTCCGCCGGGGGCGCTCGACGAGCAGAGCTTCACGGGCGTCTGCGTGCGATGCGGCAACTGCGCGCAGGTCTGCCCGACCAGAATCGTTCAGCCCGACTTCGGCACGAACGGTGTGGCGGGTTTCCTAACGCCGCGGCTGCGTTTCGACGACGATTACTGCAGGGAGGACGTCATCGAGAGATTGGCCTTGATCTTCTGCCTCGGTTGGGCGGCATGGGTTGCGCCCGCAGCGGCAGCCCAACCCAATATCGTCTTGTTTCTCGCCGATGATCTCGGCTGGGCGGACGTGTCCTGGCATGGTTCGCCCTACAAGCTGCCCCACCTCGACCGGCTTGCGCGCGAGGGTGTGAAGTTGGAGGCGCATTACGTGCATCCGATGTGCAGCCCCACCCGCGCGGCTTTGCTGACCGGGCGCTACGCCAGCCGCTTTGGGGTGACGGCGGCCCAGAATCAGCGCGCCCTGCCCTGGGAAACGGTCACCCTGGCAACCGCCCTGAAGTCCGCCGGCTACGACACTGCGTTGATCGGAAAATGGCATCTCGGCTCCAAGCCCGAGGAAGGGCCGCAGAAGTTCGGCTTCGATCACGCCTACGGTTCGCTCGCGGGCGGCTGTGGTCCTTACGATCATCGCTACAAAGAAGGCGAGTTCAGCCGTACCTGGCATCGCAATGGCCAGCTCGTCGAGGAAGAGGGTCATGTCACCGATCTCATTGCCCGCGAGGCAGTGCGCTGGCTGGAACAACGCGCCCAGAAACCCTTCTTCCTCTATGTGCCGTTCACCGCCATCCATGTCCCGATCCGCGAGCCGGAACCGTGGTTGCAGGCGAACGCGCACCTCGCCGATCCGGCCCAACGGCTTCGTGCCGCCTGCGCCACGCACATGGATCACGCCATCGGCCAGGTGCTCGCGGTGCTCGACCGCAAGCGACTCCGCGACGACACGCTCGTCATCCTCTTAAGTGACAACGGCGCGCACGCACCAGGCGACAACCAGGGCGGACCGTATCCCGGCGAATATGAACGGCTGCAAGTCGGCAACGACAACCGGCCCTTGCGCGGTCACAAGAGCGGCGTTTACGAGGGCGGCATCCGCACGCCGGGCGTGGCGCATTGGCCGGCACGGCTGAAGCCGGCCGAGATTCACACGCCACTGCACGCGGTGGATTGGATGCCGACGCTCTGCACGCTAGCGGGTGCGAAGGCGACTGGCGATCCGAAGTGGGATGGCAAAGACATCTGGCCCGCGCTGACGCAGCCAGGATTGGCCTGGCCAGCGCGCACGCTGTACTCGGCGGCGCCGGGCTTTCGCGCCCAAATGGTGCGCCACGGAGACTGGAAGCTGCTGGTGCATCGAACCGGTCCTGGTCAAAGGGCGAAGAAACAGGCGACCCCGAGTGAGGAACTCTACAACCTGGCGCACGATCTCTCCGAATCGAGAAATGTGGCCGCCGATCACCCTGGGACTCTGGCCGAGATGAAACGCCGCCTGACAGAGGTTTCGGCCCGCGACAAGGACTCGATGGTCGCTGCCTTGCCCGCCGCCGCACCGGTTCCATCCGGCCCAGCAACCACGCCACCGTCTC
The DNA here is from genome assembly GCA_016871715.1 of Verrucomicrobiota bacterium. GTDB lineage: Bacteria > Verrucomicrobiota > Verrucomicrobiia > Limisphaerales > J093 > VHCO01. The sequence continues at coordinate 11,193 of VHCO01000179.1, forward strand.
TCGCGGCCCTGGCGCAGCGCATCCGACCCGGTTTCCTCCTGGGGTCCATGGCCGGCGGGCTGGATGTATCCGGGGATGGCCGTTCCCAGAGCGCGGAGTTCTTCCACCGCAACTTCAACATCATGACCGTGGGCGTTTACATGCAGTCCACGCAACGCAAGCCGGACACGTTCGACTTTGCGAAGACCGACGCCCCGATCGCCTGGGCGCACGAGCACAAGCTGAAGGTTCACCTGCATCCCTTGATCGGCGGGGCGGAATACACGCCCAAGTGGGTCAATGAAGGCACGTTCTCCGCCGAGACGCTGGAGAAGATATTGCGCGACCGGATCACCACGATCCTCACCCGCTACCGGGGTCGGATTCACTACGTGGACGTGGTCAACGAATCGCTCACGGGCAAAGGCCGCCGGGCGGACGGCCAGTTCGATTGGCAGGAGAAAGCCTACCGTGGCGGCGATCACGTTTGGTTCAAGACGCTGGGGATGTATCAGGGACGGAAGCACCAGTTCCCCCGCTATCTGGTCGAGGCGTTTCGCGTGGCCCGTGAGGCGGGCGGGCCGGACCTCAAGTTGATCCTGAACGAATGGGCCAACGAGACGACCGCCAGCTTCCGGGCGGAGGCGTTCCTCGCGCTGATTCAAGCGCTGCGGGAGGAAGGCGTTCCCGTGGACGGCGCCGGGCTGCAACTCCATTGCCGGCTCAAGGCGGGCAAGCTCCACGGCTGGGCCAGCAACGTGCCGTTTGATTTCGATGCCTTCGACGCGATGCTCCGGCGCTACGAACAGGCGGGCATCGAGGTGCATATCACGGAGTTCGACATTCATCTCGAACCGAATCCCACGCCGGGCGATTTCGAGCTTCAAGGCGAGTTCTATGCCCGGGTGTTGCAGCACGCGCTCCGGTCGCCGGCGGTGAAGAGCTTCAAGACCTGGGGCTTCACCGACGGGCATTCCTGGAAGGCCGATGGCGTGGACGGTCATCCGCTGCTGTTGGACGAAGACCTGAAACCCAAGTCGGCCTACCTGCGGCAGGTGGAGATGCTGCGGACTCTTGGATCACCGCGATGAGAGGCATCCCGCATCTCATCACGTACCATCCGCGGGGTCCGGGATTGTCCTCGGATTACTTCCACCAGGCGGATTGGCTGGACTTCAACATGTTTCAGTCCTCGCACGCCGCGCGCGATCACGACAACGGCCTTTACGCCCGGCGGGATTACGACTTGAAACCCGCAAAGCCCACGCTGGATGGCGAGCCGCGGTACGAGTCCATTCCGGTGGGCTTCTACTACGGCGTGAGCTGCGAACAGCACACGACGGGTAGGTGGACACGAACACCCGCCCCTCGGTGTCCTTCTCGGTGACCAGATCCGCCGGATGGCCCGCGTCTGATAGTAACGCTCGACAATCGCTTCACTGATTTTGGCTTCCCCCAGCGGCTTGCGGGTCTTGCGGCGCTGGATGAGCAATTCGAGTTCAGCCTTCCTGTAAAAGCCCCGACCCGGCCGCGGCGATGGCACTGACCGCGATCGGCCGAGATCCTCTTGATGGCATGACAGGCCCAGTTGGAAAGGGCATAATTCCGTCCGGCAACCATATGAAACTTAAGAACAACGGTGACCGGAACGCTGCTCTGTTACAGAGAATGGAGCAGGACATTGCGCTTTCTTCTCTTCTGCTGCTCGTCGTCCTCGGGGGCGCGGCGGGTCCGGCCACTGCCTTCGCCGCGGAGGCGAAGCGCACGGTGGCCACCGATCGTCCGGTCAGTTATGAGGCATTCGGTGCGATTGGCGACGGCGTGGCCGACGACTTGCCGGCCATCGTCGAGGCGCACGCCTTCGCCAATGCCCACGGTCTGGCGGTGCAGACCAAGCCCGGTGCCACCTACCACCTCGGTCGCCGGGCGCTCACCGCCATCATCGCCACGGACACCGACTGGGGCACGGCGCGCTTCATCATCGACGACACGGATGTCGAAAACCACCGCGCATCGCTCTTCGCCGTCCGTTCGTTGCTCGAGCCCGTGAAGCTGTCAATCCCGCGGTTGACTCGCGACCAGCGGCGCCTCGACGCGCGGCCGCCCTGCGACTGCTGGGTGCGGGTGGAGGACAACGGCCAGCGGCGCTACATCCGCCGCGGCCTCAACCAGAACAACGGTTCGACCCAGCGCGATTGCTTCATCCTGCGCCGTGACGGCACGATCGAGGGCGACATTGACTGGGACTACGACCAGATCACACGCGTCGAGGCCCGCCCGATGGACGAGCGGCCGCTGATCCTCAATGGCGGAGTCTTCACCACCACTGCCAACCGGATGAAACAGGCCAAGGGGTACAATTACTGGGCGCGGAACATCGCCATCAACCGCTCGGGCACCACCGTCGTCGGCCTGACCCATCATGTCGTGGGCGAGACGGACGCCGGCCATCCATACGGCGGGTTCCTGGCCGTGAGCAGTTGCGCCAACGTCACGCTGCGCGACTGCTTCGTCACCGGTCACAAGACCTACACGACCATCGGCGCCGCCGGAAAACCCGTGAGCATGGGCACCTACGACCTGAGCGTGAACGAGGTGGTCAACTTCACGATGATCGGCTGCCACATGGACAACATCTGCGACACCACGCGCTGGGGCGTCATCGGGGCCAACTTCTGCAAGAACATCCTGCTGGAGAACTGCACGCTGTCCCGCATGGACACCCACCAGGGCGTGTCCGGCACCTACACGCTTCGTGGCTGCACGCTGGGCCACGCCGGGCTCAACGCCATCGGCCGGGGCACGTTGACGGTCGAAAACTCCACGCTCAACGGCCGGTCGCTGATCAGCCTGCGCGGCGACTACGGCAGCACCTGGGAAGGCAGCATCGTGATCCGCAACAGCCGCTGGATTCCCGCGTGCGGCGCGCCGGTCCAGCCCTACCTGCTCAACGCGGGCAACGACGGGCAACACGACTTCGGTTATCCCTGCTTCATGCCGCGGGAAATCAGCATCGACGGCCTCACGATCGACGACCGCCAGCACCCCAAAGATTACGCCGGCCCCTACCTTTTCACCGACCCGCACGGCGGGACGTCGTCCACGGCTGCCCGCCCATTTCCCTACCGGCTGACCGAGCGGGTGACTCTCCGCAACCTGACCACGACCAGCGGCCGAAAGCCCCGCATTTCGCCGGAGCCCGCGTTCGCCGCCAGCGTGCGGGTGATCGAGCTCGACTGAGCTGCAGGCGTGTGCAAGGAACATCACACCACAGGTTGGCCGAGCTCATGGCCCGGCCGGTGAAGCCGATCGGTTGGGCGTGCGGAGCGGCTCGGCCCCGGGTGCCCTGGAAGTCCAGGAACACATCGGCGCTTGACCTCGCTGATCGTCAGGGGGCCCAGGTCGGGCAAAGGACCGGTGGCGGGTGTCGCCGGCCAACCCCGGGGCGGGGGCGCTACCAGCCAATGCCGGTTGGGCGAGAGCCGCCGCTGCCGGCAACTGGACCGCCGCAACGTGCGGAGTTCCGCCTTCAGGCGGCTTCTCGGCGCGGGCCGGCTAAAGCCGGGACTCCAAACACACCAAGATGAGCATTGCCGAAACGCGGCCCCGCTTTCGGCCCGCTTACGGATTCCCAAAGGAAGAATTTGCGCGGCATAATGGGTGCGGCCAAATCAATGCTATGAAGAAGGTTCCCTTGCTATTGGGCACTTTGCTCACTGCCTTGGCCGCGGCCGCGGCCACCTCCGGCAATTCCATCCCGGCCAGCCCGTTCTGGTTCCAGCGTTCCCTCGTCGGCCTCGATGTCGGCCCGACCGGCTCGCCAGTTGCTGGCGAACGCCGTCCGCCTTCTGAATCCCGCGCCGCGCATTCGTATTCAGGCTCCGGCCCATGTCCAGGCCGTCGTCAGCGACGATCCCGCCAGCCGCACGCTCCGGGTGCATCTGCTCGGCTACCTCGCCCCGCCGCAGACCACGCCCGCAAAGGACCGTCCGTACGTCCTGCCGGTGCCGATCGAGGACACGCCGATGTATCGCGCCACGCTCACACGGCGCGAGAGCGCCAACCGCGCCAGCGCGTTCAATCCGACCACGGAGTTGCGTCGGAAGGGCAACCAGTTGGAAATCCGCGTCGAGGATATTCACGAGGTGGTCAGTATCAACTATCGGTGACTCGGTTCTGGCGCCTATTCCATGACGATGAAACGATCGTTCTTCGCCGTGCATGGGTTCAACTGTATCGCGAGCCAGGCCGTGTTGCTCCTCGCGGCGGCAGGTCTGCTGCAGCCTCTGAATTTTCCGGATGCGGCGGCGGCCCAACAAGACATCCCCGTTCACGAGCGCCGGCTTCCCTCCGAAGCGGTCGGCACCGATGCGCGGCGGTTTAGCGCTCGCGCCGGCGAGGGACGCGAGTTGACCTGGCGGCTGACACTCACGGTCGCCCAAGCGATCGAAGGCGCGCTGGGAGATCCACGCCTGCTGGGCCTGGCGCCAGAGACGGCGAAGCGCGAGATCATGGAAAAGAACCGCCAGGCCCTGACGCCAGACCTCGCCGAATTCGTCCAACCGCCCCGCACTTGGGGTGACGGTTTCTCGATCATGCTCCTGGAGGCCATCCACCCGGTGGGCACACCGAGGAATGGTATCACGACCGTGACGTGGTGTCGTATCGGGCGCGAGACTTGATGCTCCAGCGCGGATTCCGCGACGACGCCGAGATGAGCTACCTGCTGCTCTTCGTGGACAACGCATGAAATCGTTTCGCCTCGCACTGCCATCGTGCCCGTGCCAGCATCCGCCCGCTGACTGCCAGCATCCGCCCGCCGACTGCAAGCATTCGCGACGACCATGAAAACTACGCTTCTCAACGCTGCTCTCCGGCCTGCATTGGCGATGGCGCTCTGGATTGCGCCCAGCCTCGAGGGCCTCGCCGGGGTTTTTCCGTCCGCCCAGTGGGACGAAGCCACGCCCAAATCCCAGGGTGTGGACAGCGCGAAGCTCAAGGCAGCCGCCGAGTTGCTGGCCAAGACCGTCGGCAACGACGGTGCGCGGGAACTGGTCGTCATCCGCCACGGTCGGATGATCTGGAGGGGCGATGACATTGACAAACGGCACGGCGTCTGGTCGGCGACGAAATCGTTCACCAGCACCGTGCTTGGACTGCTCATCGCCGACGGCAAATGCACGCTCGACACCCGCGTGGCGGAAGTGCTGCCAGAGAAGCGGCATCCCAGCAATCCCGGTCCGGACGCGGCTTACGTGGAAGATTGGCGTCCCGGCGATCCGGACTGGGGCGCCCAGCAAGGCCGGGCGATCATCGGGGCATTGAACGATCTGGCCGCCCAACACGTCAACAGCCTCTAATTCCTCACCATGAACATCGGCGGGGATGGCCAGAACGTCTGGCCCTGGGCCGGTTTGCCCAATCCCAAAGGCCATCCGACCAATGACAATCTGCACTTCGACCTCGGCAAGCTGCGCCAGTGGGAGACGGTCTTCGATCACGCCCAACGGAAGGGGATTCTTCTGCACTTTGTATTGAACGACGCCTTGGTTGGCCGGGTTCGGGGGTTTGGGATCGGGGGCTCGTGGAACTCGCCCCTCCAAGGTTGCTGCTTTAGCGGTCATCGGATTGGAGGGCGGAGCTCTGCGACGCCTTGGTTGGCCGGGTTCGGGTTTGGGATCGGGGGCTCGTGGAACTCGCCCCTCCAAGGTTGCTGCTTTAGCGGTCATCGGATTGGAGGGCGGAGCTCCGCGACGCCTTGGTTG